>CATXSD010000004.1 GCA_958402075.1 Mediterranea massiliensis | reverse complement strand
CTTTCAGTCCTTCTTCCAGTCCCTTGATTTGTCCGGTCAACGCCTGTACCATGGCCGCCTCCTGCTGGTAGGACTTGCCGGCCTCCTTGTTGGCGTTCAGGATACGGACATATTCGGCACGTACCTCCTGCAAGGCCTTGATGAGCGAGAGGGTTTCCTGTTCGGCCCCTTCCACGTTCTTGGCCACAGACAGCAGTCCGGCCTGGGTCAGGTCCTTCATGAAAATTTCGAGCTGTATAGGTACTGCCATAACAATAATGGTTAATGATAAACGGTTAATCTTGTACAGCCATCCGGCTGAAGTAGGTCATGGGGTCCACCCCTTTGTCAGGTTCTTCCGTTTGGGGCGGGTGGTTTCGCTGCCGTTCGCGTTCTTCCATTTCGCGGATCATGTCGGCCATGCTCCGCTCGCGTTCCGGCACATAGTGTGGCGCGTCGGCCATCATCAGGTTCAGCATCACGACGTTCGTGTCCAGGATGCGGTCCAGGCTCCAGCCCGTTTCCATCGCTATCTGGCCCACCATACCGAAAAGGCTATGGGAAGGTTCTGTATGTCCCTTCGTTAACTCCTTTTTTCTGTTTGGCTCTGCACCACCGGCTGCATCTTGTTCAGTGCTTCGGCTGATGCGATAATAGTCCCGAAAGGGACGGTGTTGATGCAGGTCAGCACCTGCCTCCAGGCCTCGGTCATGGCCACGGGGTGCATGTTGTGGCGCAGCAGCCAGGCCAGCGGTCGGTTCAGCAGGCGACCGAGGATGGGACCGCGCAACACGCCGTAGGCCACTGTGCGGCTCACCTCCGTTCCGTGCAGCACCAGGAAACGCGCCTTCTGCTCCAGTGTATAGCCGTCATACTCCTCCGCCGTCACGCCCATGGTCAGGTACATCCGGCTGATGCGTATCAGGCTGCGGGTCGACGGTATCTTCATCGTCACCCGGACAGGCTTCCGCCGGAGGGTCAGCGACAGCGGCAGGCTGATGCCCCCGTCTGCGAGGGCTACAGCTGCCAGCAGTTCAAGTTCCGTGTTCGTCGTCATCCTGCTGCTCCGTCTGCGGTTTGGTCACTGGTGTCCGGCTCCACGCCCGGCGGATAGCTGCGCCAGCGGCGTTCCTTGCCGTCGGTGGGCTTCAACATATCCACACGGATGCCCATTGCGAGCACACTGCTCATGTTCATGCCGTTCTGCCAGCCGTTGCGGCTCAGGCGGGCGTTGAACACGCGGAAGCTGTGTCCGCTGTGCATCTTGATGGTCAGCACGCCTGTCTTCACGAAGTTGGCCGGTGGCGTATAGGCACCGTCCGTTTCAGCCTTCCCGCCGAACACGTCGGACATGCTTTTGGCGTTGAGCTGGATGAGGTTCATCGTGAAGGCATCGCTGCCCGGGTTCGTCTGGATGGAGTCTACCGGGCCGTCCGTCACCTGGGCGGCATATACGTCCAGAAACTGCGGCGCATTGCCCGCAGACTGCACGCCGTTTTCGTCGAGCCAGCCCAATGTCTTTTCTTCGCCCTGGCTCTCCTTGAATTTGACTTCGGCCACGCCGTACATAAGTCCGTTGCTATTGTCTGCCATAATAATTGTTGGTTAATGGTTAATGATAAATGGTTAATTGCCGGTTGTCCGGTGTTTGACCAGCCAATAAATGACGGCCAGAAGTACTACGACGAGCAGAATGGCCGGGAGCTTATAACTCCTGCCTTGCGTGTCCTTCCGCTCGTCACTGGTGGCCGACTCGTCGCGGATGCGGTTCGTGGCGGTCGTGGTGGTCTTTTCCACTTTGCGTTCCTCGCCCTGGTGGGTGGCCGTAATCCGTATGCCGCCCTGTCCGTCCGGTTCAGCCTTCAGGGTCAGGTGGCCGTCGGCCACCGTCTTCCCGAAGTCCATCGGCATCAGCGGCAGCCGTTCCAGTTCCGTCGGAGTCAGGTTCAGTTTCGCCTGCGTCATCGGGACCGGCTCGTAGTCGGTCACCGCGGTGACGGTCACGCTCGAGCTGTCCACGCGGGCGGCTGTTGTACTCTTCTGCAGACGGCTTGTACTTCGACAGCTCGCCACGCAGAGGGCACACATCCCAATAACGGCAACGCACAGCCTGTGTTGCCACCGTAAGCAGCGTGCGCTGCATCTTTGCAAAATTGCCATTGATAATGATGTTTTGGTTTTGTAACTCAGTGATACGTTCATCCATCTTGAGCAGCGTGTCGCCCTGGCTCTCGTACAGCTGCTTGTAGATTACTTCCTGCTCTTTCCGGTTGCGCGCACTGAAGGTCTTGCGTGACAGGATCCACGTGCCCAGCGATGCCAGGAAGCCGGAGGGAAGTACCCACATAAGAATGTCCAGCAGTGCCATGATAATTTAATTTGTATCAAATCAGGTTCCAACCGGCTTCCACCTCGCCCATGTCGGCAGGAACGCCGTTCTCCACCCGGCTGATGGCGGCGGCAAAGGCGCACATCGTGGCCTTGTCGTCCACGTCCGGCACATAGGTGTCCGTCACGTCCATCTCCCGGCACACACGGCGGACGTAGGCGTCGGTGTTGTTCTCCACCGGTGGAGCCCAGCGGCGGATGAAGTCGGCGACGGTCCGGCATCCGTGTTTGCGCCGGTAGTTCTGCAGGGTGATGATCAGGGCGCGGTACCCGTAGCGCATCTCGGTGAACTGGAAGAAGGCCGGGTCGCTCTGCTGCGGTCGCAGACCTTGCCAGCGGTCCTTCGTCGTTCGGATGTTGCCGGGATTGTTGTTGCGCAGTCCTCTCGGTTCCATACGTCTTCCTCCTTATTCGATGGTGGTTTCTCCGATGGAAATGTAGCCGTTCCCGTCCCACATCAGGGTGGTCACCTTCCCGGCTGCACATGCCACGCCTGCGATGGTCTGCGCATTGGAGGCCGCCTCGTTGCGGACAATCATCATGGAGCCTGCCTGTACCAGCGTTTCCACTTCGAAAGTACCGGCCTTGGCATCGGCCCCGAAGGTCATCACCTGCGGGTTGCATTCGTGCCTGATGTGCGTGTCGTCTTCCGGCAGGCAGTTCACGGCAATGGGGAAAGGAATTAGTTGGCAGCGTTCACCCTCTTCCGAGTAGGGTGCGAAGAAGTCATAGCTGCGGTTTGATTTGGTGTTGATGTAGCTCATAATAATTGAAAATTAGTGGTTAATGGTTAGTGGTTAACGGTCAGCCTACTAACCGCTAACCGTTAACCGTTGTATTACGCTTTCTTCGTCACGATGGCACCCAGATACTTGCCTGTAATCGGCAGTGCCAGGCCCCGCATGTTGAAGCCGATGACATCGCCCCGGTATTCAGGATCGCGCAGGCGGTAGTACATGTCGAAGTCGCTCTTCGCACGTCCTACGGCGTCGCGGTAGTAGAAGGTGGAGGCGATGGCGTCGGTCGATTTCACCGGGTCGTCGTAGCCCACACGTACACCCGTATCGCCGTTGTAGCGCGGCGTGAGCGGCGTGACATACACCTTGAACGAGAAAACTTTGTTCCCGTTGAAGATACTTTTGTACATTTCCAAATCCTGCATCTGCAAGTCGGCGGCATGCCAGGGGTGCAGCAGCAGGATGCGTCCTTCGGTAGGCATGTTCATCAGGTTGGCCTGCGTCTCCAGCTGCAACAAATGTTCGAATTTGAAGCCGTAGTAGGTGTTGTTGATGGTACTCTTGTTGCCGGTCGATACGACGTTTACCGGGGTGAAATCGCCGTTCTTCGTCGGTGACCAGTTGAAGCCTGCCATACGGGCATACTGAGTGCGGAGCGAGGTACGGTGTCCTTCGATGACGCTGTTGCGCTTGTCCGCCGATTCCTCGATTTCGATGGCGTTGATGTGCACGGTGTTCTCCGTGTCGAAGCGTTTCATCTCCAGCCGGTGCGGGATGTCCTCACGGCGTACGATGGGGATGGGCCACACGGCATTGTCCACGATGACGTCCGGGTTTACGCCCGCCTCCTGAATGTTGAGGAAACCGTTGTCCGTCCAGGCGTCCAGGTTGCGCGATTCGTTCACGAAGCTGTCGCTCGGGAAGAACTGCTCGACGATGCCGGGCAACCAGATTTCCTTGTTCAATCCGTCCAGCAGGCAGCCGCTGGCCTGCAGCGGGATAAGGCTCAGGCCCATCTGAATGCCGAACATGGTGCCGTGCGACACGTCCAGTGCGCCGGCAAATACCTGACTGGTCAGTGCGTTGAACAGCACTGCCGTCAAAATTCCGATGATAAGTTTTGCTTTCATGTTGATAATGGATAATTGAAAAAATGGATAATGGATGATGCGTCATGCAGGGTCGTGGCCGTACGCCTCGCGGAACTTCTCCTTGTAGAGTCCGGGGTTCTGCTTCAACTCCTTCAGGCGGTCGGCCTTCAGGATGTCGCCGAAGCTCATGTCGCGCAGCTGCACCGATGTCCCGGCAGCCGGTTTTCCGGGGTCCACCTGGGCATGGATGTTCTGACGTTTGGCGATGCTGTTCAGGCGTACTTCCGAACCCGCGAAGTCCGCTTCGAAGGCCTTCAGCCAGGCGTCCTTGCCCGATGCTTCGATGCGTCCGTCCTTCACGGCTTCGTCCACCAGCGCCACGGCCCTGGCCTGGTTGGCCTCCCGTTCTTTTTTCTCATAGCCATCGACCTTGGCCTGAAGCGTCTGCTTGTCGGTCTTCAGCGTGGCGTTCTCGGCTTGCAGGCTGTCGCGCAGGGCTATCAGGCTGCTTACCGCTTCCTGTACTGCCTGATCCGATGCGGAGTCCTGCAGTTTGAGCATTTGTCTGATTGTACTCATGTCTTCTCGTTTATTAATGTTAGTAATGATGCCTTCCAAGGCACGGTTGTCGTTCAGGTTGATGCGCTGGCCGCTCCGGCGGTCGTACATGGCCAGAGCGTTGTGGTTGGCTCCGATGGCGCATACCGACACCTCGCGCACGGTCCATCGGGTTACGGTGGCTCCCGTCTGTCCCTCCAGCTTCAGGGCGGGGTCGTCGCTGGCTTCTTCGGCCCAGGCTCCCACGCTGCACATGCGCAGGAACCCGCGTTCCACCTTTCCGGCAATGTCGGCGGCTTTCGGATCGTCGGTGTCGAACACGACGTCCACCAGGATGCGGTCGCCCTCCTTGCGGATGTTCTCGCCGCGTCCGATGGGTGCGTCCCAGTCGTTGTGGTTGTACAGGACGACAGGGTTCTTGGCGAACTCCGCTAAGTTGGCCCCCGCGGTCAGCATACGGAAACCGTAGGTGTTGACCGTGTCGTCGTGTACGCAGAAGGTGTATGCTTTTTGGCTCATAGGTTTTCGTTTTTGTTTGTGCAAATTTCTGTGATATAATTGTGACAAACAAATCGGCTTGTAACGGTTACCGCTGGGCGTGCAATGGTTTCCAGTTTTCTGTAAACCATTACAAACCGATTATTTTATTAAGGACAGGAAGGCTAACTTTGTGGCAAACAACAAGGGAAAAAGATATGACCGCACAACTGACAAATCAACAGAAAAAGGATTGGGCCAAGTTGCTTTACCTGCAGGGCGACACCGACAACAAGGATATTGCCGAAAAAGTCGGCGTAAGCCGTAACACCATCACCCGATGGGCCAAGGACGAAAACTGGGAGATGCTGCGGGCGGCGGTGACCTCCACCCGCGAGGAGCAGATACGCAACATGTACCACCAGATTGCCCAAATCAACAAGTCCATTGCTGAGAGCGAGAGCAAGTATGCCACGTCCGCCCAAGCCGACGCCATCAACAAGCTGGCTTCGGCCATCAGCAAGCTGGAAGGCGACTACGGCATTGCCGACATCATCTCCGTCAGCAAGCAGATGCTCACGTGGATGCGCAGGAAGGACGCCGCCAAGGCCGTGGAGATGAGCGAATGGTTTGACGAATTCATCAAAGAAAAACTACGCTGATATGGCAGTACAACGACTCACCGGAAAAAACAGGCAGCTGGCCGAGGATTGGGAAGAATTCCTCCGCACCATCCGTACGCACACCGCGGTGGACTTCACCATGACCGACGCGGAGCGTGCCGAAAAGCTGCGCTACCTCGAAGCCCGTCCGCTGGAGTGGATGCGCTTCATGTTCTACAAGTTTGCCAAGTACGAGTTCGCCGAGTTCCAGAAGAAGGCCATCCGGCGCATCATCGGCCACAGCGACGGCAATTGGTACGAGGTGCTGTCCTGGGCGCGCGAACTGGCCAAGAGTACCATCGTCATGATGATCGTGCTCTACCTGGTCATTGTCCGCCGCAACAAGCGCGTCATCATTCTGGCCTCGGCCACCAGCGACGCGGCCGTCAAGCTGCTGGGTGTCTATCGTGCACAGATCGAGGCCAACGAACGCCTGAAGTATTTCTACGGCGACCTGCGCGGGCCGAAGTGGACGGAGGACTATTTCGTGCTCACCAACCGTGCCTCCTTCATGGCCATGGGCTGGGGACAGTCGCCCCGTGGCGTGAAGCTCGACGAGGTGCGCCCCGACCTGCTGCTCCTGGACGACTACGACACCGACGAAGAGTGCCGCAACATCGAGGTGCTGAACAACAAGTGGCAGTGGTTCGAGAACGCCCTGTACTTCACCCGCTCCATCAGTGAGTCGCTGCTGACCATCTGGACGGGCAATATCATCGCCCGCGACTGCTGCGTGGTGCGTGCCGGGAACAAGGCGCGCCAGCTGTCCGAACGCCCCAAACCGCTCGGACACTGGAACATCATCAACATCCGCATGGTAGATGTGAACCGTCCCGACCCGTTGGCCGACTACCAGAGCGGCAGGTCCGTGTGGCCGGAGAAGAACAGCGAGGAGACGGTGGACGAAGTGCTGGCACAGGTCAGCATGGCCAGCGCGCAAAAGGAGTGTTTCAACAATCCCGTGGTGGAAGGCCGCTACTTCAACGACATCAAGTGGGGCGAATGCCCGCCGCTGCACAAGCTGAAGTACGTCGTCAGCTACGGCGACCCGGCCTACAGCAACAAGGTAAGCAAGAAAGCCGCGCAGAACTCGTTCAAGGCCAACGTGCTGCTGGGTCTGCACGAAGGCACGCTCTACGTCTATACCTGCTACCTGCAGCATGTCACCAACGATGAGTTCGTCAACTGGTACTACTACCTGCGCGAATACGTGCGCGAGCGGTCCCAGCTCCGCTGCTTCATCGAGAACAACACACTTCAGGACCCCTTCTACGAACAGGTGTTCAAGCCCATCTTCCTGCAGAAAGGCAAGGAGCGCGGCTTCTACATCAACATCAGCCCCGACGAACGGAAGAAACCGGAGAAGTTTGCCCGCATCGAGGGCAACCTGGAGCCCGTCCACCGGGCGGGGCGGCTGGTGTTCAACATCCGCGAGAAGGACAACCCGCACATGCTCCGCCTGCAGGAGCAGTTTAACCTCTTCGACGACGGCCTGCCTGCCCCCGCCGACGGCCCCGATGCCGTGGAAGGCGGCTACTACATGTGCCAGATGCTGGCGCAGAAGGTGGAGAAGACCAGCGTGTGGGTGGGACACCGCAACGGAAACAGGAAAAGGTTTTAATTATCAATTTTCAATTATCAATTAATATGGCATACTTGACAATCGAAGATATGTACACCCATATCTACCAGGAAAATATAGAGACCATCAGCCGGGGCGACGATGCCGCCATGCTGTCCGCCATCGACGCGGCCATTGAGGAGGCCAGCGGTTATCTCACCAAGTACGACACCCGTAAGATATTCTCGGCCACCGGCAATCAGCGCAACGCCATCTTGCTGCTCTTCATCAAGGACATCGCCGCCTGGCACTTCGTCAACCTCTGCAACGCGGGGGTGGACCTCGACCTGCGCGAGAAACGGTACAACCGGGCCATCGAGTGGCTGGAGAACAACCAGAACCGGAACAATCCCAACCTGCCCGCACTGCCCGACACGACGGCGGCCGGAGCCGTGTCGCCCTTCTGCCGCAAGGGGCTGGACTATGGCAGCAACCCCAGACATGACCATCATTTTTGAATGAAGAATGAAAAATTAAGAATGAAGAATTATGAAGAAAAAGAACCCAAACAAAAAGGTTGAGACGCCGATATATCGCAGCCTGACCATTGCTCCGGTGGTGCGCCGCATCAATGACATCGGCTCCTGGAAGAGCGCGCTGCGCAGTGCGGACATCGGCATCCGCTGGCCGCTCTACGACCTGTACGAGGACGTGCTGATAGACGGCACTGTGACCGACGCCATCGGCAAGCGCATCGAGGCCATCACCGACTGCGACATCCACTTCACCGCCCCGGACGGCAGCGTCGTGGAGGCAATGGAGGAACTCATCGACAGCCTGCCCTTCGAGCGCCTGCTGGAGGACATCATGTGGAGCCGCTTCTGGGGCATCACGGTGGACGAGTTCTCCTTCCTACCGACGTTCGACTTCTGCAGCATCCCCCGAAAGAACATCCGCCCGAAAGAAAAGGTCATTGTGCGCCAGCTGGGCGACAGCCAGGGCATCAGCTATGCAGACGACCCCATGGTCATCCAGTGGGGACGCGACGACGACCTCGGCCTGCTGCTCAAGATAGCCCCTTACGTCATCTACAAGCGGGGCGGTTTCGGCGACTGGTCGCAGTTCGTGGAGCTCTTCGGCATGCCGCAGCGCATCGGCAAGTACAACAGCATGGACGATGCCAGCCGCCGCCTGCTCATCCAGGCCTTCGAGACGGCGGGCAGCGCGTCCTACCTCGTTGTGCCCAAAGAGAGCGAAATCGAGACCTCCATGATGAGCGGATCCGTGAACGGCGCGCTCTACAACGACTTCCGCACGGCCTGCAACGAAGAAATCCTCGTCACCATCCTGGGACAGACCATGACCACCCGCGACGGTGCTTCGCTCAGCCAGAGCCAGGTACACCTGGCCGTGCAGGAGAAGAAGCACCGCAGCGACCGCCGCTTCGTCATCCGCATGCTCAATACCTACCTGGTGCCGCTGCTCGAGGCGCGCGGCTATCCCGTGCGGGGCGGTCGCTTCGGCTTCGTGGACAAGAAGGACGAAATCAGCGTCACCGACCTCAGCACACTGTCGTCCATCCTGCCCATCCCGCAGGACTGGGCGTACGACAAATACGGCATCCCCAAGCCTGCCGACGGCGAGGCGGTGCTGGGCCCGGCATCGCGTCCGCAGGAACCCGGGCCGGACGGGAAGAAGCCTGCCGCACCGCAGGAACTGTCCAAGGATCCGGAGGAGGACGACGACCCGCCCGTGCGGAACGCCGACCTGCACTGGTGGCAGCGCATGATGCGTTTTTTCGTTCCGGCCCCGACTCGGGGCGGGGCTGGAACAATCCGCATGAGTGACACGGACGACATCAGCCTGCGCACGCTGAAGCAGGTGTGTAAGGGCGAGGACTTCTTCTCGCCCGACCTGTTCCGCTACTTCACCGACGACTTTTTACGGGCCGTCCGAACGGTGTTCAAACACGATGTGAAGAACCTCGACACCGGCTTTGCCTACAATGCCCCGGACGACGTGTTCCGCACCGCCCTCGAGACGAACCTGTTCCACTTCTCCGCGGCCAAGACGCTGGCCGAGGTGCAGGAACTGAACCGGCTGCTGCGCGAGGCGAAAAGCTACAACGACTTCCGGCGCAAGGCGGAGAAGGTGGCCCGGGCGTTCAACGACACCTGGCAGCGTACGGAGTACGACACGGCGGTGCTGACGGCGGAATCTACAGAGAACTACCGGCGTCTGCGGAGCAAAAAAGAAGTCTTCCCCTTCTGGGAATATCTCACCGTGGCCGACGGACGGGTACGCGAACAGCACCGCAAGCTCCATGGAGTGATACTGCCGGAGAGCGACCCTCTTTGGAACAAGATATATCCGCCCAACGGATGGAACTGCCGATGCCGCGTGCGGGGCCGGATGGCACACCAGGTGGAAGGAGTGGACTGGGAGAAAATGCGTCAGCGTGTGCGCGACTATCTGGGCACTTCCGAATGGAAGCAGCTGGCCGCACAGGGTTGGGGCGTGAACCGCTGCGACACGGCACAGATCTTCACCGCCGACCAGATGTACATCCGCAAGTTCCCCGAACATTCGGCCAGCTACCTGAAGAAGCTCACTGCCGACCGCTGGAAGCTGCCCACCGTGCAGCAGATGAAGGAGGAGGCCACTGAAACGATGCCGCCACGAGTGGAGCGGGATGAGAAGGCGTTGTGGCAGGAACTGGCCCAGGACGGCAAGCTGCGCCTGACCGACTACGACGGACGCACGGTGGTGATGGACCGGGAGCAGTTCTTTAGCCACACCACGGGTAAAGGTCGGGACAACCGCATCACCCTGTGGGATGCCATGCTGGACACCCTCCGGCACCCGGACGAAGTTTGGCTGAACGACGAAATCAAGTCGGACGAACTGGACACCTATTGCCTGATGAAGTTCTACCGGGACGAAGTGATGGCAGTGAACTGCCGCATCGAGGGGGAGGAGCTGGTGCTGAAGACCTGGTACGTCATGCAGACCAACCTGAAGGGGAAAACCATTGCCTACATGAAGAAAAAGATATGGGACATGCGCCGACGGGGACTACTGATAAAAAAACGCTGAGATATGTCCTTGCGTCCGTCCGAGCCGTCAAGGGGAGCCAGCCCGTGGTTCCCCGCCCGCCCGGATTGGATGGCCGGTGTCATACCTCAACTTGGGACTGATCCTGCAATGTGCTGTTTCGAAGCAGACCCGATGCCCCCTGCATCCCCTGGGAGCCGACACCGGTTCACACCCTCACCTTGCAGAACTGCTGTGACAAATATACTGACTTTCAATCAAAAAAACAAAGAAATATGAATGTAACTGATGAACTTGCACAGGAAATAAAGCAAGTGATGGAAAACAAACTACCCGATCTCGTGGCCGAGGAAGCCGCCGAATACAGCCGTACCCGTTTTTCCGAGAAAGCCTTCGACGGCAAGCCCTGGAAGCCCGTCAGCCCCAAATACAAGCCCCGACGGGGCACGCTGATGGTGCGGAGCGGGGCATTGCTTAACAGCATCCGCGTGGCACGGGTCACTCCGCAGAAGGTCGTCATTTCGGCGGGAAACAGCAAGGTGCCTTATGCCCGGGTTCACAACGAAGGCTTCACGGGCAGCGTCGTCGTTCCCGCCCATGACCGCCGCACCAAGAAGGGGAAGACGGTTCAGGTGAAGGCACACAAGCGGATGATGCGCATCCCCCAGCGTCAGTTCCTGGGAGCCTGCCCCGAGCTGGAACACATTCTGAAACGGGAGGCGGAAGCCCTGTTCAAAAGCATCCTACCATAAACTCATTTTCAATTTTCAACTTTCAATTTTCCATTATGAAAAAGACTTATCTCGAAGACGTACTCGCCGCCCTGGCCGAAGTGAAGTCCCTCCGCTGGGTCGATGCCCAGGAAGGGCAGTTGGACTACTATACCGAAGACCGCCCGCCCGTGGCGTGGCCGTGCTGCCTGGTGGAGGTGGCCGTCACGTCGGCCCGTAACCTCAGTGCCATGGCGGTCGGCCCCCAGCGGTGCACACTGACCTGTACCTTGCAGATTGCTTTCAACGACTGCGCCTCGCTGAACAGCCGCACACCCGGGCAGGTGCGCGACGTAGCCCTGCGACGCTTCGACGTGTTGCAGGAAGTGAAGGACGCATTGCACGGCCGGTGGTTCGACCATTTCCAGCAGCCCTACAGCCGCACCTCCTGTGTGCCCGAACGGCGCGAAGACGGGCTGAAGGTGTATCGCATGACGTTCGAGGCGGCAGTGGTCGAATAGGAAGGATTGTGATATTGCCGGGCAATGACCATTTGCATGGATATAACCCGTATCTTTATATAGAAGAAAAAGGAAGGGGGAAATGAAAAGCCCCCGGCCTTGTCAACTGTAATACCACTCACATATTAACAAAGATGCGTCACCACGCAAGCCGGGGGCTGTAGACCTTCTGCTCGTGGGGGCGCATTTTTCTTATGTGAGTGGTACTGCAAAAGTATAACAAATAAATGGATTTTCGGATGGGAACATGGAATTATTCTTTAAAACTTGAACGACGGGTACTCCCGCTGGAGCTGCCGCGCCGTGACGTGTCGGCGGCAGAGGTCGGTGTAATAGTCGGCCAGCTCAACCAGCGCGTTCTGGATGGTGCGTTCGTCCACAAAAAACTCGTTTTCCGAAAGGATGACCATCACGTCGTCCGTGCGGCGGCGCATAATCTCCTGCCAGTAGTACAGGCGGGCCACCAGCACACGGTTGCGCAGGCGGATGCGCTCGGCACGGCTCTCCACGCTCCGCTTGAGCGGGAGGCTGCTGCGTCGGCCTGTGTCGTTGTACGAAAGTTCGTTGCCGGGGAAGAGACTGAGCTGCGGATTCATAGGACAAAAACTAAACCTCTGTTGCAAAGATAACATTTAGAACGATTGTTTCCGTCAAAACACGCCTTAAACCGCATAATCGAACAATATAAATGCACGATGAAGCACCTTTGCAGTGCCAATCCGGAAAGGCAGAACGAATGATCAATTATCAACTTTCAATTATCCATTAATCTATGATCAACTATTCATTAGCACAAATGAGCAGCGAGCCGGGAAATCCCGATGCTGCCAAGAAGTTTTATGCCAAGATGCAGGCCAGCGGCGAAGTGACGCTGGACGAAATTGCCGAAGACATCTCTTACTCCACGACCCTGACCGATGCCGACGTGCTGGCCGCCATCCGTGCCTTCATCAAACAGCTGAACAAGCACCTGGCTGCCGGAAAGATAGTCCGTGCCGAAAACCTGGGCAGCTTCCAGCTCCAGATCCAGAGCACGGGGGCCGAAACGGAAAAGGATTTCACCGTAGACAACATTACCGGCGTCACCATCCAGTTCCGTCCCGGCAAGACCGTGGCAACGGCCACGACCAAGGGACTTGCGGGGCTGCAGTTCAAACGTGTGGCCAAGAAGGGCGAAACGTTGCCGACCGAACCCGATGCCGGAGGCAGTGACGACGGACAGGATGAAAGCCCGCTGTAATCAGTTACCACACTAACTGTTCATTGAAATGAAAGCGATTTATCTATCGGACCTCGCCCAGCAATATTTCCCCCGCAGTACGCCCCGCAGTGCCAGCGCGCAGCTGCACCGGTGGATTGAGTTGAACACGGAGCTGAAGGCCAAGCTGGTCGAGCTGCACTACAGACCCCGCCAGCGGGCACTGACGCCCCTCCAGCACGAAGCCATCGTCCGCTATCTGGGCGAGCCGGGCGAATGAGCATTTTCGTGATGCCACGAAAATGATACCAACGAAAAGAGGCAACCTTCATCGGGTTGCCTCTTTTTTTGCATCACATGAAAATCTCCTTAACCTGTACCGGCTGCTTGGTGTCCGCGTCGTAGAGCCTCACGTGGAGGCGGTCGGCGAGGATGAAGACGAAGGAACCGGCGTCGGCGTTGTTCATCGTTAGCTTGATGGCCGTCAGCCCCTCGGTGTGGGCGCGAAGGATGAGGAGCTTGGTCGGCTTGTTGTAGTAGGTCCAGTAGTAGAGGACCTGGCCCATCAGGCCGTCCTCCACCTGGACAATGAGGTTGCGGGGTTCTCGGTAGATCATTCGTACTTCAGAACTTTAATGCCGCACGAAGTGGCGACGTCGTGCTCCAGCTTCGCGCCCTTGCTGAGCTCCCAGCCCCGCAGCATGTAGATCATGTCGCACTGCACCAGCAGGGCGATATCAGCCCGCATGTGTACGCGCCAGTGTGCTTCGTCGGGCACGCCGTTGTTAAATGGGTTAATCGGGGCAAAGCCCATCTCTGCCAATTCTCTTTCTGCCGCCTTGAATGCGGCCTTGCGCTCGGCCAGGTCAAGCCCGGCGATGGCGCCGCTGATATATACTTTCTTCATAACTATTCCCACTTAAACACCGCCATCACCGTATTATTCCGGAAGAGGTGGATGGCGGTCACCCCTTCATCGGTTACTTGTCTGGTCTCTATTTTCTCCGCCCGGATCAGGCCCCGCTCGCGGCTGCTCTGGATGTTGCTGTCGATGTAGGACTTCAGGTGCCGCCAGTTCTGCGGATCGGGCGTCAGGTTCATGGGGCGAACGGTGTTGATGAGGTTCCGTTCAAGAACGGCAAGCCACTGGGGCTTGTCGTTCGGTTGCAGGATGTGCCAGGTAAGCTGTGCCATAATCTGATTTATGATTTTAGATTTCAGATTTCAACTTTTTTCTCCTCCACCCGTTCAGGTGATACACTTCGTCGCGCGCCTCTTCCTCGGTCAGCTTGGTGGCTACCTTGGTGCCGGTCCATCCGGCGGAGTCCGGCACGTAGTGGTAAATGGCGAAGCAGCGTCCGTGGCGGCGGTATCCGTAATGCGGCTGCGGTTTATTGTTGCCGTTCATCATTCTCTTTCTTGGGTTCAACGAAGAAGGTTTCTTCCTGTACTACCTGTACGCCTATCCGGGGCAGCATCTCGGCCACGTCTTGCTTGTCGCGGTCGGCCAGGAGCGACTGCTTGTCCAGCTCTTCGGTGGTGCGGATGTACTGGGGCAGCAGTTCCTTGGCCAGGTTGGTGACGGCTGCCCAGGTGAAGCCCTTCAGGTTCTTCAGCTTGGGGTTGCCGGTGCGGAAACCGAACACGCCGTGCGTGCTCTCGATGCTCTTGCGCTTGGCGAATAGTTCGTCGCGGTGCTCGGTGGCGTAGGCCTGCATCAGGTCGAAGCTGCGTTCCTTCGCGTCGGCCAGGCCGGCCAGCTGGTCGGCATACTTCTCGCGGATGCGGGTCACTTCGAGGTCCATGCGGGCCGTGAGTTGTTGGTACTGGGCGTCTGCCTTGGCAAATTCGGCGAAGGCCTGCTCGGCGGCTTCGCGGGTCACTCCTTGGAGTACGGTTTTCTTGGTTCTCATAATAAAATTGAAAATTGATGATTGAAAATTGATAATTCTGCATTCCTCATCCCCTCTTTTCCTTCCTTCGTCCGGGGATAGGGTCGGGGATGGGTTTCCTGCGGTTGTCTTCAGTGTTGAGCTGGCTTAGCAGCACGTCGTAGCGGTAGTTTTCGGCGTGGTATTCGGCCAGCCGTTCGTCGAACTCGACGGCGGGGGCGGAAGTGTGGTCCAGCAGCCATTGGCGCAGGGAGTCCATCCGCTCCCGGCACTCTTCCATCTTCCGGCGTATCTTCCACTCTTCGTGGGTACGGATGCTGATCAGGTCGTCACTTCGTTGCATACGTCTTGTCCATTTTCTGTTTGTACGACTTTACCTGTTCGCGCAGGTAGTACACATGCCGGTTCTTCTGCCATGCTTTCAGCTCTCCCCGATCCGCGCATCCCCGCATTTTCTTTTTGGTATATCCCAGCAGCTTGCATGCTTCGTGTTGCTGCATATAGTCTGCCATATCGACCGTATCGGGTAGGAGGGGGAGACGGGCGCTCTCCGGCCTTCGTTTCAGCCCTGTCCAATACTCCAGCTTCTCGATGCGCCGCAACAACTCGTTGAAGTCCTTCCGGCTGAGGGTGACGGTTTCACCGGTATCCGGTTCCAAGCTGTCCTCTTCTTCCCGTGGCATGCCGTACAGGTCGGGTACCAGCGTGGCCGCTTCCAGTTGTCCGTGAACAAACTGAGCCGCGTCGCGGCAGGCCCAATACAGGTTCATGTCCCGCTCTTCATCACTTTTGCCTGCCAAATAGTGGTTGAACACTTCTCTGTCCGTCCACCGGTTCTCTATCACCCGACACTGCTCCAGGCTGACGGGGTCGCCCTTCTCGCGCAAGGCGTTCAATACGTCTTCTATAATTTCTTTCTTCATCCTATGAACCATTTGTCATTTACCATTAATCATTGTTTTTCCCTTCTTTTCTCACGATCGCCTCGAGCTGCTGCTTCACGTCGCGCAGCTCGTTCACCGTCATGCGGCTGATGTCCTTGCGGTACTTGGTCTTGTTCCGGGCCCACTGGTTGACCTTCGCCTTGTTCATCTCTCGGTCTTCCGGCGTGTCCGAGGCAAAGCCCTTGTTGAGGAAGGAAATCTGCATGCTCAGGTGGTAGATGCTCCGCAACAGGGCGCGGGCTTCCTGCTGCATCAGGGGCTTGACGCGCTCCTCGTAGTCGGTGCTGATGTGCTTCAGCAGGTCCGAGGCCTCGCGCATGGTCAGCTCCCGGGTGCTGCGGGTGCGGCCGCCAGTCATGGTCTCGATGAAGTCGTGCCGCTCGTCGGCATCCCAGCCCGCACGGGTGAACCAGGCGTGCAAGGCTTTCAGTTGTTGGGGGGTGATGGTGCGTTCCATTTTAGTTGAGAATTGATAATTGATAATTGAAAATTCCTCATTCTTCATTCTTCATTCTTCATTTTCCCGTGGTACTCCTCTGCCTTTTCCGGCCAGATGTCGAAATAGCCGCGGGGACCGATGAAGCGGCCCTTGGAGAAGGCGCGGTAGCCCTCGACGTAGATCTTCAGCGAGGCGTCGTAGGCCACCTTCTTGGCACTGCGCCCGTCGGGGTTCTTTCCGGCGGCATGGCTGATGAAGATGAGCAGCTTGTCGCGGTGGGCCTCCTTGAAGCGGATGTACTGGGCATAGGTCATCTGCGTGTACTGGAAGCTGTCTATCACGTAGAAGTCCGGCGACTTGCGGCGGTCCATGCGCAGGCTCAGCTGCTCCAGCGGCTCGGAGTCGAGCAGCAGGAAACGGCGGTTCACGTCCTGCATGCGGAAGCGGCGCAGCGTGTTCTGCATCGTCAGGCAGGCACCTTCCTCCAGGCTGTCGTAGGCCACGCGCCCGAAGCGGCACAGCTCCTTGCAGAGCTGCATCACGAAGGAGGTCTTGCCGTTGCCCGTATTGCCCCAGATGAACCACACGCCCCGCCGCTCGGGCGCGCCGAAGGCCTCGGCCCATTCGCCCTCGAAGTCCAGCGTGTCGAACTTCATGCTCAGCATCTCCTGCACGCCCTTGGCGTTGCGCTGGAAGGTCAGCGGTTTCTGTGTCTGTTCTCCGTTCTTCATGCTTCGTCCTTCATTTTCTTGGTTTCCAGAATGCGTTTGCAGGCATGTACCACCCGCTTCACGCGGCGCAGGTCGTACTCGCCCATGCGTGCCTCGCCGAGGACGCGCTTCACCTCGCTGCGGTCGTCCAGTCCGTTGGCGGCGCAGATGGCATAGACATCCTGCTCGGTGGCCACGCTCACGTCGAAGAACTTGCGCCCGATGCGCGAATGTATCTCCTTGTAGCCCTTCTTGTTGTAGCGCAGGCCGCCTTCGATGCGCCGCTTGATGTAATCGGTACTCAGGAAGATGATGCCCGCTTTCCCCTCCAGGCGGTTGTAGATGGAGATGAAGTAGTTGAACACCGAATCGGTGAGCTTGTCGCCTTCGTCGAAGATGAGCAGCGGACGGTCCAGGAAGCTGATCATCGAGATGGCATAGTCCAGAATGTCGCGCAGGTTGGTACCGTCGGTGGGCGCGCCCACCTGCTTGGCTATCTCGCGCACGAAGTCGCTCTTGCGCATGTCCTCTGAGCAGAGGATGTAGAACACGTTGCGGTGCGTGCGGCGGTACTCGATGGCGGCGGTGGTCTTGCCGCATCCGGCGTCTCCCACCACCCAGCTGACGTTCTTCCACTGCTGGGCGTCGGTCATGGCAAAGGTGATGCGCTGCCACGTCTGGCTCTCGACGATGGCCCAGCGGTCCATGCTGTAGCCTATCTGCTGCGCAATGCGGGCGAACATATCGTCGCTGATGTTCTGGTATTTGCCGTTCACCACCTGGCTGATGGTGGCCGCGCTCACGCCCTTCATGCTTTCGGCGGCGCGGTTCTGGCTGGGGTAGTTCCGCGTGTAGTCGGTCAGCGCCTCGCGGATGGCGTCCTTGTCTTTCAGTGTAAGTTCTTTCATTGTTTGAATGGTATTTAATTGATATTTAATATTTGATATTTGATATCTGATATTTGATATCTGATATTTAAATGAAGTCCTCGTACATCTCCGCATCCGTCAGCCTGCTGGCCGCCTTGGTGTATTCGCCCAGCGAGGCGATGCCGGTGTCTTCGGGCTCGTAGGGGGCGATGTCCGGCTGTGCCACGGGCGGCAGCAGACGGCCTTCTTCGTATTCGCGGCGGTACTCCTCCATCTTCTTCTGCCCGATACCCACGGGGCGCGGGATGACCAGGCGCGAACCGGCCTCGCCCAGGAAGTCCTCCAGCAGCAGCTCTTCGGAGCTGAGGTAGTGGCCCACCAGCGCACGGCGGTTGGCCTGCAGCTGGGCGAAGAGGTGATGGTTCTCGGCGTCGGTGCGGTCGGCGGTGGCTCGGTGGACAGCCACCTTGGGCGTGGCCGTGGCGGCGTATTTCAGTCCGGTGGCCGTCTCCTGCCAAAGCTCGATGAGGGTCATGTCGTGCGGGTCGTAGCGGTAGCGGAAGCTGTTGCCGATGTTGCTCAGGTGGAAGTCCATGTCCACCAGGCCGTCGTCGCCATATACCATGTAGCGGTACTCCTTCCGGTCTATCTCGAAGATGAACCCGTGCTTGCCGTACTTCACGCTGGCCTTGGACATCAGGCGGAACACTTCCGCCGTCTGGTAGTCGTCCATCGGCTCGGCTTCGGGGTGGCAGGCACCGGTCTGCAGCTCCAGGCGGGTGAGGCCCGTTTCGCTGGTGGGGTGAACCGCTTCGTTCCACTCCCGGCGGCAGGCCAGGTACTGCTGCTTCATCTCCTCCAGCGTGGGCAGCTGGGCGATGTTGGCCATGATCAGCTCGATGTTGGCGTGGCTGTCCTGCTTGCGGGCGGTGATGTTCTGTCCCGTGAAGTTGTAGAGCTTGTGCAGCACCTGTTGCTGGAAGCGTCCGAAGGCCGACTCGATGCTCTTCGACTGGCCGTTGTGGGGCATGGTGGTCTTGTGCAGGTGGCAGATGCGGCGGAAGAACTGGCGCGCCTCCTCCTTCTTGTGCCCGCCCTGGTTGTCGGTCACGATTTCGTAGGGCTTCACCTTCCAGGTCTCCACGGCCATACGGTAGGCCTCGTACTGGCTGCGGAAGTTTTCGGGGCCGAAGGCGCAGCCCAGGAACACCTCGGTGCAGGCGTCCATCACCTCGTACACGTCGATGGTGCGGGCCACCATGCGCTTCTGCCGTTCGTCCCAGGCGCGGTAGTAGAGGTTCAGGCGCGTGCCGTCGCCGTACCACAGGGCGTTGGGCAGACTGGGCAGACGGGTGTCAAACTGCGGCATGAATTCGTTCTTGAAGGCCACCTGCCCGTGTACCTCGGCAAACCACCACAGCTTCACGTCCGGGCGGTACATGTAGTTGACGGCCGGCTGCGGGCTGGCTATCACGGGCAGCCCCTTCTCGGCGGCGATGCGGTTGTATTCGTCGAAGATCTGGCGGTCGGTGTACTGCGGGAAGTGGCTGCGCTTCAGGCGGAGCAGGATGCGCCCGGCGGTGGGGCCCACCTTGCGGGCACTCTGGTTGCCCGTGTTGCCGTCCACCAGCACGCGGTATCCGTCGCGCTTGTAGGCCGTGAACTTCTCCCATAGGCGGGCCTCGCTGCGGGGCAGGGTGTGGCCATAGCGGGTACGCAGGTCGGCACACAGGGCCAGCACGCCATCCTTTACGAGGCGGGGACGCTTGAAACCGCTTTTCGAGTGCAGCGTCTTCATCTCCTTTTCCCTTTCGGCCATGGCGTTCATCACCCGGGCGTTCAGGACCAGTTTCTCCACCTTGTCCTGGCTTATCTTCGGCTCGTAGCTGCGGTAGAAGTCGTCGGCCTGCGGGTCGGACTTCAACCGGTTCTCCAGCTTCTTGCAGTTCAGTTGCTTTTCCATATCTTCCTTGGCGTGCGGATGGCGGCTGTTGTAGGCGCGCAGCACGGCGGGCGGCATGCCTGCGTAGGCTATCAGTGCCTTGCGTCCGTTGCCGCCCTTCTGGACGACTTCCAGGCGGCCTTCGCGCAGCAGTCGTTTGTAGTTCGGCTGGCTGAGGATGCCTCCGCCAACCAGCTCATCATACGTCACGCAGATTGTTGTACCATACAATTCCATATCTCAGTCTTTTTTCACGGTTCTTTTTGTGCGGAGCGGGGCGTCGGAACCCGCCGCAGGCCGCCTTCCCAATCTTTTCATCCGACCAATACCCTGAAAACATTCATCTGTTTGGCCTATGACATTTCACACTTTTTGTTATCCGTCCGGAAGGTTCCTGTCCGCTGTGGGGTCAATTCTTCATTCTTCGTTCTTCATTCTTCATTTCTTCCGGCATCACCATGCCGAGCAGCACCACGATGCTCAGTGCCACCAGCAGCAGCCCCGTGCGGATGTCTTGTCCCGTGGCCTCCATCTGGTTGCTGATCCAAAATCCGTACACCAGCCCGACGGCTGCCGCAATCTTCTGTATGCGTCTGAATGTTTTCATTGTCTGTCCTCCTGTTTTTAGGGTTAATCACTTTGGCTATTTGGCGGTAGTCGGCCAACTACCCGGTAGTAGTTGGTGAACTACTTGGTAGTAGTCGCTCGGTTACCTATAGGTAGTTCGTCACAGCGTCGGGTGGTCCTCCACGACGACGGCGCGCATCACTTCGCCTTTCTGGTTCAGGATCTTTACGGTGCGTGGTGCAGCCGGTACTTCGCGAATTTCCACGAGCTTCCCGCCATGCTGGAGAGCGGCCTCGCGGATGCGGCAGCAAGTGACACTGTTGCGGTTGAACAGAAGCGCCTGGCTTACGTTCTGTACCGTCACGTTAAACATTTTTGCCAATGCTGCTTTCCCTTCCGCAGAAATCTCGATGCGGTGCTTTACTTTCTTTTCCATCATAGTCTTTTTATTTCGGTTTTAAATTCAAAATTCATTCACTCGATACTTTTTGCTTTTTCCAATGCTTTTCCGTACCTTTAGCGCGGTGTTTCATTGAACAACGGGACAAACTTACAGAATATTCTGATATGAACAAAGGGAAAGAAGAAAAAAATGCAGAAATTTCTGCAAGAATAACGCAAGTTATAGACTATTTAGGGGAAACGCCTAATAGTTTTGCTGCTAAGCTGGGATATTCGCGGGCTCAGACTATCTATGATATACAAAAAATGAAATCAGCTCCAAGTTTCGATTTCTTTCAACGTTTTTCAAATACAGGATATTCTGCTATTATAGATATCGATTGGCTGCTTACTGGAAAGGGAAATATGCTTTGTCCTGAAAACAATAAGAATATTCCTACGGCTAAGCTGACTTCAAATAATGGCGAGGGAATCCCTCTTATTCCAATCAGCGCAATGGCCGGCGCTTTCAGCGGCGACCAGCAAGTCATGGAATACGAATGCGAGCGATACGTGGTGCCTATATTCAAAGGAGCCGACTTCCTGATCAGTGTAAAGGGGAGTAGCATGTATCCCAAGTATAACAGCGGAGACATCGTAGCTTGTAAACGCCTCGCCATGTCCGACCTGTTCTTTCAGTGGAACAAGGTGTACGTCCTCGATACAGACCAGGGCCCGCTCATCAAGCGTGTCAAGCCGGGAAGAGACAAGGAACACGTCACCATCGTTTCCGACAATGAACGCTACGAACCCTTTGAGCTCTCGCTTGACCACATCTACCACGTGGCGCTGGTAATAGGGGTGATCAGATTGGAATAATACAACACCATCTCATGTCTACTGTGTCTATAGCCATTCTGTTTATCATTTCAGGTGTTATGCTTGGAATTATTATCGGTGTGTTAGTAAAAGAAAAGAATGTCTATAACGCTTCACATCAATTCATAGATTTGAAAGTGATTCATTTAGATGATGGCACTAATAGGTTTGTAGATGCAGGAACTATATTTCAGTTTTTAGAATCACTGAATATCATTTTTTCCACATCTAATATGGAAACTTTGCTTTCGAGGATAGATTACGCCAACAATGTATATGATAATATAAAGCTGGCATATTCAGATGACAAACCTGCATATCTTGTAGCATTATCGCAGGCTTTTCAGATGTTTCAGAAGGTTTATCCGGGTAAATCTGTCCCTATAAATATGGAGAAAATGATAGAAATGAATGAAGACGAAGTTCAAAAGTTCTTCTCCGTTCATATCGTTAGATGTTTTTATGATTTTGGATGTAAAATGATACAGGAAAGAGACCGGTTAAAAACAAAATCTGCTCAAAAGAGGAGGATAGACAAAATAGAAGAATGCTATGACATAAGCAGGTCGAGATTACAGAGAATAGGCTCCACCGATGTTTTATCAGCTTTAGAAAACATACGATTACAGCTCATCAATTGAAACAACAGCATCCGGCAAGGTCGCTGGATGCACATCTATAACGTGGCGCTGGTGATATGGGTGATCCGGTTGGAATAGAATAATCTTCAAACAACGTTTAATCAGTGATTTAAGATGAAAGAAAGAATACTACGAATGAACGAAGATGGCGAATGTGTGCCTGGATTTAAAATAACCTCAATGATGACTGAGGAAAAGGCAGCTTTATTGGATAAAATCCTGCTGTCCGCCACAAAAAGCAATCCGGCTGTCATGCAAGCGACAAACCGGACGGACATGCAAAGGTACGTGGAAGCAGGTCGCACTCTGAAAGAATTGGGAATGGGTACTCTTGTCGCATCCCAAGAGGGTGTTTTCCTGATTTCAGATTTGGGACTGGAGTTTATACGGAAACACACATTCATGAAGCTCTACAAAGAGAGCAGGAGGCGGATAATACTTCGAAAGGTAGCTTTTTGGGTGGCTCTATTGTCCGGATTGGCAACCATCATCGGTGTTTGGCTTTCCTGACCGCAATTGCTTTATACGGCGTCGGATGGCCTCCAACTCCAGCAGTACATCACCGCTGGTAATCTGTGACAGGTCCGGCTCGCTCCCTATCAAATCGCAAAGTACGGCATCCAGCGCTTTCTGGTACTGCCCTTTCAGCCAAATGGACTTGATAATGTCATGATATATCTGCTTGTCCCCTTTTAATTCAAAAGAAACTTCCACAGCTTTATCTTTATACCGTCTAAAACGAAAGATTTTTTCCATAACATAAGGACCTAATAGCCCTTTGGCCATTTCTTCAGACTTTTCCAATGCAAGGTCGGGATCATCTCCGCGTTTCAACATTAATGATGCAAATCTTATACGTAGGCGGATGAACCATAAAAAGAGTAGATTGCTTACCATATTTCGTCTATTTTAAGTTGAAACAACAGCACCCGGCAAAGTCGCCGGGTGCTCACCTTTTTAACCTTAAAAACCTCCGCGTGCTTGCTTCCCGTCAGGCGGAGGGTCTGATGTGGCCCGGGAGCACTCAATACAAACCATGAAAAAACTTTTGTTGCGTGAACAGGACTCGAACCTGTGACCTCAAGGCTATGACCCTTGCGAGCTACCATCTGCTCCACCACGCCCTCATGTGCGGCGCACGCACGTTTCACGCAACAAAGATAATGCAATATTCCGAAACAATGCTATATATCAATGATTTACAAACGACCGTCAACACAGGGAAACACTGCTTTTCGTGGTATTATCCCCCCTCGAATGTGTAGAAAACGCCTAAAAATTGCCCCGTTTTGGAAATATGGCACACCGAAAGCACAAAAAAAACAATCGAAAAGTATCCCCAACTAAATAAATGTTTACATGATATTTTTATAAAGGGTATCCCCAACTATATCCCCAACCGTATCCCCAACTCGTTTTTTAACATTTCCGCGGTGGCTGAATAGAGCCGTTTTTCCAATCAGGCTTTAAACGGTCTCCAAAATCCTTAAACACCTATACTTTTAAGCCTAAATACTTCTATATATTAATTATTTGGAATATATTTGCATTAAATACTTCCAAATATTCAAGTTATGACCAAGGTTATACACGTACATCTCATTTTTGAAAAGAAAGACTATTATTTCGGCTCGATCAGTGCCATTTATACCACGCTCAGCGAGGCCGAAATAGGCATTAAACAAAGCACGCTACTGCATTCCGGCCTCGTCGATGGAGGCGTCAAACTTACCCGTAGGGCCATTATACGCCAATCCCACCTCATTCGTAGCGGTAAAGAGTAGTCCGCTTCATCCCAAAAGAAAAGCGGTCGAAATAAGCCTCAAACGAAGCCTTTTCGACCACTTCTTTATGTCCATGCACCAATTATCGTTTAGAGAACGGGCATCCACCGTTCAAATGCACCATCAAATCCCTATAAATCCACAAATCGTTTTAGAACACCCTCATCCTCATTTCTCGTTCAATCTTCACAAACACAGTAACTTACGCCGTTTTCCCCGTTCCTCATTTTCTCACAAATCGTTTTATCCCCCGTAATCAGTTGGATATTCATACAAAATCTTCTTTCAGCAATTCAAAATAGTGGGCATTTATAAAGCAACCGTTTTTGAAGCAGGCTTTGCGGAGGATGCCGATTTTGCGGAAACCTACTTTCTCGAGTACTCGCATGGAGGCAATGTTGCTTTCATACACGTTGGCAAAGATGCGGATGACGTCTGTCGCAGCCAGATAATGTCGCAAGGCTTCGTACAGGACTTCGCTGGCAAAACCCTGGTTCCAGAAGGGTTCTGCCAGCCAGTAGCCGGCTTCGGCATTGAAACGCTCTACATCCGTTCCCCGAATAAAGCTGATATTGCCGGCTGCTTCACCATTTATTTCGATGCAATATTCACCGGGCTCTTGTTGGCTCGTTGCATGGTCGATAAATGAACGGGCATCTGCTTCCGTATAAGGGAAGGGGAGACGGTCCCGGCAGTTATCCCAAATCTTTTTGTTGTTCAAGTGTTTGGCAAGTGAAGGAACGTCGGATGCTTTCCAGTTGCGGAGTAGAAAAGAATATTTTTTCATCGGGGTGCTTATTAAGCGTATTCTCACTATGTTAATCTTTGATTGGCGTGTAGTCAATCTTTGCTTCCTCGTCAGTCGCTTCGAGCTTGAAGATGACAGGGCGCAATCCGTCATTACAGCTGCAGATGGCAACTCCGGGTTTACGAATCCAGTCGCCATAGTAAAACAGCTGTTTTTCTGCGCCGTGTGCCAAGGCAAATACATACTGATAGATGGCTTTCCAGGCTTCGTCGCACAATCCTTCGGGTTTGGCGTAGTCGGCATAAAATACCTGACCTTCCTGTAGCATCGGGCATTTGGTGATTCCTTCTGCGCCATACTCCTTTGCCAAGTCTTCAATCAGGGTTTTCCTTAATACAGTAATTTTTACTTTTTTCATTATATTCTATGATATGATTAATAATTGTTTTCTCATTACATAATTTGTCAATTGAAGCCGATTGGCCTGTACCCGTTGCTCGCATTCGACGGTATAACCCCGATGCTCAAAGAAGGGGCGGGCGGTGATACTTACTTCGGAGGTTATTTCGCGGATGCCGTGCTTTTTGGCGTAAGCTTCTATCTGTTGTAGCAGAGCGGTGGCGATGCCTTCTCCCTGATGGTCTTTGTGGATGAACATGGAGTGTAGATAGCCGTCGTTGCGGATAGAGGTGAAACCGACGATGCGGCCTTCAGTATCGCAGGCTGCAATGAAGTGCAGGGTGGCAAGCAGTTCTTCCCATCGGCCTGGTCGATTTCCGCATGAGGCCCAGTCAGCCACTTCTTTGGCAGTATAATCACGAGAGTTAACTGTCAGCACTGTGTCGCGGAAGAGCTCTTTCAGTTCGGGTATGTCGGCCGAGGTGACGGAGCGGTAGTTAATAGCAGAAACTTCTGTGGGGATGCAGTGCCCCTGACGGGTTGATAAGTTACATATCATGATATACTCTTCTTCCGTCTCTTTTACGGTTTCAAACCCGAGACGCGCGTAAAGGCGGACGGCCGGGTTGGCTTTCTGTACCGAGAGTGATACTTGCCGGTAGCCTTTACCGTACAGTAGGTCGAGCATTTCTTTCATCAGGCGGGTACCGACACCATGCCCCCGAAAGTCTTTGTAGAGGGAGATGGCGAGTGAGGGTGTATGGTCGTCCACGTGGCCATAGTCGTTCATCTGGCGAACCCAGACAGCACCGACAACGTTGTCCGAGGCTTCGGCCACTAAACAGTGATCATCGGGTTGGGTGCCGAAGTTCCGGATATAAACTTGCAGTTCGGGGAGATAGACAACGCTTCGAGGCGGAGGAGGGGTACCTTCGGGCAGGTAGATGGCTTCGTAAAGGAAATCGCGTAGCAGATGTGCTTCTTCCGGACGCAGGGGGCGGATGGTGCAAGACTGGTTCTTCATCTTTTGTCTGTTGAAATGGTGGATAAAGATAAGTAACTTTTTCCTTTTAATAGAAAGAAAGGAAGAATTTTTCATTGTATGTATGAGATTTCATGCCGGTTTCGTTTATGTTTCATTTGAGTTTCAAGAGGCTGAAGCAGACGGCTTTTGTATCGGATAGGTGTTGCCGGTTTGTTTATTCTTGTATTTTTGCACGGTAAAACAGTAGAAGTAAATGAGAAAGATTGGGTGTTGGTTAGGACTTTGCATCGTTTTGTTCAGTGTTCAGACGGTGTGTGCACAGACACGTGCTGCAAGAGAAATACGGGTAAATCCCCGTTTAGCCACAGGTAAGTATATGGCTTATGAGGTTCCAGATGTACCTCTTACGGCTGCTCCCGACGGATATGTGCCTTGTTACATCAGTACGTACGCACGACATGGCTCGCGTTATCTGACAGGGAAGGATAAATATGAACCGGCTCTGGAGGCACTGGGTGCTGCTGAAAAATTACATGGACTGACAGATGATGGAAAGCGAGCATTAGACATTCTGCGACAGATGGCACGGGCTGCCGAAGGACGATATGGCGAACTGACACCGAAAGGTGCACGCCAGCATCGTGAGCTGGTGGAACGTATGTATCGCAATTATCCTCAAATCTTTGTGGACGGTGCTCATGTGGATGCCCGTTCTACTTACAAGCCCCGGGCTTTCCTGTCGATGGCCGCTGCCTGTGTGGAACTGAAAGGACTGAATCCCCGCTTGAACATCACAACCGATGCCAGCCAGCACGATGCTTATTTCCTGAAATACAAGAACCCGGTGTATTCCGACAGTTGCCAACGCAATGTAGATTCGGTCTTTGCCGAAGCCCGGCGCCGTTTTGTTCATCCCGATCGTATCGTGAAGCAGTTGTTTACCGCTGATTATCTGCCCAAGGTGGAGAATGCTGTTAAGTTGGTCTGTGATCTGTTCGAGTATCATGGAATCAGCCAAAGCTCGGACAACATGCCCGACTTGGCTTTCCTTTTCACTACCGACGAGTTGTATGACCTTTGGCAACTGAACAATTTTGAGTGGTATTACGAACAAGGTCCTTCACTCCTGAGCGGAGGACATATGCCTAACTTGGCACGCAATCTGTTGCGCAATATCGTCGAAACTGCAGATACGGCATTGGTGTCTGCCTGTCCTTGTGCTACACTTCGTTTCGGCCATGATACAAATCTTGCACCACTGGTGGCGTTGATGCAGATTGAGGAATTCAACCATGTTGTGGTTGATTGGGATTCTATTCCTGAATATTACCAGACATATCGCATGATTCCGATGTGCGGTAACCTGCAACTGGTCTTTTTCCGTAAGCAAGGCAGTACAGATATTCTGGTAAAGCCATTATTGAACGAACGTGAAGTTCATCTGAGCGGTGTGCCTACCGACAGTTTCCCGTTTTATCATTGGAGTGACTTGCGCCGCATCTGGATGCAGCGGGTGGACGCAATCAGCTTGCCTGAGATATCAGAAAAAATGAAGGAAGATTGAACGATATGTCATTCCTGTCTGTGACTGGCTTTATAATTTTCTCATTTTTAATTATCTATATATATCTTGGCAGATTGTTTTGGCGTGGATATAGATTTTCTCTATTGCCCCATAGAAATAACCGTTTGGAGGATGCTTTGCGGAGGTTTACTTTTGCAACATCATCGAGAACGAAACCTTAAGTATCATTTTTAAACTGTTATTATCATGGAAGCAAATCAAGTAAACGCAATGCCGAGAATCGGTGACCAGGCTCCGGTCTTTACCGCAAAGACCACTCAGGGTGTCATCAACTTTCCGACCGACTACAAGGGTAAGTGGAAAATCCTGTTCAGCCACCCGGCAGACTTCACTCCGGTGTGTACATCCGAATTCATGACCTTCGCCACCATGGCGGCCGATTTCGAGGCGCTCAACTGCCAATTGGTAGGCCTTTCGGTGGACGGGCTGTACAGCCACATCGCTTGGCTGCGCACCATTAAGGACAAGATAGATTATAAAGGTATGAAGAACGTGGAAGTGAAGTTCCCGCTCATTGAAGACATTACGATGGAGGTAGCCAAGCTCTACGGTATGATTCAGCCAGGAGAGAGTCAGACGTCGGCTGTGCGTGCGGTGTTCTTTATTGATCCGGAGGACAAGATTCGCACCATTCTCTACTATCCGCTTTCGCTGGGGCGTAACTTCGACGAGATCAAGCGAGTGCTCATCGGCTTGCAGACGGCCGACAATTTCGGCGTGGCCCTGCCTGCTGACTGGCGTCCGGGCGACGAGGTCATTGTACCCACGGCTGGTTCGTGTGGCGTAGCCAAGGCCCGCATGGATGGCGAGGAAGGTGAAATGAAATGCTATGATTGGTTCTTCTGTACCAAGCAGTTGAGTAAGGAGGAAGTAGAAAACAAACTGGGAATGAAATGATAGTTACTTTCGACGTTGTATGACGTCTGGTTGGATATCGTGTTATGAGACGGGATGTATGCAGGTGATGCTTCATCCCGTCTTTGTTCGTATTCTTAATAAAATACAAAACTGGGGCGGTTACCAAAGGTCGTGTTTCTTATTTGTCATAATATTCGGTCAAAATGTTATTTTTGCAATCAGAGTATCAGAAATAATGGTTATGAACTTGAAGAACTGAAAGACAATGAAAAAAGGATTGGTTTTGTTTACTGCTCTCCTGGCATTGGTGGGCTGTAACTCGCAGAAGAAAAACGCGGCGACGGACGCTGCTCCGAAGGCGCAGAAATACTTGGTAGTTTACTATTCGCAGACGGGAGCCACGCAGCAGGTGGCACAGGTGTTTGCCCGCTTGCTGGGTGCCGATACGTTGCGTATCGAGGTCGAACAGCCTTACGACGGCACATACCAGGAAACCATCGAACGATGCCAGAAGGAAATGAAAAACGGTGAACTGCCTGCATTGAAAGCATTGAAGAGCGACTGGACGGGCTATGATGTTATCTTCCTCGGCTATCCCATTTGGTTTGGAACTTACGCCTTGCCGATGGCTTCACTGGTGAAGCAGACGGACTTTTCTGGTAAGAAGATTGTTCCCTTCTGTACCTTTGGAAGCGGTGGTCTGGGAGCCAGCATGAAGGACCTGAAGCAGGCGTTTCCCAAGGCTGAGATCCTGCCGGGCTACGGTGTACGCAATGCCCGCCTTGCCAAGGCTCCTGCTGAAGTAGAGCGTTTTCTTATAGAGAGCGGCTATCTGGAGGGAAAAGTGGAAAAACTGCCGGATTATTCGGCCCAACAACCTGTCACAGCCGAGGATGTGAAGATTTTCAATGCTGCTTGTGGCAACTATCAGTACCCGTTGGGTACCCCTGTAACTGTGGGTAAGCGTACCACTTCGGGCAGTACCGACTATCGTTTCACTGCCCGGAGCAAGGATGCCGACGGTAACGACATTGAAGCGACTATTTATGTGACGGTAGGCAAGGGTGAGGATGCCAAGCCTGAATTTACCGAAGTGGTGAGATAGTCGAATTATCGGCGTTCTATCAAATGTAAAATGGGTGGAGGCCGTTGTGGAGGCCTTAGATTTTATGACGAAGGTGTGTCAACATTGAGAGATACTATCTTTCATTTTGACACACCTTTTCTTTGAAACAGGAATGGCAGTAAATGTACTGCGGAAGCCCTGCATTAATTGTCTTATTTCTGCCGATAGCAGACTGTTCCTGTGGCCTGATAGGTAGGCATCACCAATACTTCGGCTATCTGCACGTGGGCAGGGGCCGATGCGGCATAATAGACTACGTCGGCAATGTCGTCACCCGTCAATGGGCGGATGCCGTCGTACACAGCATCGGCTTTTTGCCTGTCGCCGCGGAAGCGGATGACGGAGAAATTGGTTTCCACCATGCCGGGCTTGATGTTTGTCACTCGCAGAGGCGTGTCCACCAGGTCGATGCGCAGTCCGTCGGACAGGGCTTTGACGGCAGCTTTCGTAGCGCAGTAGACGCTGCCCCCGGCATAGGCCGCATCACCTGCGATGGAGCCGATGTTGATGATATGTCCGCGTCCGCGTTCCACCATGCCGGGCACTATCATGCGTGTCATGGCCAGCAGGGCCTTGATATTGGTGTCGATAACTACGTCCCATTCGTCCAGTGACCCTTCGTACTCCTTATCCATGCCGATGACCAGTCCGGCGTTGTTCACCAGCACATCGATGTTCTTCCACCGGCCTTCGAGGGAATCGATGGCTTGACGCATGGCTTGGCGGTCGCGTACGTCGAAGGGCAGTGTGAGCACTTCCACACCCTGCGCTGTGAGTTCCTGTTTCAAGGTTTCCAGCTTTTCAGTGTTTCGCCCGTTGAGTATCAGGTTGCTTCCCATGGCTGCAAACTTGCGGGCACAACCTTCACCGATGCCGCTTGTGGCACCGGTAATAAAGATCAGTTTTCCTTTCATATCTTATTGGTATTGCTTAATGTATTTGGAGGTAAATAAAGTTATTTAGATTCATCGAACAGCTTGCGGTGCGAAACGATTTTTTGCATGTTGGCCAGTGCCCATTCCGTCAGTTGGTTAATGTGCGGGATGAGTGAATTGCCGATGTCCGTCAGCCGGTATTCCACTTTAGGCGGCACGACGGGATAGGCTTTTCTGGAAATCAGTCCGTCAGCTTCCAGTGTGCGGAGCGTGCCCGACAGCATCCGGGGGGAAATGTCAGGTATGGCCCGGCACAGCTCGTTGAAACGGATTACCTGATGCTCGTTGATGGTAAGCAGGACCAGGAAAGACCATTTGTCGCCGAAACGGGCTATGACGTTGCGTACCGGGCAAAACTCAATGATTGAATTCTTTTCTTCTTTTTTCTGCATGGGCGATGAGTTTGGTGGAGTTTTGCAGGCAAAGCTAATACTTTTTTCCGATTGTATGTCGTGAAGCGATATGATATTTTTTCGTTTTATTATGCTGACGCAACAGTTTGATTTTCTGCAAAAGAGAGGAAAAGGTTAGTATGGGATGAAAATGTAACTTCTTGACAAATAGTTTTTTAAAGGATAACTTTGCACCCGGAACAAATGAACCGTTTAAAATAATGTAGTATGAAACAGATTGAGAAAATTGCAGAAGCAAAGAATTTCAGTGCTATCAGCGTAGGCAAATTGAATGAGTTGGGCGAATATGTATTGCAGTTGGGGCCGGATGTGAAGATTCCCGGCAAAGTGTTTGGAGGGGCAGCGTTGCAGGCCACTGGAGCCGAGTTTTCCTTCCAATCGTTTGCTCCCGGAACGGAGACCGGTTTCCTGCACACCCACAAGACCCATGAGGAATTGTATTTCTTCCTCTCCGGCAAAGGTGAGTTTCAGGTAGACGGAAAGATATTTCCGGTGGCCGAAGGTAGTGTGGTAAGGGTAGCCCCCGCCGGACTGCGTTCGGTCCGCAACAAAGGTACGGAACCGCTTGTGATGCTTTGTGTGCAGTACAGGGGAGCTACCTTTACGCCTGAAGATGCGGCAGACGGTGTCATCTCCGATGCCAAGGTAGTCTGGTAACGGGCTGTCAGCCTATCACTACCTCACCGTCGGCTGTCACCTGGTCGCCCCAGGCACCAATGGTTGCGCCTTCGATGGTAATGCCCTCGCGGCCTACTTTCAGTGTGAGCGAGCAACGCTTGCCTCCTTGCAGTTCCGTCTGCTGGGAGCCCAATTGCTGGAGCAGGTTGTCGAGGGTTATTTTTTTGCTTTCGTTCTGCACGCCAATGGTCAGGTTGATGGCATTCGTAGCCTGCGGTACCAGATAGAACGAAGCGGCGTTGCCTGTAGCTTGGTAGTTGCCCGTTTCTTCGATCACTTTCAGGATTGTTCCCTGAGCAGCATCCACCACGCAGGTAGTTTTGGCTTGGCAGACGAGCGTGAGTGAGCGGATGTCGCTGTCTGTATAGCCGTTTCCCGGTACGAAGTTCAGGTTAAGATTGTGCAGGGCATGTCCGAAGGTGAGGCAGACAGTTTCGGCTGTACCGACCGATACCGATTGTGCCGGTGCCAGCAACAGGTCTTTCTCAGGTGCCGTAAGGGTATTGAATTCGAAGGTACCGTCCTTGACGGTGGTGGGCTGGGGATAGCAGGCGGCAAATGTCACTTGCTTTACTTCTTCCGGAAGACCCAGCTGGCTCCAGGTGAGGAGGTCCGAGACATAGGCATAGTTGGCGGTAACTGTTGACATTCCGTTTCCGGCTACAAAGATGGACAGTGCGTCACCTTTGGCGAATGTGCCGCTTCCGTCGCTGTCGAGCTGTGGTGAACGGGTCTGCGGAGATACGCTGGCTTCAATGTGGACCACTCCGGCTGAGGAGGATACATCTTCCGGCAGTTCATTGGAACAGGATGCGGTCGTTAGTGATACCGCCAGTAATACGTACAGATAATTCTTTTTCATCTTTTTTGTTAGGGGTTTATCATTTTGTTTAATGGCTTTATTTCAGGAAAGGCGGCCTGCCAGATATCTTGCCGCAAGTCTACCAAGGTAACAGAGCTGACTGGGGTTTTGATGGTGGGTTGTGTGCCATCGTTGTAGTCAAGTGGCGTGATGTAGGTCTCTTGCGTATTCGAATCAGTGTAGATTATCTTGAATCTCTGGATGGCTCCGTGGTTGGGATCGTACTCGCCGAGGTTGTTGTCGCAGAAGTACAGAAAGGACACGTCTCCGTTGGCGTCGAATTCAGCTCCCCAAATGGTCATGGCATGGAGGCGGCCGTTAGGGCCTGTATATCCATAGACCGAGAAACCGATGGCGTTATTTTTCCGAAAAGCATCCTTTATCCATTGGTTGAAGTTCTTTTTCGACATATTGTGGGTTTCTGTTGCTATGGGAGTTTCCTGAGAAAACACCTGATGGAAAAATCCGGGAAAATCTTCGGCGTAACTGTAGATCATATTCTTCTTGTCGCCGTTGATGAACCAGTTCACTCCACCTGTTTCCCAACTTCCCATGTTGGGATAGCATTGTTTGAAGAAATTGAATACGTCGCTATGTTGCTGGTCTGCTTCGGTCATATTCCGATAGCCTTTGGGGCAGCGTTCACCTCCGTATTTCGTTTCGTAGGCTTGGATGTATGGGCTGTTATGTTCCAGCCACCAGTGTATCAGGTTGGAGGCCGTTGCCGCCCAGCACATTTGTCCGTCTCCATCGTAGTTGAATGTCTTGTTGCAGTCGAACCAGCCACAACCTTCTTTCCAAGTCAGGTAGTTCACCTCGTTGGGTAAATCAATGCTTTCATAATCATAGCGCAGCCATTCTCCTTTCGCAAATTCACTTACCCATATAGGATAAGTTGTAATATTCTCTTTTCCGGGAAATACAGGCGATGTGATGCCGTATACCCATAATTTCTGGTTGCAGAAGTCCAGATCTGTTTCTTCTCCGGCTTTCAAGGTCAGGTTTAACTGGGTCTGCATGCCGGGCAAAAAATTTTGTATGCTTGCGTTGAGCGGATATATGACGCTTTTTCCACCGCTGGTCAAGCGGAGTAGGCCTTCTGAACCATGATAGATGGAGGCATCTTGGGGCAGGATGATGGCAGTATAGGTAGTGGAGTTCTGTTTTAATGGGGTTATCCAATTTGTGGTATGGTCATTGCCCGGCATAACGGTACCATCTACCAGGGATACAGTACCTTCCGTACGGCTGCGGACTTCAATCAGGAGGTCGGCAGGGATAGTACCTTTCAGATGGATACACAGGCGGTGGAGGGCATGCCCGAATGACAGGACGGCCGATGTCTGTCCGGCAGATACTTTCGTTTGTCCGAAAAGTATGTCGGCCGCTTCGTAACGGTCTGTACGGCTTTGGTCGGTCGGCAGGCTGAGGAAACGGGCGGTGTCATCATTACTGTCGGTTGGGAGGACAGGAAAGAGTGCCGACAGCGACAATTCCTCTTGTCCGTAGTCGCTGTGTGTAAGTGCGGGAGTCCATTGTCCGCCGCTGTATTCCATTTCACGGACGGTAGAGAATTGTCCGGAAGCAATGTTTATTTCGATGCGATCGTTTTCTGAAAAGTTCCCATAGCCAGTTTCGTCCGTCACGGCACGGGTATTCGAGTTCCATGTCGATTTGGAACAAAATAAGTGGAACAAGTCTCCCTTACCGATAAAGGCTTCGTCGGTCTCGTTGCAGGCTGTCCATAGCAATATGCAGCAAGTGGCTGTGGAAAATAGTCTTGTGAATCGGGTCATTCCTCCTTGTTTAGGTTTTAATTTTGTTTTCTAAAGACACAGAACGGGGATGAATTGTTCAACTCGGGGAAAGGAAAACAGACGTTTTTTGTGTTTCTTCACAATTGAGTAGTTACGAGAGTAGGGAGGAAGTGTACATGTGAGGTGGGAAAGTATGCGGGCATATATAAAAGGAGAACGTTCGTGAGACAGGTTTCGATTGAAAACTCCTGTTGGAACGTTCTCCTGCGTGTGGCGGGTATTCTTTTACAATTCAATGACCAGCGATTCGCGCGGTGCCATCTTCAGGTCTTCGGTGAAACTGATGATGCGGCCACTGAGGATATCCTTGCCTTGCTTCGCATCCTTCAAGATTTCCTTGTAGTACTTCAATGGCAGGGTTGTTTCGCTGTCCGTACCGTTCAGCATGACAAATACCGTTTTGCCTTCGTACTGGCGGGCATAGGCATAGACGCCGTGCTGTACCATGAACTGTGTCATGTTGCCTTTGGCTATCACGTCGTTGCCCTTTCGCCAGTTCAAAATAGTCTTGTAGAAGTTGTAGCATTCGTTTTGCAGGTCGGTGCGTCCTTCGGCCGTAAAGGCATTGTGCTTGTCGTCGGCCCATCCGCCGGGGAAATCACAACGCACGTAGCCGTCGCTCTTGCTTTTTACCCCATTCATCATGATTTCCGTGCCGTAATACAACTGCGGGATACGGCGCGTAGTGAGCAGCAGTGTAGTGGCTTGCTTCAGCATGGGCAGGTTCTGTCCTTCACCCAGGAAGCGGTTTGTGTCGTGGTTCTCGATAAAGGCCAGTACACTGGCGGGGTTGGGGTAGAGAAAGTCATAAACGAAGTTGTTGTATACGCGGTCCAGTCCCTTGAACCAGGTTTCGGTCTGTTCGTTCTTGGCGATGTTGATCTTGTCGAAGAAACTGAAATCCATTACCGTTTTCAGGTTGCTGTTCTTGGGGGCCGAGAGTTTGGAGTCTTTCTGCCACCAGGCCGTATAGGCAGGTTCGGTGACCCATGTTTCACCCACGGTGTTGTAGTTTGGATATTCTTCGTTCAGTTCCTTCATCCATTGGCTCATGCTGTCGTAGTCGGCATAGGGGTAAGTGTCCATGCGGATGCCGTCGATGTTGGCGTATTCAATCCACCAGAAACTGTTTTGGATGAGGTATCTCAGCACATGCGGGTTCTTTTGGTTGAGGTCGGGCATGGTGGGAACAAACCAGCCGTCGTTCATCTGGTTGAAGTCGTACTGGGAAGTATAGGGGTCAACGTGTGAAGTCAGTTTGAAGGAAGTCTGCACAAAGTTGTTCTGATAGTCTGAGTTGTTGAACCAGTCCTTCGAAGGCATGTCTTTGATCCATGCATGATCTACGCCGCAATGGTTGAAGATCATGTCCATCACAATTTTAATGCCACGTTGGTGTGCCTTGGATATCAGTTGGCGGTATTCTTCGTTGGTGCCGAAGCGGGGGTCTACCTTGTAGTAGTCTGTCGTGGCGTAGCCGTGGTAGCTGCCGCCTTGCATGTTGTTTTCCAGTACGGGGGTGAACCACAGGGCCGTCACACCCAGGTCTGTGAAATAGTCCAGATGTTGCTCAATGCCGGCCAGGTCGCCACCGTGGCGGGCATTCGGATCGTTGCGGTCCACTTTGGCATCGAGCATGCCTTCCACTTGGTCATTGTCCGGATTGCCGTTGGCAAAGCGGTCGGGCATCAGCAGGTAGAGGGCGTCCGACGCGTCGAACCCTTTGTGTTCGCAGCCTTTCATGGCGCGTGCTTTCAGCTCATATTCTTGTACGGTCTGTTTCTTGCCCTGGCTGAAGGTGAGTTGCATCTTGCCGGGCTTCACATCTTTGTCCAGGTTCAGGTATACCAGCAGGTAGTTGTCGCTTTCCAGTTTCACGATGCTGCTCACCGATACGCCGGGATAGTCCACCGCTACCCGCGCGTCACCGATGCCTTCGCCATAGACCATCAGCTGCAATTCGGGGTTCTGCATGCCTGTATACCAGAATGGTGGGTCAATTTTGTTGATGTGGGGTGCTGCATAGGCCGTGAGCGACAGCAGCATGGTTCCGAGGAGTGAAAAAACTTTCTTTTTCATGATAGTAATTTTACGGTTGTTTTCGTGTGGCTAAGATAAAACAATTGGCGGAGAAACCCGATGTCTCTCCGCCAGTCACTTTCTTTTATGTTATGCAAACGTTTGCTTTCTTGTTACTTGTCGGTTGTCTTGTTTGTCTTTATAACCGTTTTCCCTTGGAAGAAATCTTCCACTTTCTTGTTCTTCTTCAGCTTTTCCAGCCAGGCTTCGGCAGAATCGTAGCGGTTGTTTTCGTTGTAGACGACGTCTCCATCTTCCGTCATCTCCTGCGGTTGGTTTTTGCTTCCTTTGGGGCGGGTCTTGAGGTACGCTTCCAGATATTTTTCGGTTGCCTGCAGGTCTTTCAGGTGATAGTAGGATGCGAAGGCTGCTTTGTAGAGCACGTAGTGGGCTTTGGGGTCATATTTGTATTGCTGCATCAGGGCTGCTATCTGTTTGCGGGGTTCGGCAGCCTCTCTGCAGCAGTCGGCCAGTCCTCCGTAAAGCTTTGCCATGACACTGTCTTTCGGTAAGGAGAAACGGATGGCTTCCTCCAGATATTCTACTCCTTTGTCTTTCCAGAGTGTTTTGGAACAGGCTTTCCCCAGGAAATAGAGCACGTCCACGTGTTCGGGTGCCAGTTTGCGGGCAGCTTCCAGCAAGTCATGGGCTTCGTAGGGCTGGTTCAAGGCATAGTGGCTGATGCCTGCGTAGTAGCAGTTATAGAACGAACTGTCTCCTTGGGCCAGCAGGGGATTGTACCGTTCCAATGCCTTTTCATATTGCTGGTCCAGGCAGTAGGCTTGGGCTTCCAGTCGGTTGACGGTTGCGTTGGTCGTGTCTGTTTTCCGGTAGTTCTCACAGGTTTCGATGGCGTAGTCGTAGTAATTGCTTCGGATGTAGAGGCTGGCCAGCTTCGAGGCTGCCAGGTAGTCATCCGGATAGCGGTCGTGTATCTCCAGATAGGCGCCTATCTGGATGTTGGGGTCTGAGTAGAGTCCTTCCATGCTTTGGGCCTTCAGGTGAAGCACGGTCGCCGAACTGTCCTGTTCGGCCAGGGCACTGCTTTCACCCAATGCTTCTTGGTATTTATGAAGGTTCAGCAGCTGGCCGATGTATTGGATGCGGGCATATTTGTTTTGAGGGTTCAGCTCAATCACCCGTCCATAGCATTGCAGGGCCGGCTGAAACTTGCCTAGTGACTTGTAGCATTCAGCGGCTTCAATGTAGGCTCGCGGATTCAGTGAATCTTGTCGGGTGAGTTGTTCGAATACGGTGAGGGCCTCTTTGTCCCGTCCCAGTTCCTTCAGGGCTTTGCCTTTCTGATAGAGCAGGGCAGTGGAGGGAATTTCCTTATCTATCAGCAGGAGGGCCTTTTCGTAGTCATAGTTGTTCATGGCTTCCCGGATGTCATTATTGGCGTTTGTTTGCGCTTTTGCCGCTGTCAACCCCATGCACAGCAGGCAGAAAAAAAAGATTTGCTTTACCATAGGAATATCTTTAAATGTTTTATGCCACGAATATACTTAAAAATCGTAGAATTGTGATTTTCTCGTAGATATTTTGAGGTTGATTAACAATCATAGAAACAAAAAGAGGATGCATCGTATGACGCATCCTCTTTTCTATCGATTGGGTTGGGTTGCTTTACATCAGGAAGCCCAGCAGGATACCGGCAGCTACAGCCGATCCGATAACTCCGGCTACGTTCGGACCCATGGCGTGCATCAGCAGGTAGTTGGTCGGATCGTATTCCAGACCTACCACTTGCGAAATACGTGCCGAGTCGGGTACGGCGGATACACCGGCATTACCGATAAGCGGGTTGATTTTGTTGCCCTTCTTCAGGAAGAGGTTGAATATCTTCACGAAGATGACACCCGATGCGGTGGCAATGACAAATGACAAGGCACCCAGGATGAAAATCTTCACAGAGTCGAAGGTCAGGAACTCGGATGCCTGTGTGGAGGCACCTACCGTCAGACCCAGCAGGATGGTAATGGTATCAATCAGCGGGCCGCTGGCGGTGTTGGCCAGACGACGGGTAACACCACTTTCCTTCAGCAGGTTACCGAAGAACAGCATACCCAGCAAGGGCAGACCCGAAGGTACCAGGAAGGTAGTCAGCAGCAAGCCGATGATGGGGAACATCACCTTCTCCGTGTGCGAAACCACGCGCGGCGGTTTCATGCGGATCAGACGTTCGTGCTTGGTGGTGAGCAGTCGCATGATGGGCGGCTGTATAACCGGTACCAGAGCCATATACGAGTAGGCCGACACGGCGATGGCACCCATCAGGTTCGGTGCCAGCTTGGACGACAGGAAGATGGCCGTCGGACCGTCGGCACCGCCGATGATACCGATGGCACCTGCCTGCATCGGGTCGAATCCGATGGCCAGGGCAATCATGTAGGCACCGAAGATACCAAACTGGGCAGCTGCACCGATCAGCATCAGCTTCGGGTTGGATATCAGGGCCGAGAAGTCGGTCATGGCACCGATACCCAGGAAGATGAGCGGCGGATACCAACCGGAGGTCACTCCCTGATACAGAATGTTAAGTACGGAACCTTCCTCATAGATACCCACCTTAAGGCCGGCCTCCATGTTGAAGGGAATGTTGCCGACGAGGATACCGAATCCAATCGGTATCAGCAGCATCGGCTCGAATTCCTTGGCTACTGCCAGGTAAATGAAAAACAAACCTACCAGGAGCATGATGACGTGTCCCACCGTGGCGTTGGCAAAACCCGTATAGCCCCAGAAATCGGCCAGGTTGTTTCCTATAAAACTAATAAATTCTCCCATATTATTCGATGATTACGAGGTCAGTACCTTCGAGAACAGAGTCTCCTTTGTTAACGTTGATGGCGGTAATCTTGCCGTCTTTGTCGGCATTGATATTGTTCTCCATCTTCATGGCTTCCAGGATAATGATGGTTTGTCCCTTCTTTACGGCGTCGCCTACCTTTACTTTGATGTCGAGGATTACGCCGGGCAGCGGAGACTTCACACCCGACTTTCCGCCTGATACGGCAGCCGGTTTGGTAATCGGTGTTGTGGGCGCAGTGGGGGCGTCGGTATGTACGGGACGTACAACCGGTTTTACGGATGTCGTCTTCTTCGGCGCCTTCTCCATTTCTACTTTGTAGGGAGTACCGTTCACTTCCACGTGGGCGATGTTTTCTTCTATGTCTCCAATGGTAACGTTGTACAGGTTACCGTTAATCTTGTATTTATATTCTTTCATCGTTAGACTTTTTTAGAGGTGACTTTACTTTTTGTGCGGAGTTTCACGCAGCGTATAAATCTTCGAACTCCACGGCGAATAGCTGCGTTTTACACGGGTGATGGTCAGTACGGTGTCCTCCACGTCGTGTACGTCGCTCTGCATTTCGTGCATGGCCAAGGCAATGGCGGCAAACACTTCGCCCGGAGCACGGCCCAGCTGTTTCTCCTTGGCTTCCTGCTTGTCTGTGATGCCCTTGGCCTTCATGGCATTGCGTGCACTCAGGCTGACAGATACCTTGCCGATGATGCGGAAGGCTACATAGAGCAGAATCAGGCCGAGGAATACAACGCTCATGGCCGAGATAGCCATACCGATACCCACGCTGTCGTGCTGTTCGAACTTCTCCATCTTGGCATTGCTGTCGATAGTCTTGTTGTTGGTACTCGGTGTTACATACTTTTCAGGCGTGGCTCCCTTAACTTCCCATTCGTCTGAAGCGTCGTTTACGCGGGCATACGACTGGTCAGCTTTCAGTGCACCGGCCGGAATCACAATCTGGTCCAGCAACTTGCGGCCCGAGTCATAGAGACCAATCCAGTTGCTGTTCAGTGTGTCCAGTTCGAAGTTGGTGTGGAAAGTGCCGCGGTTCGGCTTCCCGTCTGCCCAGAACAGGGCATGCTGGCGGGGCTTCACCACGGTCAGTACATCTCCTTTCGGGATGAAGTAGGAAACGGTGTCGCCCGGCTGGCTGCTGAACTTCAGGTAACATCCTGCCAGGTCTGCGCTTCCGTATGATTTGTTGAATATTTCAATCCATGCGCTGTGTATGCCGTAGTCGTCCTGGAAGTTGGTCTCGTTGTTCACGAGTACTTCGTTCAGCAGCAGCTTGCTGTTCGACTTTCCTTCCCCGCAGGAAGAAAAGAATCCCAGAGCCAGCGCCAGTGAGAGGAATATTCCGATATTAAGTTTCTTCATAAATTTGATTTTATTTGTCAGTTTACCATTCTCCTAATATCCCGTCATTACAGAGGAATGTTTCCATGCTTCTTGGCCGGGTTCGTGAGTTTCTTGGTCTGCAGTTGCTGCAGGGCGCGGATGATGCGGAAACGCGTGTTGCGCGGTTCGATGACGTCGTCGATGTAGCCATACTTGGCGGCATTGTACGGGTTGGCGAACAGCTTGGTGTATTCGGCTTCCTTCTCTGCCAGGAACTGGGCCGGGTTCTCGTGCTCCTTGGCTTCCTTGGCATACAGTACTTCTACGGCACCTGCACCACCCATTACGGCGATTTCGGCCGTCGGCCATGCGTAGTTCATGTCACCGCGCAGCTGCTTGCAGCTCATCACGATGTGCGAACCACCGTACGACTTGCGCAGGGTGATGGTTACCTTGGGCACGGTAGCTTCGCCGTAAGCGTAAAGCAACTTGGCACCATGCAGGATGACGCCGTTGTATTCCTGACCTGTGCCCGGCAGGAAGCCCGGTACGTCTACCAGCGATACGATAGGAATGTTGAATGCGTCGCAGAAACGGACGAAGCGTGCACCCTTGCGCGATGCGTTGCTGTCCAATACGCCGGCCAGATACTTCGGCTGGTTGGCTACGACGCCTACCGACTGTCCGTTGAAGCGGGCGAAGCCGATGATGATGTTCTTGGCATAGTCCTTCTGGATTTCCAGGAATTCACCGTTGTCCACGATGGCGCCGATGACTTCGTACATGTCGTACGGCTTGTTGGGGCTGTCGGGGATGATTTCGTTCAAAGAATCCTCCAGGCGGTCGATGGGGTCTGTGCAGTCAATGTAGGGAGCCTCTTCGAGGTTGTTCTGCGGAATGTAGCTCAGCAGCTTGCGGATCAGGGCCAGGGCTTCTTCTTCGGTAGCGGCGGTGAAGTGGGTTACGCCCGACTTGGTGGAGTGTACGCTGGCACCACCCAGGTTTTCCTGGCTTACGTCCTCGCCTGTAACGGTCTTTACTACTTTCGGACCGGTGAGGAACATGTAGGAAGTACCTTCCATCATCAGCGTGAAGTCGGTCAGCGCCGGAGAATAAACGGCACCACCGGCGCAGGGACCGAAGATACCCGAGATCTGCGGGATGACACCCGAAGCCAGGATGTTGCGCTGGAAGATTTCGGCATAGCCGGCCAGTGCATTGATACCTTCCTGGATACGTGCACCGCCCGAGTCATTCAGACCGATAACCGGTGCACCCATCTTCATGGCCTTGTCCATGATGTGGCATATTTTCAGAGACATGGTTTCGGACAGCGAACCGGCCGATACCGTGAAGTCCTGTGCGAAGATGTATACCAGTCGTCCGTCGATGGTTCCGCAACCGGTTACCACGCCGTCGCCCGGATAGTGTTTCTTCTCCATGCCGAAGTTGGTGCAGCGGTGTTCTACGAACATGTCCATTTCTTCGAAGCTGCCTTCATCCAGCAGCATGGCTATACGCTCACGGGCTGTATATTTACCTTTATCATGTTGTTTGGCAATAGCCTTTTCGCCACCGCCCTGACGCGCTACGGCGCGACGGTCGATCAACTCTTTAATCTTCTCTAATTGATTGCTCATCGTTATTAGAATTTTAGTAATGTATGATTTTGGGTTAGTTACAAGTTGCGGGCAGTAAGCTGCAAGTCCCAACGGTTGTATCAAACTTACTCGTCACTTGCAGCCTGTGTAGTCCGTCACTCTTTTATTCCGGTTTCTCGCAAAGTTCTGTCAGTACGCCCAGCGTGGATTTCGGGTGCAGGAAAGCAATGTGCAGCCCTTCGGCACCTTTACGCGGAGCCTTGTCTATCAGGCGGATGCCGGCAGCTTCGGCCGATGCCAGTGCGTTGGCCACGCCGTCTTCGATGGCGAATGCCAGGTGGTGCATGCCGCCGTTACCGTTGTTCTTCTCGATAAATTTGGCGATGGTGCTGTCCGGTGAAGTCGGTTCCAGCAGTTCGATTTTTACTTCACCCACTTTCAGAAAGGCCGTTTTCACTTTCTGGTCCTCGACAGTCTCGATGTTGTAACACTTCAGACCCAATACGTTCTCGTAATACGGCAGGGCTTCTTCGATGCTCTTTACGGCAATGCCCAGATGCTCAATGTGTGAAATCTTCATAACTTTATTTTTTTAATCGTAGGTTATACTTTAAAACATGCTACAAAGAAAGCGAATTCTTGCCGAATAGAGAAATATTTCCGCAATTAATTTAAGCGGTCTAGTTCTCCTTTTACGTTGTGAAAGTCCCTTGGAAGTATGGAAGCCAGCCGTCTGATTGCCACATTTTTCGTGTCGTAAATAAAGTAGTGGCTTTAGTGGTATAAGGTGTTTGCTTTCTCCGTTTTTATCCGTACTTTTGTCTGCAGAAACGGAATAAAAACACGTATTATGTCACATTTGGCTACATTGATCAGCGACCTGGCCCTGATATTGGTATGTGCGGGGCTGATGACGCTGCTGTTTAAGAAACTCAAACAACCCTTGGTGCTGGGGTATGTCGTGGCGGGCTTTCTGGCCAGTCCGCACATGCAATATACGCCTTCGGTAATGGATACTGCCAACATCCAGACGTGGGCCGATATTGGAGTTATCTTCCTGCTTTTTTCGCTGGGACTCGACTTCAGCATCAAGAAGATTGCCAAGGTGGGCGGGGCGGCCATCATTGCTGCCTGTACCATTATCTTCTGCATGATTTTGCTGGGTATGGCCGTCGGCTCGGGTTTCGGATGGAAGCGGATGGATTGCCTCTTTCTGGGCGGTATGATTGCCATGTCGTCCACCACTATTATATACAAGGCTTTCGATGACATGGGCTTGCGCAAGAAGCAGTTTGCAGGCTTGGTGCTCAGTGTGCTGATTCTGGAAGATATTCTGGCCATCGTCCTGATGGTGATGCTTTCGACGATGGCCGCCAGTCACAATTTCGAGGGAGCCGAAATGATGGAAAGCATCCTGAAGCTGATGTTCTTTCTGGTATTGTGGTTCGTGGTGGGCATCTACCTCATTCCGGGTTTGTTGAAGCGATGCCGCAAGCTGATGAGTGACGAAACGTTGCTGATTGTCTCTTTGGGGCTTTGCTTTGCCATGGTGGTCATCGCTTCGCAGACGGGATTTTCGCCTGCCTTCGGTGCCTTTATCATGGGTTCCATTTTGGCAGAAACGGCTGAGGCCGAGTCCATCGAACGGTTGGTCAACCCGGTCAAGGACCTGTTTGGTGCCGTGTTTTTCGTGTCGGTAGGCATGATGGTCGATCCCGGCATGATTGTCCAGTATGCCGTTCCTATTCTTGTCATCACGCTGGCTGTCATTGTGGGGCAGGCCGTTTTCGGTACCTTGGGCGTATTGCTTTCAGGGCAGCCGTTGAAGATGGCCATGCAGTGTGGCTTCAGCCTGACACAGATCGGTGAGTTTGCCTTCATCATCGCTTCGCTGGGCGTGTCGCTCAAAGTTACGAGCGATTTCTTGTATCCGATCGTTGTGGCGGTGTCGGTCATCACCACTTTCCTTACTCCTTATATGATCCGACTGGCAGAACCTGCTTCCAATTTCGTGGACAGTCATCTGCCCAAGCGCTGGCACATGTGGCTCGACCGTTATGCCAACGGTTCGCACACGGTAAATCATGAGAGTTTATGGAAGAAGTTGATCATTGCGCTGGTCCGCATTACAGTGGTCTATTCCATTGTCAGTGTGGCTGTCGTGGCGATTGCTTTCCGCCTGCTGGTGCCTCTGCTGCGTGAGGCTCTGCCGGGTATCTGGGGTTCGCTGGCAGCGGCCGTCATCATCATTCTCTGCATTTCTCCCTTCCTGCGTGCCATCATGATTAAGAAGAACCATTCAGTCGAATTTACGACTTTGTGGAAGGAAAGCCGTTCGAACCGTGCTCCGCTGGTGGCCACCGTTGTATTGCGCATTCTGGTAGCTGCAGGTTTCGTGATGTTTGTCATCGGCGGATTGTTCAAGCTGTCCATCGGTTTGGTGTTTGGTGTGGCGGCTTTGTTGCTGGTGTTGATGATTATATCGCGCCAACTGAAGAAACAGTCCATCCTGATAGAACGCACTTTCTTTCAGAACCTGCGCTATCGTGACATGCGGGCAGAGTATATGGGCGAGAAAAAACCTGAATATGCCGGCCGTCTATTGTCGCGCGACCTGCACTTGACGGATTATGTGATACCCGCCGAGGCCGATTGGGCCGGTCGGACGTTGGGAGAGTTGAAGTTCGGCAGCAAATATGGAGTGCATGTCGTCTCCATCCTGCGTGGCAGGCGGCGTTTCAACATTCCTGGCGCCGACGTGCGTCTGTTTCCACAAGACAAGATTCAGGTGATTGCTACAGACGAGGAACTGGCGGCTTTCAGTAAAGACATGGAGCAGGCGGCTGTACTCGATACGGATGTGGTAGAGAAGAGCGAAATGATTCTCCGTCAGTTCAAGATAGACGACGATTCTCCCTTCCTCGGACTGACGCTTCGTGAAGCAGGCATTCGGGAGCAGTACCATTGCCTGATTGTAGGGGTGGAGCGTGGCGATGAAACCCTTCATGCCCCCGATCCTCACGAGCGTTTCATGGTCGACGATGTCGTATGGGTAGTGGGTGAGAATAACGATGTGTACAGGCTGGTGAACAGCAGTGCCGAGACAGAAGATAAATGATTTCGTGAGGGGTTGTGGTAAGATGAGAAAGTACTAATCTTCTGTCATCCCGCACTTGATGCGGAATCCATATTCTGCCTGTTGCCGGTAAGGCAATGGATCCCGGCTCGAGGCCGGGATGACGTTGCATTTACTTCCTTTTTCTAATTCGATACATTCTTTACAGACAGCCTTTCCTTAGATTTTCCCTAAGATTTTGTCCATTACCCAGTTGGTCAGTGTGGCACTTTCGCCGTCGCAGGTGCAGACCGACTTTCCCAGCAGGTGGTCTACTACGGCTTGGATGAGTGGTTGTTGGACGTAAACAGGATTTTCGACAGGAATTTCTTCGCGTCCTCTTTCCGTATGGAGGGCAATGGGGTCGTAGGTGAAAACCGAAAAGCAGATCATGCCTTTGTCTCCGATGATTTCGATGCGGTCTTCACGGGCGGAGTCATGAGCCACGAAACACCACGAACCGCTTCCCACCAAGCCGCTGTCAAACTGAAAGCAGGCACTGATGGTATCTTCGGCCTGATAGAGCCCGCCACGGTTACTCTTGAATCCGCTGGCTTCAAGGATGTATCCGAAGATTTCCTGCAGGAGGTCTATCTGATGAGGGGCCAGGTCGTAGAAATATCCGCCCCCGGCAATGTCGGGCTGTACGCGCCACGGCAGGTTCTCGCGGTTGTAGTCCAGGTTGCGCGGAGGTTGTGCGAAACGTATCTGGATGTTGATGACGTTGCCGATAGCACCTTCTTCCACGAGCGATTTCACTTTCTGGAAGTAGGGCAGGTAGCGGCGGTAGTAGGCCACGAAGCAGGGCACGCCTGTCTCTTGGGAGATGCGGTTGATGCGGCAGCATTCTTCGTAGGTGACGGCCATCGGTTTTTCGATGTAGACCGGCTTGCCGGCCTTCATGGACATGATGGCATACGTGGCGTGCGAGGAAGGGGGAGTGGCGATGTAGACGGCATTGACGTCTTCGTCGTCAATCAGTTCCTGGGCATCGTCGTACCATTTGGGTATGTTGCGTTCCTGGGCATAGGCTTTTGCCTTGGCACCGTTGCGGCTCATGACGGCCACCACTTCCGATCCTTCTATCTTCTGGAAGGCAGGGCCGCTTTTGTATTTGGTCACTTCTCCGCAACCGATGAAGCCCCATCTGATTTTTTCTCTTTTCATTGTATAAGACGTTTTAGGGTTCAGTTACAATTACAGTAGTTATTCATCGTCTTCGCTGTCGTCAAAATCGAAGTCGAAATCGAAGTCGTCCATAAATTCGGGTGTGGTAAATTCTTCAAGGCTGCGGCGGTCTTTCTTGGTGGGGCGGCCTGTACCTTTGGCCCGATTGACAAATCCGCTGACGCGGCTCATTTCCAGCAATTCATATTGGTCGGGAGTCGTGACATTCTCCATCATTTCAGATACCAGCTTGGCTCCGACCCGTTTCTCGATAGGCTGGAGGACTTTGAACGAATAGGTGACAGGCGGTTTGCGCACCTGCACGATGTCGCCCGGCTTCACCATGCGGGCGGCTTTGGCCTGGGCACCGTTAATGCTGATGCGGCCTTTCTTGCAGGCTTCGGCGGCGATGGTGCGTGTCTTGAAGATGCGTACCGCCCACATCCATTTGTCTATTCTTGCGTCGTTCATTTCTTGTTGAATTGGTTCATGGTGATGTCGATACCTGCCAGGCAGAAGCTTTTCACGATTTCGCCGGCGGTCTTCAGGCGTTCGGGCATGGTCTTCCAGTCTTCGTCCGTGAAGTGCCCCAGTACATAGTCTATCTGTCCGCCGCGTGGAAAGTCGTTGCCGATGCCGAAGCGCAGGCGGGCATAGTTTTGTGTGCCCAGCGTGGCAGCAATGTGCTTCAGTCCGTTGTGGCCGGCGTCGCTTCCTTTTCCTTTCAGGCGCAGGGTGCCGAAGGGAAGCGACAGGTCGTCGACTACAATCAGCGTGTTCTCCAGCGGGATGTTCTCCTTTTGCATCCAATAGCGCACGGCGTTTCCGCTGAGGTTCATGTAGGTGGACGGCTTGAGCAGCAGCAGCTGGCGTCCCTTTATCGACAGGGTGGTGGTGAAGCCGTAACGTCCGTCCTTGAAGGTGGCGCCTGCTTCTTGTGCCAGGGCGTCTACCACCATGAAGCCGATGTTGTGGCGGGTTTCGTGATATTCGGGGCCTATGTTCCCAAGGCCTACAATCAGGTATTTCATCTTGTTTTCAATTTTGCAGGGGAAGGGAAAGCATTGCTTTCCTTGTCGTATCCCATTGTTTTCCTTCAGGCATTCCACCGTTTTCCTTGGAGGAGTTTGGGGGTATGTCCGAGAACTGATAAAAAAGTACGCGGATTATCGCAGCTTTCCGCGGATTGTATAATTCAAATCTGCGTCTCTGCGTTAATCCGCGTACCTTATGAGGATTGTCCCTTTTTCAGGGCAGCACTTTTATTGGTTGTTTGCGGCGGCAGCACCTCTTGCGGCACGTGTCAGCTTAACGGCGCAAACCACAGCTTCCTTGGCGTTCAGCAGCTCCAGACCTTCGTAGCTCAGTTCGCCAACCTTTACTGTCTTGCCCAGACCCAGGTGAGATACGTTTACCACCAATCTTTCGGGGATGACGTTGTAGAGGGCTTTCACTTTCAGCTTGCGCATCTGCAGGGCCAGCTTACCACCGGCCTTCACACCTTCGGCCAGGCCTTCGAGCTGAACGGGAACTTCCATGACGATGGGTTTGCTTTCGTCAATCTGATAGAAGTCTACGTGCAGGATGGTGTCTTTTACAGGGTGGAACTGGATATCTTTCATGATGGCGTTGTATTTCTTGCCGTCGATAACCAGGTCTACTACATAGATGTGCGGCGTGTAAACCAAGTTGCGCAGACCGTCGGCGGGTACAGTGAAGTGGATGTTTTCACCACCGCCATAAAGTACACAAGGTACACCGTTGTCTTTACGAATGGCCTTCAAGGCTCTTGCTTGTTCCGAAGAACGTTCTGCAATGGTTCTTGCAGTTCCTTTTACTTCAATTGATTTCATTTGGATTAATGTTTTTGTGTTACTCTAAATTAAGTAATTGTTTTTGCTTAATTCACCATCACACGATGCGGCTTGGCCACACATGCTGTAAAAAAGCGGTGCAAAAGTACAGCTTCTTTTTGAATTATCAAAGGGTTGCGGTTAAAAATCGATGTCAATCTTGATTTCATCGTCCAGTGCCGAAGCGGCCGTTTCGTTCTTGGCTGCCGTTTGCAGTCCCTCCTGCGGGTTTTCTTTTTCCGCATAGCGGGGAGCGGTGTGATATCCCTGCTGTTCTTGTATGAAGCGCATGGATTGCTGCAATCCGCTCATGAACTTGTCGAAGTCTTCCTGATAGAGGAAAATCTTATGTTTCTCGAAGCTGACTTGTGAATCCTCTCCTTCGCCGCTGACTATTTTCTTGCTCTCCGTAATGGCAAGGAACATTTCGTCTTTCCGGTTCTTCTTTACGTCCAGATAATAAATGCGTTTTCCAGCCTTGATGGCTTGCGAAAATACTATTTCCTTGTCGTTAGACTCTCCACCGTTTTTCTTTTTCCACTCTTCTTCCATAATCTACTACATTATTTATATAATAAAGGTCCATTTTTATGTTTCTCCCAAACCAGGTTTGTTTGGGGGTTCAAAATTGACGATTTTTTTTCAACTGTCAAAAGAAAACGGGCGGATTATCAACTTCTGCGATAAAAAAAGCGATTTATTTATGCCAAGTCATTAAAAATGCCTACTTTTGTGCCCTGTTAAACAACCGTATTTACTGAACACATTATGATTAACAGAGTTCTTATTCGTCTTAAGATTATACAGATTGTATATGCTTATTATCAGAACGGCAGTAAAAATTTGGACTCAGCGGAGAAAGAGTTGTTCTTCAGCCTTTCCAAGGCTTATGACCTGTACAACTACCTGCTGATGCTGATGATGGCAGTGACGAACTATGCGCAGAAGCGCATTGCGGCCGGCAAGGCCAAGCTGGCTCCTACGCCGGAAGATTTGCACCCCAACACCAAGTTTGTGGAAAACAAGTTTATCGCCCAGCTGGAGGTAAACAAGCAGTTGCTCGACTTCATGTCCAACCAGAAGCGCTCGTGGGACAATGACGAAGATTTCGTGAAGGGCCTTTACGAAAAAATTACGGCTTCGGATATCTATAAGGAATACATGGCTTCGGACGACCGTTCGTATGAAGCCGACCGTGAATTGTGGCGCAAGCTCTACAAGACTTTCGTCTTCAACAACGCCGATCTCGACGCCCTGCTCGAAGACCAGAGTCTGTATTGGAACGACGACAAGGAAATTGTCGACACCTTTGTACTGAAGACCATCAAACGCTTCGACGAGAAGAACGGAGCCGACCAGCCCCTGTTGCCCGAGTTCAAGGACGACGAAGACCGCGAGTTTGCCCGCCGCCTGTTCCGTCGTACCATCCTGAACTGCGACTACTACCGCCATCTCATCAGCGAAAATACCCGCAACTGGGATTTGGACCGTGTGGCCTTTATGGACGTCATCATCATGCAGTGTGCGTTGGCCGAAATCCTGAGCTTCCCCAACATCCCTGTCAGCGTGTCGCTGAACGAGTATGTGGACATTGCCAAGGTGTACAGTACGCCCAAGAGCGGCAGTTTCGTGAACGGTACGTTGGACGGAATTGTTAATCAATTGAAAAAAGAGGGCAAGTTGTCGAAAAACTGATAACTTTGTCCGATACTAATTAAAAACTAACAGAAGAACCTTATGAATTTAATGACCGTATTTCTCTTGCAGGCTTCCGTATCAGGAGGCGGTGCTGAATGGACGTGGATCATGCTGATTGCCATGTTTGCCATCATGTATTTCTTTATGATCCGTCCGCAGAACAAGAAACAGAAAGAAATTGCCAATTTCCGCAAATCACTTCAGGTTAACCAGAAGGTAATCACTGCCGGTGGCATCCATGGCGTGATCAAGGAAATCAACGATAACGATGTAATTCTGGAAATCGCTTCGAACGTCAAGATTCGTATCGACAAGAATTCTATCTTTGCCGCCGCTGCCGATGCCAATGGCAGCCAGGCCGGTAAGTAATCTAAAGTGAAGGCTCATGTTCGAACAGAGGAACATCAAGCGGCTTTATATAAGAATCAGAAAACAGACAAAGGACTTCCTGCTCAGTGACAAGAGCCGGGAGTTCTTTGTTTTTTTGGTTTTCTTCTTCATCGCGGCCGGCTTCTGGCTGTTGCAGACCCTGAACAACGACTACGAGACGGAGTTTTCCGTCCCTGTACGTCTGAAGAACGTACCCGAGGACGTGGTCATCACTTCGGAACCCGTTTCGGAGTTGCGTGTAAGGGTGCGCGACAAGGGAACCGTCCTGCTCAACTACATGCTGGGCAAGAGCTTCTATCCCGTTACCCTCGACTTCTCCGAGTACAAGTCGGCCAATACCCACGTCAAGATACTCACCTCGCAGATCCAGAAGAAGGTGACGGCCCAGCTGAACGCCTCCACGACCCTGCTCTCCATGAAGCCCGATACCTTGGAATACTATTATTCTACGGGCGAGTCCAAACGGGTGCCTGTCAGGTTGCAGGGGCGGGTAGAGGCCGGTCTGCAATACTATCTGCCCGATACCGTCTTTACTCCCGACTCTGTAAGGGTATATGCTCCGGCCGGTGTGCTTGACACCATCACCGCAGCCTATACGCAGGCCTTGCAGCTGGAGAACATTACCGATACCCTTCGTCGTCAGGTCAGTTTGGAGGTACGGCGGGGAGTGAAGTATGTGCCTGCTTCGGTCAGCCTCATGCTGCCGATAGACATGTATACGGAGAAAACGGTGGAAGTGCCTTTGAAAGGCATCAACTTCCCGGCGGGCAAGGAGCTGAGAGCGTTCCCTTCCAAAGTGCAGATTTCTTTCCAGATCGGCGTGGGGCGTTTCCGTCAGGTCACGGCCGACGACTTCCATCTGGTCGTCTCATACGAAGAGCTGGTTGGTTTGGGCGACAACAAGTATACGGTCAAGCTGAAGAAACTGCCCGAGGGGATCAGCCATGTACGGTTCAACCCCGAGCAGGTGGATTTTTTGATAGAACAGGTAGGTACATCGGATTATGGCAGCTATTAGGATTGGAATTACCGGCGGCATCGGCAGTGGCAAGAGTGTCGTGTCCCGTCTGTTGGAGTTGATGGGTGTGCCGGTCTATATCTCGGATATCGAGACCCGTCGGCTGATGGTGGAAGATGTTCAGATCCGTCGGGAACTGGTCTCCCTTCTGGGAGAGGACGTTTATCAGGGTGGTCGGCTGAACAAGCCTTTGCTGGCCTCCTATATCTTTGGCAGTGCCGCCCATGCCGCCCGTGTGAACGGCATTGTGCATCCGCGGGTCAAGGACGATTTTCGCCGCTGGTGTCGGTTGCATGCTTCCGACAGGTGGGTCGGTATGGAGTCGGCCATCCTGTTGGAAGCCGGTTTCCGTCGGGAAGTGGATGTTGTGGTCATGGTCAGTGCTCCCCTCGAAGTGCGTATCTGTCGGGCCATGGAGCGCGATGCTTCTTCGCGCGAGTCGATAGAACAGCGCATTCGCAGCCAGATGGACGATGGGGAGAAGTGCCGCTTGTCCGACTTTGTCATTGTGAACGATGGCGAAAAGTCCCTGATACCACAGGTTTTGTCCCTAATTTCTTCACTATCTAAAAATATTGATTACCTTTGTCGCCGCGAATGAAGTCTGCGGGCCGCCGGCCCGGCAGGACGATTTCAGGCATTACCTAATTTATTTTTGTAACATTCAAGTTTAAATAGAACAAGACTATGTTGAAGACTATTTTGTCTATTTCTGGGAAGCCCGGTTTGTACAGACTGATTTCCAGAGGAAAGAATATGTTGATTGTAGAGTCGGTTGCCGACAAGAAGCGCCTTCCGGCCTACGGCAACGAGAAAATCATCTCCTTGGGCGACATTGCCATGTATACCGATGGCGACGATGTTCCCTTGCAGCAGGTTCTGCAGGCCATGAAGACCAAGGAGAACGGTGCGGTGGCCGCTTTGGATGTCAAGAAAGCGTCAGCCAAGGAGCTGGGTGCCTATTTGGCCGAAGTGCTTCCCAACTACGACCGCGACCGCGTGCATGTGTCCGACATCAAGAAGCTGATTTCCTGGTACAACCTGCTGGTCAATGCCGGCCTGGCCGATTTCGAGGAAGAAGCTGCAGAAGAGGAAGAGTGATAATAAGTAATTTGGTTAGATATATAAAAAGAAAACCCCGAAGGACACTTCCTTCGGGGTTTTCTTTTTATAGAAGATTGGTTCAATTCTTAAATACGAGTCCGTCCTTGGCGGCATTGACGTCTACCACAATGGGCTTGTTGCGGTCCACTTCCTGTGCAAGCAACTTCTTGGAGAGGTCGTTGAGCAGGTAGTGCTGGATGGCACGCTTGACAGGACGGGCACCGAACTCGGGATCGAAGCCGGCCTGTGCCAGGAAGCTGATGGCGGCATCGGTGAGCTGGAGCTCTACGCCATTGCCTTCGAGCATGCGGCGGACGTTGTTGATCTGCAGCGTTACAATCTGACGGATCTGCGGTTCGGTAAGCGGCAGGAACATGATGGTCTCGTCGATACGGTTGAGGAACTCGGGCCGTATGGTCTTCTTCAACATGTTCATCACTTCGCGCTTGGTCTCTTCCACAATCTGCTCCTTGTTGCTGCCGTTCATCTTCTCCATCTGGCTCTGGATGTAGGAACTGCCCATGTTGGAGGTCATGATGATGATGGTGTTCTTGAAGTTCACCGTCCGGCCCTTGTTGTCGGTCAGACGTCCGTCATCGAGTACCTGCAACAGGATGTTGAATACATCGGGGTGGGCCTTCTCGATTTCATCGAACAGCACGACGGAGTATGGTTTCCGCCGAACAGCTTCGGTCAGCTGGCCGCCTTCATCGTAGCCGACGTATCCGGGAGGCGCTCCGACCAGACGGGAGACGCTGTGCTTCTCCTGATACTCGCTCATGTCGATACGGGTCATCATGGTTTCGTCGTCGAACAGGAATTCGGCCAAAGCCTTGGCCAATTCGGTCTTGCCGACACCGGTCGTACCGAGGAAGAGGAAGGAACCGATAGGCCGCTTGGGGTCTTGCAACCCGGCACGGCTGCGGCGTACGGCATCGGCTACCGCCTCGATGGCCTCGTCCTGACCGATGACACGCTTGTGGAGTTCTTCTTCCAGATGAAGGAGCTTCTCCTTTTCGCTCTGCAGCATTTTGCTGACCGGTATACCCGTCCAACGGGATACAACGTCGGCAATGTCTTCGGCATCGACTTCCTCCTTGATCATGGCGTTGTCGCCCTGCATCTGATGAAGCTTCTGCTGGGTCTCTTCGATTTCTTTGTTCAGGGCCTGCAGCTTGCCGTAACGGATTTCGGCTACTTTGCCGTAGTCGCCTTCGCGTTCGGCCTTCTCGGCTTCGAACTTCAGGTTCTCGATTTCGACCTTGTTCTGCTGTATCTTGTTGACCAATGTCTTTTCGCTCTGCCATTTGGCTTTGTAGGAGCTTTCCTGTTCCTTGAGTTCAGCCAGCTCCTTGCCAATCTGTTCCAGTTTGGCCTGATCGTCTTCCCGCTTGATGGCTTCGCGTTCGATTTCGAGCTGCTTGATCTTACGTGAAATTTCATCCAGCTCTTCGGGGACGGAGTCAACCTCCATACGCAGCTTGGCGGCAGCTTCATCCATCAGGTCAATGGCTTTATCGGGAAGAAAACGGTCGGTGATGTACCGGTTGCTCAGCTCGACGGCGGCAATGATGGCATCGTCTTTGATACGCACGTGGTGATGGTTCTCATAACGCTCCTTCAATCCACGCAGAATGGAGATGGTGCTCAGCGTATCGGGTTCGTTGACCATGACGGTCTGGAAACGACGTTCGAGGGCCTTGTCCTTCTCGAAATACTTCTGGTATTCGTCAAGCGTCGTGGCACCGATGCTACGTACCTCGCCACGGGCCAAGGCAGGTTTCAGGATGTTGGCGGCATCCATGGCGCCTTCACCCTTACCGGCACCTACCAGGGTATGGATTTCATCGATGAAGAGGATGATGTTGCCTTCGGACTGTTTTACTTCGTTGATGACAGCCTTCAGACGTTCCTCAAACTCACCTTTGTACTTGGCACCGGCTACCAGTGCACCCATATCCAGGGAGTAGAGTTGCTTGTTCTTCAAGTTCTCGGGCACATCCCCGCGAAGGATTCGCTGTGCCAGCCCTTCTACGATGGCGGTCTTACCGGTACCCGGTTCGCCAATCAGGATAGGATTGTTCTTGGTTCGACGGCTTAATATCTGCAGGACCCGTCGAATTTCTTCGTCACGGCCGATGACCGGGTCGAGCTTGCCGTTCCGGGCGGCATCTATCAGGTTGATGGCGTACTTTTCCAGCGACTGGTAGGTGTCTTCGCTTGACTGTGAAGTGACCTTCGAGCCTTGACGCAGTTCACTGATGGCTGTACGCAGTTCCTTTTCGGTCATACCGGCATCTTTCAGGATGCTCGATGCGGTGCTCTTGACGGTGAGCAGGGCCAGCAGGATGGGTTCCAGTGAAACGAACTCGTCGTTCAGTTCCTTGGAATAGTCCATGGCTTTCTGCAGCACTTCGTTGGTCTCACGGCTCAAGTAGGGTTCTCCGCCCGAAACCTTGGGCAGCGATTCAATCTGCTTGTCCAGAACCAGCTCTATCTGCTGGGGATTCATGCCCAGCTTCTGGAAGATGAAGTTGGTGACGTTTTCGCCCACCTTCATCACTCCCTGCAGCAGGTGTACTGGCTCGATGGCTTGCTGCCCCCGGCGTTGTACCAGGTTCACAGCCTCCTGTACGGCTTCCTGCGCTTTGATGGTAAAGTTGTTAAAGTTCATATCGTTTCTCCTTTCTTTGTTCTTGGTTAGGTTTGACATCCATAGATTGGCAAATAACTTGCCACTCGGCATAAATGGACAAAATGTCTTGCTTTTGGTAATTTTGTGTGACAAATTGACATTCTCCCAGCCGTTATGTCGCATTTTTCCCTTATTTGTGTTATCTTTGTCCGCCAGACTGACTAATAGGCAATTGATAGATAGAATATGGATAGAAATACAGAACTGAAGTTTTCGGAACGTGTGATATTGTTGGATGTGGCTTTCCTGAACCATACGGTCGGGATGGTACAGGAGGTGATGTCTGCCCGATTGGAGCGTCCCTTGCCCAAACTCGACCTGGCGGCATGGCTGGACTGCCTGCTGCTGGATGCGGGTATCCGTGATTTTTCTTCGGCCGAGGTGCAGGTGCTGCTTGCCCATGGAACGGAGGGGGATGCCTTGAACACCTGTTTCCCTGCATCGTTGTCGGATTTGGATGGAAAGGCTTGTCGTACGGCTTTGGCGGAATATGTCTTCTCGGTGGTACCGACCGAGAACTTGGCTACGGCCGAAACGTTGTATCGGGATCTGATGGCGTTGGTCTTGAACAATGTTGCCGTGCGTCAGGTATTGATGGTGCCTGCAATGGCATCTGACGGGGAGAAGATGAACGAAGTGATGGGAGAAGTCCTTCGTGAAAGGAGAAAGAATGCGGAGGGAGTGGATGTACAGGCGGTGTGGTTCGGTTTGGAGAGACCTTCCTGCCCTGTTGTCTGCCAATGGTGTCCGGTTGTACCATCGCTGGCCCATGTGTTGGGTATTCGGGAAGAGGAATTGAGATGACGTTGCTTCCTATATATTAATAGGTATAAGAGGGAATGGGCCTGCTTCTGGAAAGAGGCAGGCCCATTCTATATATGAGAGGGTTTCAGTTGTCAGGCCATCAGAGGAACCAGATACTTTACCAGAAGGTAACCACCCAGCAGCAGCCAGATGAAGAGTCCGAAGGCCAAAACGAAAGGCTTGGCTCCTGCCTGCTTGAACTTGTCAATGCTGGTATCTGTACCCAGAGCCGTCATGGCCATGGTCAGCATGAAGGTATCAATGTATTCGATGGCTCCGTTCAGGGGAATGTCCTTTACGGTCGGGGCATCGAAGAGGTACTGGAGCAAGGAATTCAGGCAGATGATGCCGATGAAGCCAAAGGCAAACCAGGGAATGGTGATCTTGCTCTTGGCTACTGTGCCGTCGGCCGATACTTTTTTACGTCCTGCAAGGGCGAAGCTCATGATGACCAATACGGGGGCCAGAAGCATGACGCGGATCATCTTGGTGATGGTGGCTGTACCGGCAATACCCAGCGTATCGGTGGGGTCCATGGCATTGCCTGCACCGGCGACGTGGGCCACTTCGTGCAGGGTGCTTCCTGTATAGATGGCCACCTGGGTATCGGAAAGACTGGAGAGCAGTCCCGAGCGGTACATGATGGGGTAGAGGAACATGGCGATGGTTCCGAAGATAACCACGGTAGACACGGCAATGGCGGTCTTATGGCCTTCGCACTTGATAACCGGTTCGGCACCGAGTACGGCAGCCGCACCACAGATGGCACTACCGGTAGAGGTAATCAGGGCGGTGTCTTTGTCGACCTTCATCAGCTTGCCCAGGAAGATGCCCAGGAAGATGGTGCCGCAAACGATGATGCTGTCTACCACGATGGCCGGGAGACCTACGGCGGCCACTTCGGTCAGCGTCAGGCGGAAACCATAGAGCACGATACCGGCACGGAGAATCTGCTTGGTACAGAACTTGATGCCCGGTACCCACGTTTCGGGCAGGCGGTTGCGAAGGCTGTTGGCATAGAGCATACCCAAAATGATGCCGACAATCAGCGGGCTGAATGACAGACTTTTTACGAAAGGAATTTCAGCGATGTAGAAAGCTGAGAAGGAGAATAAGGCTATGAGCAGAATGCCATGAAAGGTGTTGCCTCTGTTTCCACGTTCGAACATAACATTTATTTTTTGTTGGTTTAACTTTTTCTTTTCGGATGCAAAAGTACGCATTTCCGATGGAGGGCACAATTCTTATATTTTTATCAGCTATAACCAAAAGTAATAAGGAGGGGAGGAGAGTGCAGAGTTGGT
>CATXSD010000003.1 GCA_958402075.1 Mediterranea massiliensis | reverse complement strand
GCAGGGGCACGTCCGCACCCTGACGCTCGACATGCCTGCCGCAGGCATCACCCTCGAGGGGCCCATCCTCAAGGACAAGCTGTCCTACCTGGTGAGTGCCCGCCGCAGCTGGCTCGACTTCTTCGACAACCTGCTGTCCGAAGACAACCGCATGAACCACTCCACCTACGACTACAACGCCAAGCTGTCCTACCACCTGACGCCCTCCAGCACGCTCCGCCTCATGGCCTACGGCGCACAGGACGGCTACCACCTGCCCTACGACGGAAGCGGCGACAAGCTGACCGCCCTCCAGTGGACCAACCAAGCCTACCAGGCGTCGTTCAACACCTCGTACGGCAAGCTGGGGCACACCACTTCCGTGTTCTACACCACCCACTCCAACCGTGCCAACGCCGCCCTGCTGGGATTCGACACGGAGGAGTACATCCGCAGCGGCATCCGTTCGCTCAACGCCACCACCGAATTTACCTTCAGCCCCGAGAATGCCTATACCGCCCGCTGGGGAGCCAAATATGCCTACGAGGTCTACGAACTGGCCGGACAGGACGACCTGCTGCGCACGCGCCACGAGCCCGTCCATCAGTTCTCCCTCTTCTACGACAACCTGGTGCGGCTCACTCCCCGCCTCACGGCCCAGGTGGGCGTACACTTCGTGGGCTACCTGCCCCGCCACCACCGCTCCTACTACAGCATCCAGCCCCGCTTCTCGCTGAAATACCAGCCGGCGGAGAAGGAACTCTTCTACCTCCAATTCTCGCGGATGGAGCAGTTCTACCACTACCTGCGCTTCGACTACCTCTCCCTGCCCACTGACTTCCGCATGCCCAGCATCGACGGCTTCAAGCCGCGCTCGTCGGAGCACTACGAAGCCGGATGGAAGCATTTTCTGGAGAACGGGCAGATTGAACTGTCGGCCTACTACAAGACACGCCGCCACGTCGTGGCCCTGAGTCCCGACACCTTCATCGAAGACACTCATTGGGACCAGTACATCATGACGGGCAACGGCGACAGCTATGGCGCCAAGGCCTACTTCTACAACACCTGGAAGCGCTGGACGCTCCAGCTGTCGTACGCCTATACGCGGAGCCGCGAATGGTTTCCCCAGCTGGAAGACCGCGGCAAGCTGCCTTCGCTCTACGACATTCCCCACCAGCTGGGAGCCGCCCTTTCCTGCCAGGTCAGCCACCACTCTTCCCTCTCGTTGGGCGGCACGGTGCGCTCCGGCCGGGTCATCGAGCTGGACGAATATCTCGACCCGCTTCCTGCCGAGCGTTTCCGCACCGGGCGCGAGCGTACCCGCTACCGCCTGGACGCAGGCTATTCCTATCGGAAGGACTTCGGAGCCGACAAGCTGCTGTTGCTCCGCCTGGGCCTGTACAACATCGTGGGCAACCCGTCCGAAGAAGAAGTCCTGAGCTACTACTCCGTCCACTGGTATGGCAACTGCCTCCCCTACGCCTCGGTCAGCTTCAAGTTCTGACGAACAAGGCGTATGCAAGCGTCCGACAGGATGTGGATTTCCTGTCTGCAGACCGTACAGCTCCTGCCGGAAGGATGTGTACATCCTGTCCGGCCCTCCCCTTTGCCCAGCCTAAACCAACCGTTTACCCAGCTCAAACCAACCATTTGCCCAGCTTAAACAAGCCGTTTGCCCAGCCTAAACGAGCCGTTTGCCCAGCCTAAACCAAACACATGCCCCGGCAACGTGGAGCAGAAGCAATGTTCCGCTCCAAAAGATGCAATGTTTCGCCTCAAAAGAAGCAATGTTTTGACCCGAAAGAAGCAATGCTTTGTCCTCCCCAAAGCAATGTTTTCTTCCTCCCAAGGCTGACGGGCCAGACGACCGTCTGCCCCCAGTTGGAGAAAACATTTTCCCCAACCGGGGAAAAATAGAAACGGACTTTCATTGGCATATTCCAAAGAAATTCCGTAAGTTTGCCGTTGACCGAAAAAAACAACGATACGTATGCCGAACTATGACCTCATCGCCATTCTGGGCCCCACGGCCTCGGGCAAGACTTCTTTTACAACTCCCAAAAGAAGAATCACAGTCCTATGCAGGAATAGTGAAGCAATTTGATAGTTTCCAATTCAATCACGTGAAAGTACAAGAGTTATGGCAAACGAAATACAGTTTTTACTATATAATATGCCTGAGGCAGACGGCAAAGTGCAGGTTGTCATCAAAGATGAAACGATATGGTGTACCCAAAAGGCGATGGCACAACTTTTTGGCATCGACAAATCAGGCATCAGCCGCCACATTACCAATATATATAAAGACGGTGAATTATCCTCCGATACGACCGTTGCAAAAATTGCAACCGTCGTAAACAGAGGTATCAGAGGAGAAGTGGAAGAGTTGGTGGACTTCTACAATCTGGATATGATTATCTCCGTCGGCTATCGCGTCAACTCCGCCAAAGCGACCCGTTTCCGACAGTGGGCCACCCAGATACTCAATGAATATATCCGCAAAGGCTTCGTGCTGGATGATGACAGATTGAAGCAAGGGACAGCGGTGTTCGGAAAGGACTATTTCCGTGAATTGCTCGAAAGGGTACGTTCGATCCGGGCAAGTGAACGCCGCATCTGGCAACAAATTACGGACATTTATGCCGAATGCAGTACTGACTATGACCGCAACGCTCCCACAACGAAAGAGTTTTATGCCATGGTGCAAAACCGCTTTCATTATGCCATTACCGGACAGACTGCTGCTGAAATCATTTACAACAAAGCCGACCATACCAAGGAACACATGGGACTGACCACGTGGAAGAATTCTCCAGGCGGACGGATACTGAAATCGGATGTTTCAATCGCAAAGAACTATCTCGATGAAAAGCAAATCCGGCAATTGGAGCGTACCGTAACCTCTTATTTCGACTACATAGAAGGCCAAATCGAACGCCAAAATCCTTTCACGATGGCCCAGTTTGCAGCAAGCGTAGACAAATTCCTGACATTCAATGATTACAAGATATTGCCGGACAAAGGACGCATATCTGCTGCGCAAGCCAAAGAAAAGGCTGAAAATGAATATGACATTTTCAACCGTACCCAACACATTGACTCAGATTTTGACAAGGAAGTAAGAGATATGCTGGGACAATGATCAACCGTCTGTCACCACTGTTTCCATAGCAACTGTAGATATTTCACTAGTTTAGAATTATAATGTATTCAAGAAATCATATGCCAAACTACGACCTCATCGCCATTCTGGGCCCCACGGCCTCGGGCAAGACTCCCTTTGCGGCCGCATTGGCAGCCACGCTGGGCACGGAAATCATCAGTGCCGACTCGCGCCAGGTATACCGCGGCATGGACCTGGGCACGGGAAAGGACCTGGCCGACTACCGCGTGGACGGACAGGACATCCCCTACCACCTGATAGACATCGCCGAGCCGGGCTACAAGTACAACGTCTTCGAGTATCAGCGCGACTTCCTGATGGCCTACGAAGACATCCGCCGCCGGGGCATGACGCCCATCGTCTGCGGAGGTACAGGGCTCTACCTGGAAGCGGTGCTCAAGGGCTACCGCCTGCTGCCTGTACCCGAAAACCCCGAGCTGCGTTCCCGCCTGGCAGACAAGTCACTGGAAGAACTGACTGAAATATTGAAGACTTACAAGACCCTGCACAACACCACGGACGTGGACACGGCCAAACGCGCCATCCGCGCCATCGAGATAGAGGAACACTACCTGCATACCCCCGTGGACGAGCGCTCGTTTCCCCAGCTGAAAAGCCTCATCATCGGCGTGGACATCGACCGCGACCTGCGCCGCGAGAAGATAACCCGCCGTCTGAAGCAGAGGCTGGACGAGGGGATGGTGGACGAAGTGCGCCGCCTGCTGGAGCGGGGCATCGCGGCGGAGGACCTCATCTACTACGGACTGGAATACAAGTACCTGACGCTCTACGTCACCGGCCGCCTGACCTACGACGAGATGTTCCGCGGGCTGGAGACGGCCATCCACCAGTTTGCCAAGCGGCAGATGACGTGGTTCAGGGGCATGGAGCGGCGCGGATTCACCATCCACTGGATGGACGCACGCCTGCCCATGGAAGAAAAGATTGCATTTGTCAAGCGAAAACTCGAAGAGAATTTGTAAATTTGCAGGAACAACGGCGGCAAAGGGAAACACTCCCCTCCACACCGCCCAACGAAAGGACAAAGAGCTATGACGAAATCACCCGAAAAATGGGGGGTGATATACAACCCCAAGGCCGGCACACGCAAAGTGCAGAAACGGTGGAAAGAAATCAAGGAATACATGGACAGCCGGGGCCTGGCCTACGACTACGTGCAGTCCGAAGGATTCGGCTCGGTGGAGCGGCTGGCAGGCATCCTGGCCAACAACGGCTACCGCACCATCGTCATCGTGGGCGGCGACGGCGCACTGAACGACGCCATCAACGGCATCATGAACTCCGACGCCCCCGACAAGCAGAACATCGCCCTGGGCATCATCCCCAACGGCATCGGAAACGACTTTGCCGACTACTGGGACATGAGCGACGACTACAAGGAGGCGGTGGACTGCATCGCACACGGACGCCGCCGGCGCATCGACGTGGGCACGTGCTACTACTACGACGGGCAGAAGCACCTGACGCGCTACTTCCTGAACGCCATCAACATCGGCCTCGGCGCCCGCATCGTGAAGGTAACCGACCAGTGCAAGCGCTTCTGGGGCGTGAAACCTCTGTCCTACTTCATGGCCCTGCTGTCGCTCATCTTCGAACGCAAGCTACACCGCATGCACCTCAAGATAAACGGCGAACACATCCGCGGACGCATCATGACGGTGTGCATCGGCAGTGCGCGCGGCTACGGACAGGTGCCCAGCGCCGTGCCCTACAACGGCTGGCTGGATGTCTCCGTCATCTACCGCCCCGAACTGCGCCAGCTGCTCAGCGGCCTGTGGATGCTGATACAGGGACGCATCCTGAACCACAAGGTGGTGCACCCCTACCGCACACAGCACGTCAAGGTACTGCGCGCCCAAAACGCCGCCGTCGACCTGGACGGACGCATCCTGGACCGCCACTTCCCGCTGGAGATAGGCATCCTGCACGAAGCCATCACATTGATTATACCGGAATGAAAAGTAGCGGTTAGTGGTTAGTGATTAGCGGTGAGCATTCCACTTACCGTTAACCACTAACCGCTAACCACTAACCACTCACCACTCACCACTAACCGTTCACCCCTAACCACTAAATAAATGAACAACCTGATTGAACAACTGACCCATAACCCGGCAGGCAACTTCTTCCTGCTGGCGGGCCCCTGCGTCATCGAAGGCGAAGACATGGCCCTGCGCATCGCCGAAAAGGCGGTAGCCATTACCGAAAAGCTGAACATCCCCTACGTATTCAAGGGTTCGTACCGCAAGGCCAACCGTTCGCGGCTGGATTCCTTTACCGGCATCGGCGACGAGAAGGCGCTGAACATCCTGAAGAAGGTACACGATACCTTCGGCATCCCCACCGTGACCGACATCCACACCGCCGGCGAAGCCGCCATGGCCGCCGAATATGTGGACATCCTGCAGATACCTGCCTTCCTGTGTCGGCAGACCGACCTGCTGGTGGCCGCCGCACAGACGGGCAAGACCATCAACATCAAGAAAGGGCAATTCCTCTCGCCCCTGGCCATGAAGTTTGCCTCCGAAAAGGTGGTGGAGGCCGGCAACCCGCAGGTGATGCTAACCGAGCGCGGAACGACCTTCGGCTACCAGGATCTGGTGGTAGACTTCCGCGGCATCCCCGAGATGCAGACTTTCGGCCATCCTGTGGTGCTGGACGTGACCCACTCCCTGCAGCAGCCCAACCAAACCAGCGGCGTGACGGGCGGCATGCCCCAGCTCATCGAGACCATCGCCAAGGCCGGTGTAGCCGCCGGAGCCGACGGCCTCTTCCTGGAAACACACGAGAATCCGGCCGTGGCCAAGAGCGACGGAGCCAACATGCTGCGCCTGGACCTGCTGGAAGACCTGCTGACCAAGCTGGTGCGCATCCGGCAGGCCATCCGATAAACGAATAAAAAAATCGGGCGGGCCGTGTGACTTTCGTCCACACCCTCCGACTGATACATACAGAAAACCAAAAAAATGAGTTATGAGACATTTATTTAAGAAAACTCTCCTGGCCGCAGTCATCATCTGCGGCAACATGGGCATCCTCTTCGCCCAGCAGATGCCACCCGTCCCCATGGACGCGCAGGTACGCGTGGGCAAGCTGGACAACGGACTGACCTATTACATCCGTCACAACGAAAAACCTGAAAACCGTGTGGAATTCCATATCGCGCAGAAGGTGGGCTCCATCCTCGAAGAGCCGCAGCAGCGCGGACTGGCCCACTTCCTGGAGCACATGGCCTTCAACGGCACGAAGAACTTCCCCGGCGACGAACGAGGCCTGGGCATCGTGCAGTGGTGCGAAACGAAAGGCATCAAGTTCGGCGTGAACCTCAACGCCTACACCTCGGTGGACGAAACCGTCTACCGCATCAGCAACGTGCCCAGCACGGACGCAGCCGTGGTAGACTCCTGCCTGCTCATCCTGCACGACTGGAGCAACGCCATCCTGCTGGCCGACAAGGAGATTGACGAGGAGCGCGGCGTCATCCGCGAAGAGTGGCGCAGCCGCAACAGCGGTATGCTCCGCCTCTACACCGAAGCGCAGCCCGTCATCTATCCCGACTCAAAGTACAGCGACTGTATGCCTATCGGCAGCATCGACGTCATCAACAACTTCCCCTATCAGGACATCCGCGACTACTACGCCAAGTGGTACCGTCCCGACCTGCAGGGCATCATCATCGTGGGTGATATCGACGTGGACCAGATGGAAGCCAAGATCAAGTCGGTATTTGCCGATGTGAAGAAGCCCGTCAACCCCGCCGAACGCATCTACTACCCCGTGCCCGACAATGCCGAGCCCCTTATCTATATAGGTAAGGACAAGGAGATAGACAGCCCCAGCATCGACATCTACTTCAAGCACGACGCCACGCCCGACTCCATCAAGGGTACCATGGCCTACCTGGTACAAGACTACCTGATGAGCGCCATCACCATGATGATGAACGAACGCCTGAGCGAACTGGCACAGAGCGCCAACCCGCCCTACGTGAACGCCGGCTGCTATTACGGCAACTTCTTCCTGTCCAAGACGAAGGAAGCCTTCAACATCTCGGGTACCGCCAAGGACAACGGTCTGAAGGAAACCCTGACCGCCCTGCTGACGGAAGTGGAACGCATGCGCCGCTACGGCTTTACGGAGTCGGAATATGCACGCGCACGCGCCAACATCCTGCAACAGATTGAGTCGTCCTACAACGAACGTGCCAACACGAAGAACGACACGTACGTGAACCAGTGCATCCAGAACTTCCTCGACGCCGAACCCATGCCGGGCATCGAATACGAATACACGGTCTACAACCAGATAGCCCCCAACATCCCTGTGGCATTGGTGAACCAGCTTGTACAGCAGCAACTGATTCCCGACAACAACGAGGTAGTCATCATCTCGGCCCCCGACAAGGAAGGCGAAGTGATTCCTACCAAAGAAGAAGTATTGGCACAGCTCAACGGCATGAAGCAGCTCGACGTGAAGCCCTATGAAGACAAGGTGAGCAACGAACCGCTGATGAAGGAAGCTCCCAAGGGCGGCAAGATCGTATCGGAGAAGGCTGACGCCATCTATGGCACAACGGAACTGACCCTGTCGAACGGCGTGAAGGTCTACGTGAAGAAGACCGACTTCAAGGCCGATGAAATCCGCATGAGCGCCTTCAGTTTGGGCGGAACGAGCCTGCTGCCCGACAGCGACAAGCTGAACTTCAACCAGGGTATCCTGAACGGCGTCATCTCGGCCGGCGGACTGGGCGACTTCAGCAACGTGGAACTGACCAAGATGCTGGCGGGCAAGAAGGTATCGGTTGATGCAGGTGTAAGCAGTACGCAGGAATACGTATACGGCAACTGCTCGCCCAAGGACTTCGAAACGATGATGCAGCTCACCTACCTGAACTTCACCGCCCCGCGCAAGGACATGGAAGCCTTCGCCTCCTTCAAGACACGTCTGAAGGCACAGCTGGAGAACGCAGCCGCCAATCCGCTGTCGAGCATCAACGACACCATCTCCTTGATGATGTATGGCAACCATCCGCGCTACCTCTCGCTGAAGCCCGAACTGATCGACCAGATTGACTACGACCGTGTCCTGCAGATCTACAAGGAACGCTTCGCCAACGCGGGCGGCTTCACCTTCTTCCTCGTGGGCAACATCGACCTGGAACAGACGAAGCCCCTCATCGAACAATACCTGGGCGCCCTGCCTTCGACCGGAGCCAAGGAAACCGTACGCGACAACCATATGGACATCGCCAAAGGCATCCTGAGCAAGACTTACGCCAAGGAACAGCAGACTCCGATGGCCACTGTCTTCATGCTCTACAGCGGCGACTGCAAGTATGACCAGCAGAACAACCTGCTGATGAGCTTCCTGACCCAGGCTCTCAACATGGTCTATACCGAAGAAGTCCGCGAAAAAGAAGGCGGCACGTACGGTGTCAGCTGCTACGGAGGCCTGAACAAGTATCCGACGGAAGACTTCATGATGCAGATTGTCTACCAGACCGATCCCGAAAAGTATGAGAAGCTGAACGCCGTCATCGACCGCGAAATGCAGAAGATGGCTGCCGAAGGTCCGAGCGACGAACACATGCAGAAGATCAAGGAGTACATGCTGAAGAAGTATGGCGACAACCAGAAGGAAAACAGCTACTGGGTGAACAACCTGAAGGAATACTTCTGCAACGGTGTGGACAACACGAAGGACTATGAAGCTACCGTCAATGCCATCACCAAAGCCGACGTGCAGAAGTTTGCCGCCGACATCCTGAAGCAAGGCAACAAGATTACGGTAGTGATGACCGTACCCGAAAAGAAGTAATATTTTAAAGCTACGAGCTACAAGTAAAGAGCTACAAACTACGAGCTACAAGTGAAGAGTTGTAATATTTCACACTTGTCACTTGTAGCTCGTCACTTGTAGCTCGTAGCTCATCACTAATAACTAAAACATGAACCTGTTTCTCGAACTGCGCCGACATGGCAAGCTGGCCGACAAACGCCATCCCATGTACGACAAAAACAAATTCGGCCGATTCTGGATGTATCTCATGGCCGCCTTCTGGGCCGGTTACCTGATATTTTTCGGCACAACATTCGCCTTCGCCCTGAGCGACGAGTCGCGCGAGCCCTACCAAATCATCAACGGAGTCCTGATTATCATTCTGGCTCTCGACTTTCTCATCCGTTTTCCTTTCCAGAAAACCCCTACACAGGAGATGAAACCTTATCTCTTGCTGCCCATCCGACGCAACCGGCTGATAGACTGCCTGCTGCTGCGCTCGGGTCTGAGCACATTCAACCTCTTCTGGCTCTTTTTCTTCGTGCCGCTGGCCATCATCAGTGTGGCACGCTACTACGGCGTGGCAGGCGTCGTGACCTACAGCATCGGCATCTGGCTGCTGATGGTGATGAACAACTACTGGTTTCTGCTGTGCCGCACGCTGATGAACGAACGCATCTGGTGGACCTTCCTGCCGGTTGCCGTCTATGCCGCTATCGGCTGCGCCCTGTTCATTCCCGATGACAGCCTGCTGCTCGACTGGTCTATCACGCTGGGCGAAGGATTCATTACCGGCCATCCGCTCTGCTTCCTCGGAGTCATTGTCGTCATCGCCCTCCTGTGGCTGGTCAACCGCAAAGTGATGCAGGGACTGGTGTACAGCGAACTGAACAAGGTGGAAGACACGACGGTCAAGGTACGCAGCGTATCGGAATACCGCTTCCTGGACCGCTACGGCGAGATAGGCGAATACATGCGCCTGGAGCTGAAGATGCTGCTGCGCAACAAGGTATGCAAGGCTTCGCTGCGATCCATCATCATCGTCGTAGTGGCTTTCAGCCTCATACTCAGCTTCACCGAAGCCTACGACTCGGCCGGTATGAAGAGCTTCATCATGGTGTACAACTACGTCATCTTCGGCATCATGTTCCTGCTGAGCATCATGAGCTACGAAGGCAACTACATCGACGGGCTGATGAGCCGCAAGGAGTCCATCTACTCGCTGCTGCGTGCCAAGTACATCCTCTACAGCATAGCCATCCTGATTCCCTTCCTGCTGATGATTCCCGCCATGGTGACGGGCAAGCTGACAGTGCTGAGCTGCCTGTCCTGGGCCATTTTCACCGCCGGGGCCATCTACTTCTGCCTGTTCCAGCTGGCTGTGTACAACAACCACACCCTGGACCTCAACACCAAGCTGACCAACCGCAAGAACATGGGAACGGGACTGCAGAACCTCATCTCCTTTGCCGCCTTCGGTCTGCCCCTGCTGCTGAACTTCGTCCTCAACCTATGGCTGGGCGAAACAACAACGGGCATCGTGCTCATCGTCATCGGCCTGGGATTCATCCTCACCTCGCGCTTCTGGCTGAAGAACATCTACCACCGCTTCATGAAGCGCCGCTACAAGAACCTGGAAGGATTCCGTGACAGCCGGCAGAAGTAAAACCCGGACAGCAGATCATTTAACACTATATACCTATAATATATGATAACCATCAACCAACTCCAAAAGAAATTCGGCGAAAAGACCGCCGTCAACATAGAGAACTATACCATCAACCAGGGTGAGATGCTGGGCCTCGTAGGCAATAACGGTGCGGGCAAAACGACCCTCTTCCGCCTCATCCTGGACTTGCTGCAGGCCGACCGCGGCAACGTCACCATCGATGGAACTGACGTCAGCAAGAGCGAAGACTGGAAAACCTTCACCGGAGCCTTCATTGACGACGGCTTCCTCATCGACTACCTGACACCCGAAGAATACTTCTACTTCATCGGCCGCATGTACGGACTGAAGAAGGAGGAAGTGGACGAACGCCTCCGCCCCTTTGAACGCTTCATGAACGGCGAAGTGCTGGGACAGAAGAAATTCATCCGCAACTACTCCATGGGCAACAAGCAGAAGATAGGCATCATTTCGGCCATGCTCCATCATCCGCGCCTGCTCATTCTGGACGAACCGTTCAACTTCCTGGACCCTTCGTCGCAGGCCATCATCAAGCACCTGCTGAAACGCTACAACGAAGAGCACAAGGCCACCGTCCTCATCTCGAGCCATAACCTGAACCATACGGTGGACATCTGCCCCCGCATTGCCCTGCTGGAACACGGCGTCATCATCCGCGACATCGACAATACCGACGGATCGGCCGAAAAGGAACTGGAAGATTACTTCAATATAGGGGTCAAGGAAGAGGAACTGGAGGAAGAACAAGAAGGAACCGGACAGCCCCAGGACGCCCAAACCTCTGAAACAATCCAGTCCCAAACGGAGGGAGAAGCATGATGGGCCGTCTGTACAGACTGCTGCTGCCGGCCTTGTTGCTGATCTGCCTAAGCTCTTGCCACACGTCGGCTCCAAGGCTGGACTACCGTGCCCTGGCCCGCGCCTCGGTACGGCTGGGCATGGACATCGGGCCGAAGGACAACCACCGCCTGTACCTCACTGCCGCCGAATGGATAGGAACGCCCTACCGCAGCGGCGGACATACGAAAAGAGGGACCGACTGTTCGGGGCTGGCAGGAGAAATCTACCGGAAGGTGTACCATGTACGCCTGCCGCGCAGCACCGGCGAACAGATGAAAGCTTGTCGGAAAGTAACACGCCGAAAACTGAAGGAAGGAGACTTGGTGTTCTTCCACAACGGAAAGTCACGAAAGAAGGTGACGCATGTAGGCATCTACCTGAAGGACGACAAATTTGTCCACGCCAGCACCAGCCGGGGCGTCATCGTGAGCAGCCTCAACGAAAACTACTGGCACCGCTGCTGGATGCGTGGCGGACGTCCCTAAATCATTTGCACTTCTTGTAATCGGCAATCAGCCCCTCCCGCATCCAGTTGGCCAACGCCTGGCGGTTGTCGCTGATAACGAAACGCCGCTGGTCGAAACTGTTCTGGATATTGCCCAGTTCCACGAACAAAGCCGGCGGCGTAGAGTTGAGCAGTACATACAGGTTGCGACTGCTCACCGTCCCCTCGAAACCACGGTTGGGCTGATGGCGGTCGTACTTCCGCTCGAACGTATTCTTCATGCCGCGTGCCAACTGCTCGCCATACTTGCTGCCCGGTGCGTGATAGAAGAAGACATCGGTCTGTGCCCGCTTGCTGCGACTGTCCACATGCAGGAAAACCGAACGGCAATACTTGTACTTCTTACGGTCGCTGCGATAGAGTTCGTTGATCTTGACGCAACGCTGTTTCAGACGTTCCACCTGATTGAGCGGAATGGGGTCGCCCATACACGTCTCGCGCTTGCTGTTCTTCAGGTAGTTTCCGTCACGGATACCGTCCTTTTTATCTTGAATGATAATGTGTACTTCGGCACCTTCCTGCATCAGGTTGCGAGCCAGGCGGAGAGCTACGTCGTAGGCATATTCGTCCTCGTGCAATTCATGACCATTCAGACGCCCGATGGCACCGGGGTCGGGTCCGCCATGGCCGCTGACTATGTAGAAGCAGGCACCGGTCAGACTGCTGCCCGTCACCTTGACATGCGAAAGTTTCTTGCCGAACAGCGGCTCCTTTATTTCCCGATTCTTTGCCGAAGCAGCATCCCCTCCTTTCCCTTTCAGCGGAGGAAGCACGTAGCGTACCCCCAACAACAATTCCCGTTTGCCTTTCAGATTCTTCTCGTTCAGCCGCAGGAATTCCTTATAATAAGCCCGGCCAGGGCGGTGATTGCGCTGGAGGAACGAAGAGATACCCTCGCCTCTGCGAGGGGTGTCGGTAGTCTGCTGGGCTGCCACGGAGAGGGTGAACAAGGCCAATACAAAGGAGAGTAAAAAATGTCTCATTCTATTAAATCCACTAAAAATCCTGTTTCAGCCGACAAAATTACAGTATTTTCCGTACTTTTGCGAGAAATAAGTGCATATAAAATACTAAAAACTATACAAATATTTGATTATGACCAAGCGATTCAAACCCGAAACCCTGTGTGTACAGGCCGGCTGGTCTCCCAAGAAAGGAGAGCCCCGTGTACTCCCCATTTACCAGAGTACAACCTTCAAATACGAGACAAGTGAACAAATGGCCCGCCTCTTCGACCTGGAAGACAGCGGATATTTCTATACCCGCCTGCAAAACCCCACCAACGATGCCGTAGCAGCCAAGATTGCCGCCCTCGAAGGTGGTGTAGCCGCCATGCTGACGTCCAGCGGACAGGCTGCCAACTATTATGCCATCTTCAACATCTGCCAGGCCGGCGACCACTTTGTCTGCTCTTCAGCCATCTACGGCGGTACGTTCAACCTTTTCGGCGTAACCATGAAAAAGCAGGGCATCGACGTGACATTTGTCAACCCCGACGCCTCGGAAGAAGAAATCTCGGCAGCCTTCCGACCCAACACCAAGGCGCTGTTCGGTGAAACCATCTCGAATCCGGCACTCGAAGTGCTCGACATCGAGAAATTTGCCCGCATTGCCCACAAGCACGGCGTTCCCCTGATTGTGGACAATACCTTCCCCACCCCCATCAACTGCCGTCCCTTCGAATGGGGAGCCGACATCGTGGTACACTCCACCACCAAGTACATGGACGGACATGCCACCAGTGTGGGCGGCTGCATCGTGGACAGCGGCAATTTCGACTGGGATGCACATGCCGACAAGTTCCCCGGCCTCTGTACCCCCGACGAGTCGTACCACGGTCTGACCTACACAAAAGCTTTCGGCAAGATGGCCTACATCACCAAAGCTACCGCCCAGCTGATGCGTGACCTGGGCAGCATCCAGTCGCCCATGAACGCCTTCCTGCTGAACCTGGGACTGGAAACCCTGCACCTGCGCATGCCGCAACACTGCAAGAACGCACAGGCTGTGGCCGAATACCTCGAAAAGAGCGACCGTGTGGCTTGGGTCAACTATTGCGGACTGCCCAGCAACAAATACTACGCACTGGCACAGAAATACATGCCCAACGGTTCGTGCGGCGTCATCTCTTTCGGCCTAAAGGGCGGTCGTGACGTAGCCATCAAGTTCATGGACCACCTGAAACTGGCCGCCATCGTGACCCACGTGGCCGATGCCCGTACCTGTGTGCTCCATCCTGCCAGCCACACACACCGCCAGCTGACCGACGAACAACTCATCGAAGCCGGCGTACGCCCCGACCTCATCCGCTTCTCGGTAGGTATCGAGAATGCCGATGACATCATTGCCGACATCGAACAGGCACTGAACGCTTGACAAACATCGTCCAACGAAACAACTAAGAAGATATGGTAAAGATTACGAAAGAAGCCGCTTTGCTCTATCACTCGATGGGCAAACCGGGAAAGATTGAAGTGGTGCCCACCAAACCGTACACCACGCAGACCGACCTCTCGCTGGCCTACTCGCCCGGCGTAGCCGAACCTTGTCTCGAAATCGAAAAGAATCCGGAAGATGCCTACAAGTACACAGCCAAAGGAAACCTGGTGGCCGTCATTTCGAACGGTACCGCTGTGCTCGGACTGGGCGACATCGGTGCCCTGAGCGGCAAGCCGGTCATGGAAGGAAAGGGACTGCTGTTCAAGATTTATGCTGGAATCGACGTATTCGACATCGAAGTAAACGAAAAGGACCCTGAAAAATTCATCCAGGCAGTAAAAGCTATCGCTCCTACCTTTGGAGGCATCAACCTGGAAGACATCAAGGCTCCCGAATGCTTCGAGATAGAACGCCGGCTGAAGGAAGAACTGGACATCCCCGTGATGCACGACGACCAGCACGGCACGGCCATCATCTCGAGCGCCGGGCTGCTGAACGCCCTCGAAGTGGCCGGCAAGCGGATTGAAGACGTGCGCATCGTGGTGAACGGTGCCGGCGCATCGGCCATCTCGTGCACCAAACTGTACGTGTCGCTCGGCGCCCGCCGCGAAAACATCCTGATGCTGGACAGTAAGGGTGTCATCACCAGCGACCGCGAAAACCTGACCGAACAGAAACGCTTCTTCGCTACCGACCGTCGCGACGTGCACACACTGGCCGAAGCCATCAAAGGAGCTGACGTCTTCCTCGGCCTGTCCAAAGGCAATGTGCTGACGCAGGACATGGTACGCTCGATGGCCGACCACCCCATTGTCTTCGCTTTGGCCAACCCCACTCCGGAAATCTCCTACGAAGATGCCATGGCCGCCCGCCCCGACGTGCTGATGTCGACCGGACGATCGGACTATCCCAACCAGATCAACAATGTCATCGGCTTCCCCTATATCTTCCGCGGTGCGCTCGATACGCACGCACGTGCCATCAATGAAGAAATGAAGATTGCCGCCGTACACGCCATCGCCAACCTGGCCAAACAGCCCGTGCCCGATGTCGTGAACGAAGCCTACCATGTGAACAACTTCACCTTCGGACCGGAATATTTCATTCCGAAGCCGGTAGATCCGCGCCTCATCACGGAAGTATCGTGTGCCGTAGCCCGTGCCGCCATGGAAAGCGGTGTGGCCCGAAAGGAAATCAAAGACTGGGATGCCTACTGCCTGCAGCTGCGCGAACTGATGGGCTACGAAAGCAAGCTCACCCGCCAGCTCTACGACACCGCCCGCCGCAACCCGCAACGCGTGGTCTTTGCCGAAGGCATTCATCCCAACATGCTGAAAGCTGCCGTCGAAGCCAAGGCCGAAGGTATCTGTCATCCCATCCTGCTGGGCAATGATGAAGCCATCGTGAAGCTGGCCAAGGAACTTGACCTGAGCCTTGAGGGCATCGAAATCGTCAACCTGCGCCACCCCGACGAAGCGCCGCGCCGCGAACGCTATGCACGCATTCTGGCGCAGAAACGTGCCCGCCAGGGTGTCACCTATGAGGAAGCCAACGACAAGATGTTCGAACGCAACTACTTCGGCATGATGATGGTCGAGACGGGGGAAGCCGACGCTTTCATCACCGGCCTCTATACCAAGTACAGTAACACCATCAAGGTAGCCAAGGAAGTCATTGGTATCCGTTCCGAATACAAACACTTCGGCACCATGCACATCCTCAACTCCAAGAAGGGTACCTACTTCCTGGCCGACACGCTCATCAACCGTCACCCAGATACGGACACACTGATTGACATTGCCAAGCTGTCGGAACACACCGTCCGCTTCTTCAACCACACGCCGGTGATGGCCATGCTGAGCTACTCCAACTTCGGTGCCGACACAGAGGGAAGCCCTGTCAAGGTTCACGAAGCCGTGGACTACATGCAACAGCACTATCCCGAACTGGCCATCGACGGCGAAATGCAGATGAACTTTGCCATGAACCGCGAGATGCGTGACAAGAAGTACCCCTTCACACGTCTTTTCGGCAAGGACGTCAATACACTGGTGTTCCCGAACCTCAGTTCGGCCAACTCGGCCTACAAACTGCTGCAGGCCATGGACACGGATGCCGAACTCATCGGCCCGATACAGATGGGACTGAACAAGCCCATCCACTTCACCGATTTCGAAAGCTCCGTGCGCGACATCGTGAACATTACCGCCGTGGCCGTCATCGATGCCATTGTCGACAAAAAGAAAGCTGAACAATGAGAAAACCGCTGTCCAAATCGCAAATAGTCTGCATTACGCTGCTTTGGGCGTTACTTTGCTACTATGTCCTGGTGTACAGCGAACGGATTGACGGTCCGGTCATCCTGATGATACTCATTTCGGCAGCACTGGTATTCATCCCCGTCATCCAGTCACTGAAAAAGCGGTAATACATTATCTTATTTCTATTAAAAGCGAGGTAAAACAACAAATATGACGTTTTATCTCGCTTTTTGTTTATAATTTGTTTGTTTATGTCATTTTTATATTTACATTTGCAACCGCAACTAAAAAAAACAACTATAAAACAACTAATAAACAAAGATTATGAATGCAGCTAAGGTATTAGAAGATTTGAAAAGACGGTTCCCCAACGAACCGGAGTATCATCAAGCCGTAGAAGAGGTATTGGGTACCATCGAAGAAGAGTACAACAAACACCCGGAATTCGACAAAGCCAACTTGATTGAACGTCTGTGCATCCCCGACCGCGTCTATCAGTTCCGCGTCACTTGGGTGGACGACAAAGGCAACGTACAAACCAACATGGGTTACCGTGTACAACATAACAATGCCATCGGCCCGTACAAGGGTGGCATCCGTTTCCACTCGTCCGTCAATCTGGGCATTCTGAAGTTCCTGGCTTTTGAGCAGACCTTCAAGAACTCGCTGACAACCCTCCCGATGGGTGGCGGCAAAGGTGGTTCCGACTTTTCTCCGCGCGGCAAGTCGAATGCCGAAGTCATGCGTTTCTGCCAGGCTTTCATGCTGGAACTGTGGCGTCACATCGGTCCGGACATCGATGTACCGGCAGGCGATATCGGTGTAGGCGGTCGTGAAGTGGGCTTCATGTTCGGCATGTACAAGAAGTTGACGCGCGAATTCAGCGGTGTACTGACAGGTAAAGGCCGTGAATTCGGCGGTTCGCTCATCCGTCCCGAAGCAACCGGCTATGGTAACGTCTACTTCCTGATGGAAATGCTGAAGACCAAAGGCATGGACCTGAAAGGCAAGTCTGTCCTGATTTCCGGTTCGGGCAACGTAGCCCAATATACGGCTGAAAAAGTGCTGCAGCTGGGCGGTAAGGTACTGACCATGTCCGATTCAGACGGATACGTGTACGATCCCGAAGGTATCGACCGCGAAAAGCTGGACTACATCATGGAACTGAAAAACCTCTACCGCGGCCGCATCCGTGAATATGCCGAACAATATCCAGGCGTGAAATATGTAGAAGGTGCCCGCCCCTGGGGAGAGAAAGCCGACATCGCCTTGCCTTCGGCCACGCAGAACGAAATCAACGGCGACGACGCCCGCAAACTGATTGCCAATGGTGTAATTGCCGTATCCGAAGGTGCCAACATGCCTTCTACACCGGAAGCCATCCGCGTCTTCCAGGAAGCGAAGATACTCTACGCTCCGGGCAAGGCAGCCAACGCCGGCGGTGTATCGGTATCGGGTCTTGAAATGACACAGAATTCCGAACGCCTGTCCTGGAGTGCCGAAGAGGTGGACCAGAAACTGCACTACATCATGGAAAACATCCACGAAAACTGCGTGAAATATGGTACTGAACCCGACGGCTATGTAAACTACGTGAAGGGTGCCAATGTGGCCGGCTTCATGAAAGTGGCCAATGCCATGATGGCTCAAGGAATTGTATGATGCGAAAACAAGATAAGCCATAGATTACACATACAACGTAAACAAAGCAGAGAAGCGGAAGGCAGTGATGCCTCCCGCTTTTTCTATAATAAGAAGAGGCCAAAAACATCACTCTCGTTACATATCATCCTACAAATGATACATGAAACAAAAATGCCCGAGGATGTAACATCCCTTACAGCCTGTAATATTCCCATCCGATAACTTTGTGACCAGAAAATCAATTTTTTATTTACTAACGCCATGAAAAAGGTAACTATGAAAATCCTTTTCTGCCTTCTCTTTATTATAATAATGGGAAGTGCGGCGGTTCAGGCCCAGAACCGACAGATATCGGGCACAGTCATTTCAAAAACAGACAATTATCCGGTTATCGGAGCAACCGTTGTCGAAAAAGCCAATCCATCGAACGGAGTGATTACCGACCTGGACGGTAATTTTTCCATCACAGTGGCACCCAACGCCGAACTGACCTTCTCCTATGTAGGTTACAAAAGCGTTACCCTGCCTGCTACAGACCGTATGAACGTAGTGCTGGAAGAAGAAAACGAGTTGTTGCAGGAAGTCGTAGTAGTCGGTTACCAAACCCAGCGCAAAGCTGATTTGACCGGATCCATCGCCGTTGTCTCGACCGATGAAATCAAGACCACCTCGAACACCGACCCGATGCGCGCCCTTCAGGGAAAGGTGCCGGGTATGACCATTACGGCCAACGGTTCACCCAGCGGTGTAGGTACGGTGCGTATCCGTGGTATCGGTTCGTTCAACTCTTCACAAGATCCTCTCTACATTGTGGATGGTGTGCCTACGACCCGTGCTCTGAACTCACTGAATGCAAATGATATCGAAAGCATGCAGGTGCTGAAAGACGCCGCTTCGGCCTCCATCTATGGTTCGCGTGCCTCCAACGGTGTCATCATCATCACCACCAAACAAGGCAAAAAGTCTGAAAAGGTGAAAGTGGACTTTTCCGCCAACCTGACTGCCCAATTCTATTCGAACCAGTCGACAATGGATCTGTGTAATTCCGCCCAATATGCTACGGCTATGGCTCAGGCAGCCCTGAACGACGGAATCGACCCCGTAACTTATGCCAGCGGTTATGGGTTGAATCTGAATGCCGCCCAAGGTACTCCCATCACGGTATGGAACCCGGCCACCAACAGCTATGTGAACTATACGGTAAACGGACTGTATGACGGTTACGTCAATGCGAAGAAAACCATGAAATACTCCGACACCGACTGGCTGGACGAAATATCCCGTACCGGTTTTTCACAAAATTACGATCTCTCCATTTCGAACGCTACGGACAAACACTCCACCATGTTCTCCCTGGGATACAAGAAGAACACAGGTATCATCAAATATACGGATTTCGAAAACATCGCAGCCCGTATGAACTCTTCCTATAACATCAACAAATATGTGACCGTAGGCGAAAACTTCACCGTCACCTATTCCAGCCAGGTTGATGTGGCCCCGATGGAAAATGCACTGAAGATGGCCCCTATCCTGCCGGTTTACGAGAACGACGGGACAACATTCAGTGGCCCTGTAGGCAGCATGAGCGACCGTCAGAATCCACTGCGCGAAGCCTACCAGAACCGCAATAACGCACTGAACTACTGGCGTCTGTTCGGTAATGCGTACGCCGAACTGAAACCCATCAAAGGACTGACGTTGCGTACCAACTTCGGTATCGACTACTATTCGTCGTTCATCAACGCCATGACCCTCACCTACCATTCAGACATTGTCAACAACGACATTGCCAAGACCACCCTTTCACACAACAACGAAGTGAACTGGACCTGGAGCAACACGGCCAACTACAATTTCCGCTTGGCCGACAAACACGACATCACTGTGCTGCTGGGTACAGAAATGAACAAGCAGACAGTTGTAGACTTCTCGGCCTACTCAGAAGAATATACGCTGGAAGACCCCGACTACATGTGGCCCAACGCCGCTACCGGCACCATGCGGAACTCAGGCGCCAAAGTCGGCTATCGCTTGGCCTCCTTCTTTGGTAAAGTGGACTATAATTATGACGACTTTATTTTGGCCTCCTTTACCATCCGCCGCGACGGTTCTTCCCGCTTTGGTAAAGACCACCGTTGGGGTACCTTCCCGGCAGCCACACTGGGTTTCCGCCTCTCCAAACTGATACAAAGAGACTGGCTGGACGACTGGAAAGTACGCCTTTCCTGGGGACAAACCGGTAACCAAGCCATCGACAACAACGCCCAGTTCGGACTCTATGTAGCCGACTATGGTCTGGACCGCGTGACATCCACCGCTTACGATATATTCCTGCAAGGCTCAGGCACCTTCCCCTCGGGTTATCGGGCTACCCAATACGCCAATCCGAATTTGAAATGGGAATCGGCTGAACAATTCAACGTCGGTACAGATTTCACATTGCTGCAAGGCAGTCTCTACGGTAGCATCGACGGTTATGTAAAGGATGTAGACGACATGCTTATCAGTCCGGCCTTCCTGGGTGCACTGGGCGAAGGTGGAAATTCCTGGCAAAACGGTCCTTCCTTGCGCAACTGGGGTATGGAATTTGCCTTAGGCTACCGCAAAACATTGGCCTGCGGACTGGGCATCGACCTCAACGCCAATGTAGATTTCTTCCGTAACAAGGTAACCTACCTGCCCGAAACGACTACCGGTTCGTATGCCCATACATCCCAAGAAAATCTGGTGGAAGCCGGCGTTTCCTATGGTTCTATGGTGGGCTATGTAGTAGAAGGACTTTTCCAAAATCAGGAAGAGGTAGATGCATCGGGACAACCCAATGCCCGTGTCGGCGGACTGAAATATGCCGACCTGGATGGCAACCACGAAATCAATGCAGACGACCAGACCTGGATTTACGATCCCGTACCGGCCTTCTCCTACGGCTTGAATATCGCACTCAATTACAAGAACTTCGACCTGAGCATGTTCTGGCAGGGAGTATGCAACCAGGATGTGTACAACAACCAGAAGTTCCAAACAGACTTCTGGGGTGTGAACGATCCGGGCTCCAATAAGGGCGAACGTGTGCTCCAGGCTTGGACAACCGCCAATACCAGCTCGACTATTCCGGCACTGAGTACCCTGAATACAGCCGACGAAGGACGTGCCTCGAGCTACTTCGTTGAAAACGGATCTTACCTGAAGCTCCGCAACCTGCAAATCGGATACAGCGTACCTGCCAGTTTCCTGTCCAAATTCAAAATGAGCAGTGCCCGCTTCTACGTTGCCGGACAAAACCTGCTCACCGTCAAGAGCAAGAGTCTGACATGCACCGACCCGGAAAATCCCAACTGGGCATATCCGCTCGCCACTTCCGTCTCGTTCGGTCTTCAAATAGGTTTTTAAGATAAAAAGTTCAGGTTAACAATCCCAATTTCAATATAAAACAAGAAAATCATGAAAAAGAAAAAAATATATACCATACTTGCTGCCTGCTTCATGGGGCTGACCCTCACCAACTGCGACAGCTTTCTGGATTACAATCCGACCGCAGTGATTGACGAAGACAAAGCATTTTCCGATCCCGACGCCATGGTAACAGCCGCCTATGCCATGCTGGGTGACTGCTGGTACACCTATCCCTTCAACCTGTGGCCCTACGGTGACCTCACTTCGGACGACTGCCTGAAAGGTGGCTGGGGTACAGGAGACACCAATTACCATCACCTGGAAATCTGGACCTCACTGACTGCTACCAATCCCGACCACATGGATGAACTGTGGTATCGACTTTATTGCGCCATATCTCGCTGCAACCGTGCCATCGTAGCACTCCAAAGGAACGGCGTTTCTACACTGGGTGAAGACGTTACCAGCCAACGTCTGGCAGAAGTGAAGTTCCTCCGTGCACACTTCTACTACAAACTCATTACCGTTTTCCGTCAAGTACCTTGGGTTGATGAAGTAGTATTTGAAAACAATACTGTCGAACAGGTACGCAACGATCAGTACAGTTACGAAGAGTTGTTCGGAAAAATCATTGATGACTTCCAGACCGCCTACGATGTACTGCCAGCCAAGCAAGAAGACGGTGGCCGCGTCAATAAGATTGCTGCAGCCTCTTACCTGGCCAAGTGTTACCTCAACCTGGCATGGGGCGACGGCTACGAAGCCACGACCGGCGTAAGCCATATCAACCGCGACTATATGCAGAAAGTCATCGACTACACCGATGCAGTGGTAAACTCCGAGTATGGCTACCTGGAAGATTTCGGTGACATCTTCCTACCCGACTACAAGAATAGCAAGGAGTCCATTTTTGCCGTACAGACCTCTGACTATGCCGACGACCACACCACTTATGGCCGCGCCAACTGGTCGAACATGCTGAACGGATGCTGGGGTATCTGGACTTGCGGCTGGGACTGCCACAAGCCTTCCCAAAATCTGGTGAACGCCTTCAAGACGCGGAACGGTCTGCCAATGTTCGACGACTTCAACGACGAGATAGACTACCCCGTCAACGGCGAACCTACCGACCAGAAGTGGGATCCACGCTTGTTCCATACTGTCGGCATGCCTTCTTTCCCCTACAAATACGAAGCTGAATATACGCTGGATGCCAACAAGAATGCCCGTGCTGCCAGCGTATATGGCTACTACTCTTCGATGAAGGAAGTTCCCCAACGTTCGAAAGGTGAAACCTATAACGGCAGTTGGCAGGCCTTTGCAATGAACGACTACGTATTCCGTTACACCGATGTCATGCTGATGCGAGCTGAGGCACTGATTGAACTCGACCGTTTGGAAGAAGCCCGCACCATCATCAATGCTATCCGTCAGCGTGCCGCCAACTCGGTCAGCAAGCACATTGCCTATGCCGCTGACCAGTGCGAGATAGCCCTCTACCCCGCTTCTTACTTCCAGGATAAGGAAACGGCCCGCAAGTGCCTGCGTTGGGAACGCCGATTGGAGATGGCCATGGAAGGAAGCCGCTACTTTGACCTCCGCCGCTGGGGCATAGCTTCGGAAACGCTGAACGCCTTCTTTGCCAGCGAACAGAACGACTCCTATACATATGTAAACTCCGAAACCGGAGAGACCATTACACAACCTTATGGTCAGTATTACAAGGATGCCCACTATACTGCCGGCAAGAATGAGTTCTTCCCCATTCCCTACAACCAGCTGTTCTACATCCCGGGACTTTACGTACAGAATGCAGGATATTAAAAGAAAAGTTTCACACCAGCTTCCTTCCACATCTCTTCCGAGAAGCGTGGAAGGAAGCCGATACACCTCTTCAAGGGACCTCATAGAATAATTGTTCCGTCAACTAAGATAAATGTTTCATGTAACCTCATTGACAGAGTATGAAACATATCTTTCAGTTCGATTACAAAGAACACTTTATCTTTGCACCGGTATTCGAGCGGGCAAAAGCTCGATACTGAATTTAAACTTAAAACAATTTAATGACAATACCATGAAAGGTATTATGAAACATTCAGTATGCTATCGTACCGCGGCAGCTCTGTTGCTGCTCGGTCTGACTTGCGGGAGTTCTTTCGCGCAAGAAGAAAAGAAGTCAACGGAACCGCAGACGGAAAACTCCAGCAAGGAGGAAGGCAACCGTAACGTTATGCTGAACGCAGCCAGCGCAAACGGTCCGCGTGAAATCCAGATCGGCCTGCCATCGGCCGACGTCAATGTATTGGAAAATGGCATTCCAGTCACCTATGCCACCAATCCACATTCAGTCAACTCACTTTGGCGTGCCGATGCCAGCCTGAGCCACGTAGGACTGCTGAAGATTTCGGAAACAGCCATTACCACCGGTAACATCGGATATGCCGTCAACTCTTTTACCCAATTAGGACAGAAGGGGTTTCACGGCACACTGAACTATAAGAGCAACCACTTCGGCATGCAGGAGTTCTCTCTCAACGTGAACGGCGATATCGCCAAAGACTGGTTCTACAGCGGAAGCATTTACCAGGATTTCGACCCGGGAACATTCAAGATCAAGTCGACCCCCTTCCAGGACCGTACACAAATCTATAAGTTCGCTCTCACCAAGAAGTACAATGACAACCGTGGCGAACTGACTGCTATCTACCATTACAGCAACAGCCATCCCGTCTATAACTATGCCACTCAGTCAGCACCCTTCATCTATGTAGGTGACGGTAGCGTAAAAGAGTTCGGCAAGTTTGCCCTCGGAACGACTTCCTACCTGCCCGTTGATAATGAAATGATGTACCGAGACATGCGTACAGGCGAAATCAGGAAAACCAACCTCTACGACGCCACTCAGAACAAAGGCAGTGAATTCACGCTGATGAACGACTACACGTGGGACAACGGCCTGAACTGGAAGACTGTCATGAAGTATGACCACTCCACCGGTTCATTCGTTTACCAGACACCGATGTCACTCGACCAGAACGAAGCCGGCATCAACTACCTGTACGAAGCAGCCGACGGCAGCATGCAACCCTATACGGGCGACTACGTACAAAGCCGCATGTCTTGCCTGAACCGTGGTTTCATCGACTCCTTCATGTTCACCACTGAACTGTCGCGCAACGTGGGCAACAGTACCTGGCGCCTGGGCTTGAACGAATGGTATTATGATATTGATTACACATCAGCCACGACCATGTACGACCAGTCGGTCCCCATGGACGGTAGCTACCCTGTACGACTTTACAACGCAGACTATGCCACATACGCTGACCGTACTTACGCAGGAAACGGCTATTACTACGATTTCAACAAGAACGCTTCAGAGTACTACAAAGGACATGAGAACAAGGTAGCCCTCTACTTCACTCACGACTGGAACATCACCGACCAATTGAATCTCTACTACGGCGCCCGTCTGGAATACCAGGCCCTGCGCGGCGAAAATGCTGCAGTAAAGAATGCCGCGGGTGAATATGTAGGCCGCTTTGCCAACTATTATCTGGGAACGACAGCTCCTGACGGAACCAAAATAGCCCCAACACCCATGAGTTACGACTGGCTGAACTACTCCCTGACTGCCGCCGCTACCTACAAGCTGACCAAGGCTTTCGGACTGACAGGCGACTTCACCTACATCACCCAACATCCGAAGATTGAAAGTTTCGCGCCTGCCACCATGCCTAACACGGATAAGATTTCAGTTCCGCTGGGACGCGCCGGAATCTACTACAACAACAGTTGGTTGAGCTTGACTTCACTCTTCTCTTACATCTCGAAGACGAACAATAACTCGACACTGAATCTGCAACACAAAACAGCGACCGGACAGACTGAAATCATGGCAGCTCCACTGACCTACGATATCAAGACACTGGGTTGGACTACTGACGTGGTAACCCATCCGTTCAAAGGATTCGATTTCCACTTCCTTTTTACCTACCAAAAGCCGACGTACAAGAAGTATGAGACATCAGTCACCTTCTCCGACGGCTATGTAGGTCAGATCAACGCAACGGGCAACATCGTAGCCGAGATTCCACAGATCATTGTCGAAATCGACCCCAGCTACATGATTACCAAGGATCTGAAAATCTGGACCAGCTTCCGCTACTTCAGCAAGACTTATGCCAACATCAACGATGCCTACTACTTCAACGGCCGTTGGGAGACCTTTGGCGGATTGAACTGGCAGGTGAACAAGAAACTGGCTCTGGGCTGCACTGTCGTAAACTTCCTGAACCAGACAGGTGCCAAAGGTAGCATCGCCGGAGCCGAGCTCATCGAGAAAGAAGATGCCGGACAATATGCGGGACACGTCATGGCCGGCAGCTACATCCGCCCGTTCACAGTTGAGTTCAGCGCCAGCTTAAAATTCTAATGAATCAATTGACATAGGTATTAATATTCAGGTAAAAAATTGTTTCGGATAACATTATAATTTGTAATTTTAAACACTCAAAAAAATAGCAACCATGAAAATAAAATTTCATCAATTGACAATGGCTTTGGCTACGGCCACCGCACTGGCAGCTTGCCAGCCAAAAGGTTTCACCCTCCATATGGAACACCAAGGCGACACGCTTACCATCATTCACATCACAAACCCAACCAAATATCTTATTCTCCCTATCCAGGAATCGTGTAGCGAAGCTAAAGTAAAACTGGATACAGGCAGCCCTGCCGATGTTGCGATGGACGTACGCCTGGCCCAAGACAGTGTAGAATACTACGTTCCCTTCACCTTGCCACAAGGAGTCAAAGAGGCAACAGTAAGAATCAGCCGTATGGCATCTAATACCATTTGTTGGGACAGTATCCGTCTGTCTGACACCTTTGACACCACCAACACCGACTATTACCGTCCCGTCTATCACCACACGCCGCTCTACGGCTGGATGAACGACGCCAACGGCCTGGTTTACAAAGACGGTGAATACCACCTCTACTTCCAGTACAACCCCTACGGTTCGAAGTGGGGCAACATGCATTGGGGACACTCCGTCAGCCGCGACCTCATCCACTGGGAACACCTCGCTCCGGCCATCGCTCGCGATACGCTGGGACAAATTTTCTCGGGTAGCTCCGTGGTCGACAAGAACAACAGTGCCGGTTATGGCAAGGACGCTCTGATAGCCTTCTACACCTCAGCCAGCGATGAGCACGGACAGATTCAGTGTATGGCCTACAGCACCGACAACGGTCGCACGTACACAAAGTACGAGAAAAACCCCATTCTGACTCCCTTCGACGGACTGAAGGACTTCCGCGACCCGAAGGTGTTCTGGTATGAACCTGCCCAGAAGTGGTACATGATTGTTTCAGCCGACAAGAACATGCGCTTCTATTCGTCCTCTGACATGAAGAACTGGGAATACCTGAGCCAGTTCGGCGAAGGTTACGGCGTACAGCCCAATCAGTTTGAATGTCCCGACTTCGTACAGCTGCCCGTCGATGGAAACAAGAACAACATGAAGTGGGTGATGATTGTCAACATCAACCCCGGCTGCCCCTTCGGCGGCAGCGCTACGGAATATTTCGTAGGCGACTTCGACGGCAAGGAATTCCATTGCGACACCGACAAGAGTGTTACCAAGTGGCTCGATTTCGGTAAGGACCATTACGCTACCGTCTGCTTCTCCAACACGGGTGACCGTACCATCGCTGTACCCTGGATGAGCAACTGGCAGTATGCCAACGTCACTCCTATCCGCCAGTACCGTGGTGCCAACGCCCTGCCGCGCGAACTCTCACTTTACACCAAGGACGGTGAAATCTACATGGCCGCCAATGCCGTGAAGGAGACCGAAGGCCTGCGCAAAGGCACTACAGACGTCAACGACTTCACCCTGACAGACGAACACCTGGTAAGCCCGCTGGTTACAGGAACCGAAGGTGCCTGTGAACTGGAAATGGACGTTACTCCCAACAAGGCCCAGACCGTCGGTTTCCAACTGTTGAACGACAAAGGCGAGAAGGTGGACATCTACCTCGACCTGAAGAGCGGACGCATCGTGATGGACCGCAGCCAAAGCGGACTGACAGCCTTCGGTGAGAAGTCCGAACCTCACTTCAAGGAAACCGATGACCACCGTAAGGTCCTTTCGGTGAACTACGTCAACGATTTCGCCCTGGGCACGTGGGCACCGCTCTCGCTTTGCGAAGGCAAGACCTACCACCTCGATGTATTCGTAGACAAGTGCTCCGTTGAAATCTTCGTGGACGGTGGACGCATCGCCATGACCAATCTCGTGTTCCCCACCCAGCCCTACAACGCCCTGCGTTTCTACACCCAAGGCGGCGAGGCTGAAGTGAAGAACCTGAAAGTACACCAATTAGGATTGTAATATTTTTAAACCTCTTTCAACCATGAAACACTTCATCGCAACGGCAGCACTCACCCTGCTCGCCACTACGTTGAATGCCAGTGACATGAAACAGATACGCATCTCCACCGACCGCACCGACCTCGTGCTGCAAGTAGCCGAAAACGGTCGCCTCTACCAGAGTTATCTGGGCGAGAAACTGCTGAACGACGCCGACCTGAAAGAACTGGGTTGGAGCGTGCATCCGGCCTCGGACGGCAGTGTCAGCCGGCGCGGTTGGGAGGTTTGCAGCGGTTCGGGCAACGAAGACTTCTTCGAGCCCGCCCTCGCTGTGACCCACAACGACGGAAATCCGTCAACATGGCTCTACTACGTTTCCTCCTCCTCGCACGCCGTAGAGGGGGGCGTACAAACCGACATTGTGTTGCGCGACGACCAATATCCTGTAGAAGTCACCCTGCACTACGTAGCCTATCCCAAGGAGAATGTCATCAAGACGTGGAGCGATATCCGCCACGAGGAGAAAAAACCGGTTACCCTGTCGACTTACGCCACGACCATGCTCTACTTCAGCCGTCCGGCCTATTACCTGACCGAGTTCAGCAGCGACTGGGCCAAGGAGGCACAAATGAGCACTCAGCCGCTACAGTTCGGCAAGAAAGTGATCGATACTAAACTAGGCAGCCGCGCCGCCATGCATACGCACCCCTTCTTTATCGTGGGCCTGGACCAACCGGCCAACGAACGGCAAGGCGAGGTATTGATGGGCACGCTGGCCTGGACAGGTAATTTCCGATTCACTTTCGAAGTGGACAATGTAGGCAACCTACGCATCATTCCTGGCATCAATCCCTATGCATCGGCCTACCGACTGGAACGCGATGAAGTGTTCACCACCCCCGAATTCATCTTCACTCTGAGCAACGAAGGGATGGGCCAGGGTAGCCACAATCTGCAAGCTTGGGCACGCAACTACCAACTGAAAGATGGCAAAGGAACCCGCCTGACCCTGCTCAATAACTGGGAGAATACGGCCTTTGATTTCAATCAGGACATTTTGGCTGAGCTGATGAAGGAAGCCAAAGACTTGGGTGTAGACATGTTCCTGCTGGACGACGGATGGTTTGGTAACAAATACCCCCGCAAGAACGACCGTGCCGGCCTGGGCGACTGGGAAGTGACGCACGACAAGTTGCCGGGTGGCATCCGCGCCCTGACCGATGCCGCAAAAGAAGCAGGCGTAAAGTTCGGTCTCTGGATAGAGCCCGAAATGGTGAATCCCAAGAGCGAACTCTTCGAACAACATCCCGACTGGGCCATTCACTACCCCAACCGTGATACCTACTACTACCGCAACCAACTGGTGCTCGACCTGAGCAACCCGGCTGTACAGGACTACGTCTATGGCGTTGTGGACAAGTTGCTGAAGGAGAATCCGGACATCGCCTACTTCAAATGGGACTGTAACAGCCCCATCACCAACATCTACTCGCCCTACCTCAAGGCCGAACAAGGACAGCTCTACATCGACCACGTGCGTGGCGTCTACAACGTGATGCGGCGGGTCAAGGACAATTATCCTCACGTGCCCATGATGCTCTGTTCGGGCGGCGGCGCACGGTGCGACTACGAGGCGCTGAAGTACTTCACCGAATTCTGGTGCAGCGACAACACCGACCCTGTGGAACGCGCCTACATCCAATGGGGCTTCTCCCAGTTCTTCCCGGCCAAAGCCATGTGTGCCCATGTTACGAGCTGGAACAAAGCAGCTTCCATCAAGTTTCGTACCGATGTAGCGTCCATGTGTAAACTGGGCTTCGACTTGGGGCTGAAGGAGCTGAGTGCCGATGAACTGCTCTATTGCCAGACAGCGGTAGCCAACTGGAAACGCCTCCAGTCCGTCATCCTGGACGGAAGCCAATACCGGCTGGTATCACCCTATGAGAGCAACCACATGGCTGTGAACTATGTAAGCACGGACCACGACAAGGCCGTACTATTTGCATACGACCTCTATCCGCGCTATCAGGAGAAACTGCTTCCCGTACGTTTACAGGGATTGGATCCGATGAAACGCTATCAGGTGAAGGAAATCAACCTGATGCCCGGTACACAGTCCACCCTGACCACTGATGGGAAAGTCCTTTCCGGCGACTATCTGATGAAGATAGGACTGGATGTCTTCAGCTTCCACCCCATGCAAAGCCGGGTAGTGGAACTGACAGAGGTGAAATAAGTATTCGTCTATAATCTTTTCAAACCACTTAAACTTCTATCAAAAATGATTGCTAAACAACAAATGAAATACGGAAGGCTGATACCCGTCATGCTCTGCTTCTTCGCCATGGGCTTTGTAGACCTGGTGGGTATTGCCTCCAATTATGTAAAGGCTGATTTGGGACTGAACGACTCCCAAGCCAATATTTTCCCGTCGCTCGTGTTCTTCTGGTTCCTCATCTTCTCCGTGCCTACGGGCATGCTGATGAACCGCATCGGGCGCAAGCGCACCGTGCTGCTCAGTCTGATTGTGACCGCCGTATCGCTGCTGCTCCCTCTTTTCGGTGATGGCTACGGCCTGATGCTCTGCTCCTTCTCGCTGCTGGGCATTGGCAACGCTTTGATGCAGACCTCGCTCAATCCATTGCTGAGCAACATCATTTCGGGTGACCGCCTGGCCAGCTCACTCACCTTCGGACAGTTTGTAAAGGCCATTGCCTCGTTCCTGGCCCCTTATATCGCCATGTGGGGGGCCACTCAAGCCATACCAACCTTTGGATTGGGCTGGCGTGTACTTTTCCCCATCTATATGGTAGTGGCCGTCATCGCGGTCCTGTGGCTCTCGTCCACACCGATTGAAGAAGAAAAGCCAGACAAGGCTTCCAGTTTTGCCGACTGCCTGCGCCTGCTGGGCCAGCCTTTTATCCTGCTGTGCTTCATCGGCATTGTCTGCCACGTGGGCATTGACGTTGGCACCAATACCACCGCTCCCAAGCTGCTGATGGAACGCGTAGGCCTGACCCTCGAAGAAGCCGGCTTTGCCACCAGCCTCTATTTCATCTTCCGTACGGCTGGCTGTCTGTTGGGCACGTTCATCCTGCAGCACCTTTCGGCACGACGCTTCCTGGGTATCAGCGTGGTCTGCATGCTGATAGCCATGGTCGGACTGCTGGTATCCGATGCCCACTACATCATCTACGTATGCATCGCCCTTATCGGCTTCGGTAACTCCAACGTCTTCCCCATCATCTTTGCACAGGCGCTGACTGCCGTTCCCAATAAAAAGAACGAAGTTTCGGGCCTGATGATCATGGGTCTTTTCGGCGGCACGGTATTCCCGTTACTGATGGGTGTAGCCAGTGATGCCATTGGCCAAAGCGGTGCCGTAGCTGTCATGACCATCGGAGTGCTTTACCTGATAGTCTATACGTTGAAACTGAGAAAAGCCTGATTTTAGTAAACAAGAAACCAAGTGAACGAGAACACAAGGGGGACAGCCCTTACAAGCTGCCGCTTTGTCAACTCGTGTACTATCAAAACAACAACAACCATGAATAATCATCCAATCGTAGTCGGAATGGGCGAAGCACTGTGGGACGTGCTGCCCGAAGGAAAGAAACTGGGTGGAGCACCCGCCAACTTTGCATACCATGTATCACAATTCGGACTGGAAAGCCGTGTCGTAAGCGCTGTTGGCCAGGATAAACTGGGAGCTGAGATACTGGAAAACTTCCGTCAGAAAGAGCTGTACGGACTGATAGAAACGGTACCCTACCCCACCGGTACGGTACAAGTGGAACTGGATGCTGAAGGCGTACCCTGCTATGACATCAAGGAAGGCGTGGCGTGGGATAACATTCCCTACACACAAGCCCTTGAAGGACTGGCCCACCAGACGGGTGCCGTCTGCTTCGGCTCGCTGGCACAGCGCAGCATCGTGTCGCGTCAGACCATTCACCGTTTCCTCGATGCCATGTCCGACGATACCGATACACTCCGCATCTTCGACATCAACCTGCGCCAGAGCTTCTACACCAAAGAAATCCTTTGCGACTCGTTCCGACGCTGTAATGTATTGAAAATAAACGATGAGGAGCTGGTTACAGTCAGCCGCATGTTTGGTTATCCCGGCATCGACCTCCAGGACAAGTGCTGGATTCTGCTGGCCAAGTACAACCTGAAGATGCTCATCCTGACCTGTGGCGTCAACGGCAGCTACGTCTTTACGCCGGGCAACATCTCGTTCGTCGAGACTCCCAAGGTACAGGTAGCCGACACCGTAGGTGCAGGCGACTCGTTTACTGCCGCCTTCACTGCCGCCATCCTTAGCGGCCGCTCCGTAGGTGAGGCTCACAGACTGGCCGTCGACACCTCGGCCTTCGTCTGCACGCAGCAGGGTGCCATGCCCGTATTGCCCAAGTCTTTGACGGAAAGACTGGCCTAACCATACAAGTTTCATGGAATTTTCCTATCTTTGTGCATTCTAACCACAAGAAGGGAATTCCATGAAACACTTATATTGTCTGATTAACCTACTCATCCTTTGCCTGTTCCTTACTTCCTGCGAACAGAAAGAGACCCGTTACATCATCGGCGTGTCGCAATGCAGCGACGACGAATGGCGCAACCAGATGAACAAGGAAATTCTCCGGGAAGCCCTGTTCTATCCGGGAGTAGAAGTGGAAATCCGCTCGGCTGGAGATAACAACCAGCGTCAGATCGCCGACATCGAATACTTCATCCACAAAAAAGTCGACTTGATAGTCGTAGCTCCCAACGAAGCCGAAGCCATCACTCCCATCGTGGAAAAAGCCTATAGCCAAGGGATTCCGATCGTACTGGTAGACCGCAAAATCAACTCGGAACACTATACAGCCTATATCGGTGCCGACAACTATGAAATGGGACGCCAAATAGGTATCTACATTACCAGCCGCCTGCGAGGTGAAGGCAACATCGTTGAACTGACGGGACTGAAGGGTTCCACTCCGGCACGGGACCGCCACCGCGGACTGATGGACGCGCTGGCTGACGCTCCCGACATTCATATTATAGCCCAAGCAGATGCCGGATGGTTCAGACAATCCGCCCGACATGCTTTTGACTCCATCCTCACCCAACAACCGCACATCGATCTTGTCTTTGCCCACAACGACCGCATGGCGTCGGGGGCACACGATGCCGCGATACAGAAAGGACGCGACAAAGACATGCTCTTCGTCGGTGTAGATGCCCTGGCTGGGAAAGAAATGGGAGTGGAAATGGTTACCGACGGCACACTCGATGCCACCTTTATCTATCCTACGGGAGGCGACCGCGTCATGCAAGTGGCCATGGACATCCTGGAAGGAAGAAACTATCCACGCGAAACCCTTCTCTCTACCGCTTTGGTGAACCGGCAAAATGCGCGTATCATGCAGATGCAGACGACGCACATCACCACCCTTGACGAAAAAATTGAAAAGCTCGACAAACAGCTGGACGCTTTTCTTCTCCGATATTCCGCCCAACGCATGTTTCTCTATGCCTGTATTGTCATCCTGCTGCTGGTAGGGGTATTATTGGTCTTCGTTGTACGTGCCTTTTGGACCAAAAACCGACTGAACGCCGAGCTTTCCAAACAAAAGCAGCAACTGGAAGAGCAGCGCGACCAGCTTATCATGCTGTCCAGACAATTGGAAGATGCCACGCATGCCAAGCTGTCTTTCTTTACCAATGTGTCGCACGACTTCCGTACCCCGCTTACCCTCATTGCCGACCCGGTAGAACAACTCCAACAAAGCCACAACCTGAACGAGCACGAACGATTTCTGCTCAACATCATCCACAAAAATGTCACCGTACTGCTCCGCCTGGTCAACCAGATTCTCGATTTCCGCAAGTTCGAAGACGGGAAGCTTCAGCTACGCCTCAGCCGGTTCGACCTGCGTACCTCCCTGCTGGAATGGACCGATGCGTTCCGCACGCTGTCTTTCCGCAAACACATCCACTTCCGCATCGCGGCCGACGAACAGGCTGACTACACCGTAACAGCCGATGCCGAGAAACTGGAACGCATTCTCTACAACTTGCTCTCCAATGCCTTCAAGTTCACCCCCGAAAACGGCAGCATCAGTGTCAGCCTGTCTCTATTCAATAAAGACGGTGAGCCCTCTGTTCGCCTGCAAGTAACCGACACCGGTGTAGGCATGCCAGCCGAACACGTGCAACACATTTTCGACAGCTTCTACCAGATAGATGTTCACCATGCAGGCTCCGGCATCGGTCTGGCTCTGGTAAAGGCATTCGTGGAAATGCACCACGGCACAATTCATGTAGATACCACCGAAGGACAAGGAACCTGCTTCACCATCGAAATGCCAGCCTGCCAGAAAGGCGCACTCGACCCCGACACCACCCGAAGTGCAGCACTGGCCAACCTGAAAGAAGGCGCCGTCCTGGCTGCCGACCAGGAAACCCTGCACACGACCGACAGCGCGACCTCTCCCGAAGACAAAGAAACCGTCCTCGTGATAGACGACAACCAGGATATCCGCGACTATGTTCGCTCCGTACTTCAGGACGAATACAATATCATAGAAGCCGCCAATGGACAGGAAGGTATCCGCATGGCCATGAAGTATGTACCCGACGTCATCATCTGTGACGTCATGATGCCCGTTATGGACGGTATGGAATGCTGCCGCCGGCTGAAATCGGAATTGCAGACCTCACACATCCCCGTCATGATGCTCACCGCCTATGCAGTAGACGAACAGAAGATAAAGGGCTATGAATGCGGTGCCGATTCCTACATATCCAAACCTTTCAGCGCCCGCCTGCTGACCGTACGCCTGCGTAACCTCATCGACAACCGCCACCGCCTGCAACAGGTCTTTGCAGACGGCAGTAACGCTCCGCTCCAGAAGGCCTCCGTAAGCGATGTAGACAAAGGGTTTCTGGAAAAACTGCGCCAGCTCATCGACCAACGTCTGTCCGACCCCAATCTCAGCGTGGAAGAGCTGGGCGAACAAATCGGCTTGAGCCGAGTACAACTCTACCGGAAGAGCAAGGCCCTCTGCGGCTATGCGCCCAATGAACTGTTACGCATCGCCCGCCTCAAACGGGCTTCCTCATTGCTGGCCTCTACCGACAAGACAGTGGCCGAAATCACGTATGAAGTGGGTTTCAGTTCTCCCTCCTACTTCACCAAATGCTACAAGGACTACTTCGGTGAAAGTCCCACCGAATTTTTGAAACGGAAAAAAGGAGATGCATAATGTAACAAAAAAAATGTAATTTTGCACCCGCAAACAGAAAGCATATCCTACAATCATGAAACAGAAAGAAATTCCCATACTGCTGCTCACCGGCTATCTGGGCAGTGGCAAAACGACTTTAGTCAACCGTATTCTGGCCAACAAACGTGGTATCCGCTTTGCAGTCATCGTCAATGATATCGGCGAAGTAAACATTGATGCCGCCCTCATCCAGAAAGGCGGTGTGGTAGGCAAGAAAGACGACAGTTTAGTGGCTTTGCAGAACGGTTGCATCTGCTGCACCCTGAAAGCCGACCTCATCGAGCAAGTATACGAACTGATGAAGCTGGAGCGGTTCGACTACATCGTCATCGAAGCCAGCGGCATCTGCGAGCCCGAACCCATCGCACAAACCCTTTGCTCCATTCCCCGACTGGGCGAAGCATACACCCGTTACGGCATCTGCCGGCTGGATTGCATCGTCAGCGTCGTCGATGCCCTGAGGTTGCAAAGCGAGTTCGCCTGTGGCGACAATCTGACCCGCAAAGGTTTGGACGAAGAAGACATTGAAAACCTCATTGTCCAGCAAATCGAATTCTGCAACATCATTCTGCTGAACAAAGCGGCTGAGGTGGCTCCAGAAGAGCTGGGACGTATCAAGAAAATCATCCGCACCCTGCAACCGTCAGCCGAAATAATCGAATGCAACTATGCGGATGTCGATTTGGACAAATTGCTGGACACCCATCTGTTCAATTTCGAACGGGCGGCAACCTCGGCCGGATGGATTCGCGAAATCGAACGGGCCGCAACCGAAGAAGAAGAGCGTGAAGCGCATGCACACGGCAGCCATCACCACGAACACGAAGAGCATCACGAAGACCATCACCACGAAGAGGGGGAAGGCCATCACCATCATCATCACGACCATGAAGGCGGTGAAGTGGAGGAATACGGCATCGGTACTTTCGTGTATTACCGTCGTCCGGCCTTCGACATCCATAAGTTTGACCGGTTCATCGCTACACGCTGGCCGCGCAACGTCATCCGTGCCAAAGGAGTATGCTACTTCAGCCATAACCGCGACATGTCCTACCTGTTCGAACAAGCCGGCGTACAAAAGCAGTTGACTGAAGCAGGACAGTGGTATGCCACCGCTCCCGAAGAAGACCTTATCGAGCTCATGAAACAGGAACCGGGTCTCTTACGCGACTGGGACGAAAAATACGGTGACCGCATGCAGAAAATTGTATTCATCGGGCAACACCTCGACAAAGAGCAATTGGCACACGATTTGGACGAATGTCTGGAATAAATCAATTTCCAACAAGACAAGATGACACAAAAATACCGCCTGCTCGCCCTTGATCTGGACGGCACCCTGACCAACTCGAAGCCGTTACCAATGGGTATTGACAAAGCCTGTCCTTTTCTGTGTTGTTGGAGAAGTTAAACCCAAATCGGTCATTAGAGATGATATTACCTTCATCTCTAATGACCGATTTGGGTTAAAGCAAACTTTTAAGCTGGGAAAACAAACGGTCTGCCCAGCTTAAACGGCTACTTTACCCAGCTTAAAGCAACCGTTTGTCCAGCCTAAAGCGATGCATTGCCCAGCTTAAACCATTGGCTTATCCTCACCTGACCGTAGCTTTTACAAATTTACTGCCAGCGGGGTTAGCCGCATCTTTTTCATATAGATTTGAATATTTCCCTGACGGCATATCAGATAAGACAAAGGCTGTACACTTTCTTCCGGCAATCACCTTGTCCGTCATAGCCGTATTGACAGCTGTTGCAATCACGTCAACCAGTACGGCAAGACCACTACCACCACTGTTTACACTGGTATCGACCTTGATCTCACCTTCCCTGTTATAAAGGGTCCGGCCACTTTTGGTGGAACGAAGAATATATTCAACCCGAACCGTCAGCATCCCCCCGATGTTGTTTCTTCGCCAATCCTTGATAATAGTAAACATAGCTGCATCGGCTCCCAAAACATTTCTGAAAGGAGTCAAATCACCCTCAAGGAACAGCTCTGCATCATAGGCACTTTCCTGCTGGAACATTTCCATGGTGAGATATGGAGAGTACACATAATATCCCTTCTCGCAAAGAGGAAGATACATCGTGGTATAGAAATAGTCTTTCGCCTCAACGTGGGTCGTCTGATTGATAGGAGGCATGATGGCAATGGTCAATGGCTTTTCTTCATACATACCCGGATACTGTTCGCCCAATGTCTTAGGGGTGGAACAGGATACCAATGAAATGACAACAACAATCAAAGCAATTATTTTTTTCATTTTTCAAGCTGTTTGATGATACGTGAGATATATTTTTCCGACTCAGGATAAAGTTTGATTTCCTCTTTAAGAAAGCCCAATCCCTCTTTCTGCTTGCCTGTCCGATAGAGCAGATAGCCATATTCGGCATACAGCCCAGGAGGAACAACTCCACGTATACCTTGTTGCTTTTCTATCAACTTCTGATATTGTTCAAGCAACTTGACCTTCAGCTCGTCCGTGCGTTTCTTGCTGTATTGGTATGTAACATTCTCATAGTCATACCATGAGTATAAGGGCTGCGTTGTAGTACACGACGCAACTGCTATGGTCACAAGCACTGTAAACAAGATTCCTTTCATCATGGTAACATTATCTGTTTAACTTCTTGAGTAGATAAAAATATTTTTTTCTGATACAATGTCTTGCCTTCATAAGTGACCTTCAAAGAACGTGTTCCTGTGGAAACGCCATATTGCATACCCTTCCTCTTTGATTTCTTTTGTGCTACGACAACCGCATTGAACGGCTGTTCATTGTCAATCGTCACAAGCACTTCTTTACCGGCATATTCATCCGAACTGATGAACAAAAGATACGCCATATCCTCTTTTCCGCTCTGTTGGGCAACGGGATAATTCACTTTACAGCCGAACAGCAGTAAAGGCAATGCGAACAAAATCAACCATTTTTTCATTTTATCTCTTCAATTATGTAATTTCCCATATTACCAGCATTGATATCTTCCGTAGTATTCACCTCCACAAAAGAATATTCCGTCTCGGGTGTATCGCCACCACACTTGAGAACCTTCACACTGCCAACTTTCTTGCCCGGCAAGGTTATCATAATTCCCGTCTGAGGATTCTTGACCTGCTTGCCTTTCGTCATGATGGCAAAAGTCATACCCTCTTTGATGCCCTGACTTTCTCCTCCGGCTATAAGGACAGCGTCAGAATCATATGACAGGAAATAGGTTTTCCATGGATTGTCCGTACACTTATTGATGATATTCTCAACCAACTGACCGATAGCTTCCGAGATAGCCTTGTCACTCAGTGTCGCATCAAATCCGGCTTGTCCCCCAATTCCCATTGTTGTCTTGGCTGTTTGTTCGGCCGAACCCTTGGCTTCATCCGAATAAATAATCAATCCGGTTGATACATCCACCAGACGAATGGATACAGCTGCCTCCACCGTCTGAGTCTTTTCAGACGAAAACACCCTATTTTTACCCGTATCCTTCCGACCAAATTCCGTAATCGAACCGATAATCATATAGTCGGCGCCCAACGTTGGGGCAACATTCTGCCCCTTTTGACTTTCTTCCAACAATGATGCCAAATCACTTCTTTCCAGCAACAGGAACTTTCCTGAAGCCGCCAACTTGGCAGAAAGGATGTCCAATGCCTGTTTCCCCATCGGGTCATTTTCCTTATCATAGAAAATTCCCTTGGCGTATTGTGTTTCATTGGAGAATCTGCCAATTGCGACTTTTCTTTTCAAAACCATACCTTCCTCCTGTATTTGAGTCGGTGTTTCAACGACTTCCGTCTTCCGCTGCGCCGACACATTCATAGCCAGCACAACCATCATTGCATACAAAATTATTCTTTTCATCAAACTCGTTTTTATGTTATTTCCAATGTCTGTTTATAATAGAATACAAACTTAATAAATTAAATATAAAACCCCAACCTGAAATAACGAAAATGAACTTAATCGCACATAGAACCGTTATCCCCCCCCTGCGTCAGCCGTTCATACACTTTGGGATGGAGGAAATAGCGCACGTCCTTGCCCGCCTCGACAGACTCACGGATGAAGGTGGAACTGATTTCGAGAACCGGCGAATCGACCAGACGCACACGGGGAGGCAGGGCGGAAACATCGACAGGATAACCCGAACGGGGATAAATCAAGATCGGGTTCTCAGCCAGCAGCCGTTCCGACTGGTACCAACGGGAGAAGGAGAGCCAGTTGTCCGACCCGATAATCAGGTGGAAGGTGTGCTGCGGATAGACTTCCTTCAGACGGTCGAACGTATGGATGGTATAGGAGGGCTGGGACAAATGGAATTCAAAATCGGAGGCACGGAATTTGGGATAGCCCTCTATGGCCAGCTCTACCAGTTCCAGCCGCAAGGCATCGGGCAGCAGGTCCTGCCCCACCTTGAAGGGATTGCGGGGAGTGACCAGAAACCACAATTCGTCCAACCCGCCGAATTCACAGAGATAATTGGCCAACGCCAGATGGCCGATGTGGATGGGATTGAATGAACCGCTGAAGATGCCGATATCCATAATCGTATCAGATTTTCTTTCCCTTCAGACGAAGGAAGGCAAGCATGCCGCTGGCAAGGGCCACTACTGCCACAAGCCCCATCGCCACCGCCGTAGTGTATTCCTCGTAGCGTATATTGGCCACCAACAGCCACACGGCACATATCAGCAAAATGATGTTGACAATCAGCAGGCTTTTGTTCATCTTGCGTGAGAATCGCTTTCCGCTATAATCTTTCGTCATGCTTTCAGGAATTGGGTGATTACTTTCAGTGCTTCAGCCTTGGCCGTCTCCAGGTCGTCGTTCACAATAATCTTGTCAAACTTCGGAGCAAAGGACATTTCATAGGCGGCCTTGGCCACACGGTCCTCGATGACTTCGGGCGTATCGGTACCGCGACCTATCAGACGCTTGCGCAGCTCCTCAATCGATGGCGGCTGGATGAAGACCGACAAGGCACGGTCGCCATAAAATTTCTTGATATTGCATCCACCCACGACGTCGACGTCGAACACCACGTTCTGTCCGGCAGCCAGCTGCTTCTCGACCTGTGACTTCAACGTGCCGTAGAAGCGGTCGTGATAAACTTCTTCGTACTCCAAGAACTCACCGTCGGCTATGCGGCGACGAAACTCTTCGGGCGAAAGGAAGAAATACTCCACGCCATCGCGCTCCGTGCCACGCGGCGGACGACTAGTGGCCGAAATGGAAAAAGCCAAGTTCAGGTTCTGCGTCAACAGATAGTTAATGATGGTCGACTTACCCGAACCTGAAGGGGCGGAAAAGATAATCAGTTTACCCATAAAAATGAAGAACTAAAAATGAAGGATGAAGAATATACCTGAACAGACAGATACTTCACCCGACATTCATTTTACATTACATTCAAAACTTGCTCCTTGATTTGCTCCAGCTCGTCTTTCATCTGCACCACAATCTTCTGCATCTCGGCATGATTGGACTTGCTGCCCAAGGTATTGATTTCGCGGCCCATCTCCTGAGCAATGAAGCCCAGCTTCTTTCCCTGTCCGCTACCGTTCTCCAACGTCGTGATGAAATATTTCAAGTGATTGCCCAGACGCTGCTTCTCTTCGTTGATGTCCAGCTTCTCGATGTAATAGATGAGTTCCTGCTCCAGGCGGTTCTTGTCATAATCCACGCTGATAGTCTTCTCCAGCGCATCGACAATGCGTTCTTTAATCTTGCCCACGCGTTCCTTTTCGTAAGGTTCTACCGTTTCGAGCAGATGGGAAATGTTGGCTATTTTCTCACGGAATTTCTTTTCAAGCGCGGCACCTTCCTGCTTGCGGAAATCCACCAGATGGTTCAGTGCCTCTTCGACAGCCGCATGAGCCACCTGCCACTCTTCTTCACTCAGTTCCTGTGTCTCGGTCTTGGTCATTACGTCGGGCAGACGGAGCAGAGTGCCGAACCAGTCTTCCGGCTCGGGAATGCCTGTGGCAGCCGAAATTTCCTTGATGCGGTGATAGTAGGCAGCCACCAGTTCCTGGTTGATGGGGGTAGCCAGCTGTTCGGCATCTTTCTTCTCTACCCAAAGGCTGAAATCCACCTTGCCACGCTCCAGCACACGGGCAATTTCGTTACGGATTTCCATCTCTTTTTCCCTGTAAATCGGTGCAATACGCGTCGACAGGTCCATCGCCTTACTGTTTAGCGACTTGATTTCAACATTTATCTTTTTATCGGGCAATTCGACAATGGCCTTGCCATATCCCGTCATCGATTGTATCATAATGCTTCTTAAGTTTTGTGCAAAATTACACGATTATTTTTAAATACTGAAAATAATCCCGTAAATTTGTCAGCTGATTTAAAGAGGTATAGAAACTATGTCATGTATCCTGCATATTGAAACATCCACTTCCGCCTGTTCGGTAGCCGTGAGCGAAGACGGGCAGGTAGTGTTCAAGAAAGAAGACCTGAACGGCCCTTCACACGCCGTTTCACTGGGAGTATTTGTAGACGAAGCCCTGTCTTTTGCCGACAGCCACGCCATGCCGCTGGATGCGGTGGCCGTCAGTTGCGGTCCGGGTTCCTATACGGGCCTGCGCATCGGTGTGTCCATGGCCAAGGGTATCTGCTACGGCCGCGACCTGAAGCTCATCGGCCTGCCGACGTTGAAAGTACAGTGCGTACCCGTGCTGCTCTACCACGACGAACTGCCCGAAGACGCCCTGCTGTGCCCCATGATTGATGCCCGCCGCATGGAAGTGTACGCAGCCATCTACGACCGGGCCCTGAAAACCGTGCGCGACATCAGCGCCGACATTGTGGACGAAAACTCCTACCGCGAGTTTCTCGACCGGCATCCCGTCTACTTCTTCGGTGATGGTGCCGCCAAGTGCAAGGAAAAGATTACCCACCCGAACGCTCACTTCATCGACGGCATCCGCCCCTTGGCCAGCATGATGTTCCCCCTGGCCGAAAAGGCCATAGCCGAAGGGAAGTACGAGGACGTAGCCTACTTCGAGCCCTTCTACCTGAAGGAATTTGTGGCGGGGAAGCCCAAAAATCTGCTGAAAGAATAACAGACCCGATAATTTATTGAATATATGCAATATAACACCCAACAGAAACGGATGCCCCTGCCCGAATACGGCCGCAGCATCCAGAACATGGTAGACTATGCTCTGACCATCGAAGACCGCGCCGAACGCCAGCGTTGCGCCAATACCATCATCAACATCATGGGCGGCATGTTCCCGCACCTGCGCGACTTGCCCGACTTCAAACATAAACTGTGGGACCACCTGGCCATCATGTCCGATTTCAAACTGGACATCGACTACCCGTTTGAAATCATTCCCAAGAACGACCTCGACTCCAAACCCGACCCCGTGCCCTACCCCTGCACTAAAATCCGCTACCGCCACTACGGCCGCACCTTGGAAGTGCTGATACAGAAGGCATGCGAGTTCCCCGAAGGCGACGAGAAGCAAAACTTGGTGGCCCTCATCTGCAACCACATGAAAAAGGATTACATGACGTGGAACAAGGACACGGTGGACGACCGCAAGATAGCCGACGACCTGTACGAACTGTCGGGCGGCAAGTTGCAGATGACCGACGACATCCTGAAGCTGATGGCCGAACGCATAGACCTGTATTACCGTCCGACCAAAGCCAACATGCCGAACAACAACAGCAATAACAACAACCGCAACAACAAGAAAAAGAAATATTGACCCTACACGCAGGGCCCACCCTATTCTTTTTCCATAAACCGAACCAACATGGCATCATTCATCATCGAAGGAGGACACAGGCTGGCGGGTGACATCCATCCGCAGGGAGCCAAGAACGAAGCGCTACAGATTATCTGTGCCACACTGCTCACCGCGGACAAAGTGACCGTACACAACGTGCCCAACATTCTGGACGTGAACAACCTGATACAGCTGATGCGCGACATGGGGGTAGAAGTCACCAAAAACGGCATCGACAGCTATACTTTCCAGGCAGCCCGCATTGACACTGCCTATCTGGAAAGCGAGGAGTTCCTGAAAAAATGCTCCAGCCTGCGTGGTTCGGTCATGCTGGTAGGGCCTATGGTCGCCCGCTTCGGACGGGCCGTCATTTCCAAACCCGGCGGCGACAAGATAGGACGCCGGCGACTGGATACCCACTTCATCGGCATACAGAACCTGGGCGCCCGCTTCCACTACAACGAAGCGGCGGGCACTTTCGACATAACGGCCGACCGCCTGAAAGGCACCTACATGCTGCTGGACGAAGCCTCCGTAACGGGTACGGCCAACATCATTATGGCCGCCGTGCTGGCCGAAGGTACGACCACCATCTACAATGCGGCCTGCGAGCCCTATGTACAGCAGCTTTGCCGCATGCTGAACCGCATGGGAGCCAAGATAACGGGCATCGCCTCGAACCTGCTCACCATCGAAGGAGTGAAGGAACTGCACGGCACGGAGCACACCATCCTGCCCGACATGATTGAAGTGGGCAGCTTCATCGGGATGGCCGCCATGACGGCCAGCGAACTGACCATCAAGGATGTCTCTTATGAGAACCTGGGGATTATCCCCCAATGTTTCCGCCGCCTGGGCATCCGACTGGAACAACGGGGTGACGACATATACATACCGGCACAGGAAAGCTACGAGATAGAGTCGTTCATGGACGGATCCATCATGACCATTGCCGACGCACCCTGGCCGGGACTGACACCCGACCTGCTGAGTGTGATGCTCGTCGTAGCCACCCAGGCCAAGGGTAGCGTACTCATCCACCAGAAGATGTTCGAAAGCCGCCTGTTCTTTGTCGACAAGCTGATTGACATGGGAGCGCAGATTATCCTCTGTGATCCCCACCGTGCCGTCGTCATCGGCCACAACCGCACCTTCCGTCTGCACGGCGGCAACATGACTTCGCCCGACATCCGTGCCGGCATTGCCCTGCTCATCGCAGCCATGAGTGCCGACGGCATCAGCCGCATCCACAACATCGAGCAGATAGACCGCGGCTATCAGGACATCGAAGGACGACTGAACGCCATCGGAGCGAGAATAACGAGAATTTGACCATTATGATTAAACGAGAAGAAGTATATAAGATAGGAATATTCAACAAGCCGCACGGCATTCATGGCGAACTGCTGTTCACCTTCACCGACGACATCTTCGACCGTGTGGAGGCCGAATACATTGTCTGCCTGCTGGACGGCATCTTCGTTCCCTTCTTCATCGAGGAATACCGCTTCCGCTCGGACTCCACCGCCCTGATGAAGCTCGAAGGAGTCGATACCGCCGAGCGGGCCCGCATGTTTACCAATGTGGAAGTGTGGTTCCCCGTGAAGCATGCCGATGAAGCCGAACCTGAAGAACTGACCTGGAACTACTTCGTAGGTTTCCGCATGGAGGAAATCCACCACGGCTATCTGGGCGACGTGACAGAAGTGGACACTTCGACCCTCAACACGCTGTTTGTCGTAGATCACAACGGTGAAGAGCTGCTGATACCCGCCCAGGAAGAGTTCATCACCGATATTGACCAGAAGCATAAGGTCATCACCGTCAGCCTGCCTGCCGGCCTGGTAAACCTTGACGAAGCGGAAGACGAATAATCCATTCTTAACCCCACCAAGATTCATGCAGACGAAAAAGAGGAAAAAAAGCAAAGCGTTCTGGAACAACATCAAGTTCAAGTACAAGCTGACCATCGTCAACGAGAATACGCTGGAAGAGGTGGTAGGCCTGCACGTGTCCAAGCTGAACGGCATCTCCGTACTTCTGTCCGTACTGACCGTCCTATTTGTGATAGCCTCGCTCATCGTGGCCTTCACCCCGCTGCGCAACTATCTGCCGGGCTACATGAACAGCGAGATACGCGCCCAGGTGGTAGACAACGCCCTGCGCGTGGACTCTCTCCAGCGACTGGTAGAGAGGCAGAACCTGTACATCATGAACATCCAGGACATCTTCCGCGGCGAGGTCAAGGCCGACACCATCCAGTCCATCGACTCACTGACCACCCTGCGCCAGGATTCTCTGATGGAACGTACCCAACGCGAAGAAGAATTCCGCAAGCAATACGAGGAAAAGGAAAAATACAACCTGACCAACGTTGCCACCGGACCAACCGAAGGGCTGAATTTCTACTGCCCCACACGCGGCATCGTATCGTCTTCCTTCAACCCCGAACAGCGGCATTACGGAACGGATATTGCCGCCACTCCCGGCGAAAGCATACTGGCCACTCTGGACGGTACCGTCATCCTGAGCGCCTACACAGCCGAGACAGGCTACATCATTCAGGTGCAGCACAGCCAGGACCTCGTGTCCATCTACAAGCACTGCGGTTCCCTGCTCAAGAAAGAAGGCGACTCGGTGAAGGCCGGAGAAGCCATCGCCCTGGTGGGCAACACGGGACAGCTGACTACCGGCCCGCACCTGCACTTTGAGCTGTGGTACCGCGGAAGAGCCATCAACCCCGAAATTCACATCGTATTCTAATAAAACGACATATCATGAAGAAACAAATAGCCATACTCGGTTCTACCGGTTCCATCGGGACACAAGCCCTGCAAGTCATTGAGGAGCATCCCGACAAGTACGAAGCCTATGTGCTGACAGCCAACAACCGTGTGGATGAACTCATCGCCCAAGCACGTCGGTTCATGCCTGAGGCTGTGGTCATCGCCAACGAAGAAAAATACCCCAAACTGAAAGAGGCTCTGGCCGACCTGCCCATCAAAGTCTATGCCGGCGAAGAAGCCATCTGCCAGATTGTACAGGAGAAGCCGGTCGACATCGTGCTGACGGCCATGGTAGGTTACGCCGGCCTCCGCCCCACCATCCATGCCATCCGTGCCCGGAAGACCATCGCCCTGGCCAACAAGGAAACACTGGTTGTGGCCGGTGACCTCATCAACGACCTGGCCCGTGTTAACGGTACTCCCATCCTGCCCGTCGACTCCGAACACTCGGCCGTGTTCCAGTGCCTGGCCGGCGAAGCAGGCAATCCCATTGAGAAAGTCATTCTCACTGCCTCGGGAGGTCCCTTCCGCACTTTCAGCCACGAACAGCTGAAGACGGTGACCAAAGAACAGGCCCTGCGCCATCCCAACTGGGACATGGGAGCCAAAATTACCATCGACTCCGCCTCGATGATGAACAAAGGCTTCGAGGTAATAGAAGCCAAATGGCTCTTCGGTGTACGGCCCGACCAGATAGAAGTGGTGGTACATCCGCAATCGGTCATCCACAGCATGGTACAGTTTGAAGACGGTGCCGTAAAGGCTCAGCTCGGCATGCCCGACATGCGTCTGCCCATCCAGTACGCTTTCTCTTATCCCGACCGCCTGCATGCCTCGTTCCCGCGATTGGACTTCAGCAAGTGCACGCAGCTCACCTTCGAGCAACCCGACACTGAACGCTTCCGCAACCTGGCGCTGGCTTACGAAGCCCTTCACCGCGGTGGAAACATGCCCTGCATCGTCAATGCCGCCAACGAAGTCTGTGTGGCCGCCTTCCTGCACGACCGCATCTCCTTCCTCGGCATGAGCGACGTCATCGAAAAAACGATGGGACGTGTATCCTTCATCCAGAAACCCACCTACGAAGACTATGTGGCAACGGATGCCGAAGCACGCCGTATAGCAGAAAGTCTGATCAATAAATAATTGGAAAGTAAAAATTGATAATTTATAGTTGAATAAATAATGGAAACATTTTTGATTCGTGCCCTGCAACTCATCATGAGCCTTTCGTTGCTCGTCGTCATACACGAAATGGGGCACTTCCTCTTCGCCCGTCTCTTCAAGACCCGGGTTGAAAAGTTCTGTCTATTCTTTGACCCTTGGTTCACGCTGTTCAAGTTCAAGCCCAAGAACAGCGAAACGGAATATGGCATCGGCTGGCTGCCTCTGGGTGGCTATGTCAAGATTGCCGGCATGATAGACGAGTCGATGGACACCGAACAGATGAAACAACCCGTACAGCCGTGGGAATTCCGGGCTAAACCGGCCTGGCAGCGTCTACTCATCATGGTGGGCGGCGTACTGTTCAACTTCCTGCTGGCTCTGTTCATCTACTCCATGATTCTCTTTGCCTGGGGCGACTCCTACATTCCCGTGCAGAAGGCACCGCTCGGCATGGACTTCAACGAAAGCATGCACCAGGCCGGCTTCCGCGACGGCGACGTACTGCTTTCGGCCGACGGCGTACCCTTCGAACGCATGGGCGGCGACCTGCTGACATCCATTGTCGATGCTCGTCAGGTCAGTGTCCTGCGCGACGGCAAACCGGCCTCGGTCTACATTCCCGAAGGGCTGATGGACCGTCTGCTGGCCGACAGCGCCCGCTTTGCCGACTTCCGTTACCCGTTCGTCATCGACAGCATCGTAGCCGGACGCCCTGCCGCACTGGCCGGTCTCCAGTCGGGCGACAGCATCACGCAGCTGGACGGGCGCAACATCGCCTACTTTGACTTCAAGGAAGAAATGTTGAAACGCCAGAAAGACGGTCAGGCGTCACACGATATCCGCCTGACTTACGTCCGCAACGGCGTCACCGATACCCTCAGCATAGCTACCGACTCGCTCTACGAGATCGGTGTCACTGCCGATATGCGCACCGCCCGCCTACTCCCCATCGTGAAGAAGGAATACAACTTCTTTTCTTCGTTCCCTGCCGGCGTCACACTGGGCGTGAACACACTCAAGGGCTACGTCAACCAAATGAAATACCTCTTCTCCAAGGAAGGAGCCAAGCAGCTGGGAGGCTTCGGAACCATCGGCAGCATCTTCCCAGCCACGTGGGACTGGCACCAGTTCTGGTACATGACGGCCTTCCTCTCCATCATCCTGGCCTTCATGAACATTCTGCCCATCCCCGCTCTGGACGGCGGCCATGTGCTGTTCCTCATCTACGAGATTGTAGCCCGTCGCAAGCCCAGCGACAAGTTCATGGAGCGCGCGCAAATGGTAGGCATGCTCCTGCTCTTTGCCCTGCTCATCTGGGCTAACCTGAATGATGTATTGAGGTTTATCTTCTGAGAAAGCCATAAACCGCTTACCCTACAGCAGTCCTCCCCATGCTCTTGTTTCTCTTGAGTGGCGCGGGGAGACCCTAACTACAGGCGACACGGATCTGTACGAACTGATTGAATCAGTGAACGTACCGGTCCATGTCGTCTGTACTTTTTTTTGCATATCCCATATAAAAATGATACTTTAGCACGCCGATAAGGCAACAAGAAAATATACAAGCTTGCTTTCTACTAAAAAACAAACGATATGAAAAAGACAACTGCTACCCTGGCCGCCGCCCTGCTGTGCGGAACGACAGCCCTGCAGGCCCAGTCGTGGAAGGCCTATGAACGGACAGCCTTGCAGGACGAGGCCTACGCCCGACACGATTGTGTCAACCTGCTGGACAGCACCAGCGTCACGGTACAGCCCAGCGGACAAGGTTCGTTCGCCGTGTGCCGCGCCGTCAAGGTGCAGACACCTGCCGGCGCCCTGCGCCAGCGTGTGCTGAAGTACGACTACGACCCGCTGACGGCGGCCGCCCGCTTCCGCCGGGTAACCGTCTATCACGCCGACGGCACGAAGACCGAGGTGGACGTATCGAAAACCCTGGACTATGCCGCACCCGCCCGTGCCATCTACTGGGGCGCCCGTCAGATTATGATTGAGTTGGGACAGCTGAAGCCCGGCGACGTCATCGACTACGAGATAGACAAGAAGGGATTCACCTACGCCCTGCTGGCCGACGCGCCGCAGGACGGAGACGACTCACGTTTCATTCCGCCCATGCGCGGCCAGTTCTACGACATCGTGCCTTTCTGGAGCAGCGACCCGACAGTGCGCAAGGTCTATCGCGTCAGCCTGCCCGCCGACAAGGACATGCAGTTCCAGTTCTATCAGGGCAGCTGCATATCATCCCTGCGCTACGAGGACGGACGCAAGGTCTATACCTTTGCCTCGGACGGTCTGATGCCCTTCCGCCGCGAGCCGAACATGGTGGACTTCTACGACGCCGCTCCCAAGCTGATGATGTCCACCACTGCCGACTGGCGTGACAAGTCGCGCTGGTTCTACGGCGTCAACGAAGACTACGGCAGCTTTACCGCCATCCCCGAGGCCCAGCGCAAGGTGGACGAACTAATACGCGGCAAGAAGACTGATATGGAAAAGATAGCCGTGCTGACCCACTGGGTGGCCGACAACATCCGCTATGCCGGCATCACCATGGGCAAGGGCGAAGGCTTCACCCTGCACAACCTGAAGATGAACTACACCGACCGCTGCGGCGTGTGCAAGGACATTGCCGGCACACTCATCGCTTTCCTGCGCATGGCAGGCTTCGAAGCCTATCCGGCCATGACGATGGCAGGCAGCCGCGTGGAGACCATCCCAGCCGACCACTTCAACCACTGCGTGGCCGTGGTACGCCTGAAGGACGGCACACTGATGCCCCTCGACCCCACGTGGGTGCCCTTCTGCCGCGAGCTGTGGAGCAGCGCCGAACAGCAGCAAAACTACCTGCCCGGTACGCCCGAAGGCACCGACCTCTGCCTGACACCCGTCTCCGCTCCTGAGAACCACTACGTCCGCATCCACGCCGACAACCGCCTCGCTGCCGACGGCACTCTGCGAGGCAGCTTCACCATCGAAGCCGAAGGACAGAGCGACAGCAACATCCGCCGCATCTTCACCACCGGCTTCCAGGCCGAATGGCAGAACACCATGGAACGACAACTGCTGAACGTTTCGCCCAAGGCTCGCCTCCTCAGTGTGGACTACGGCCGTAACCCGAAAGACTATCAGAAGGCACCCATCCGCATCACCTTCCGCTACGAGATACCCGGCTATGCCCTGGCTGGCGACGGGGGCGAAATGGTCTTCAAGCCTTTCGTGTTGAACAACCTCTACACGCAAGTGATGTCCTACCTGCGCATCGACACCAGCCTGGAGACACGCCAATACGGCTTCAAGGACGGCTGCTCGCGCCTGGTAGAACTGGACGAAACACTCCGTCTGCCCTCTAGCTACCAGCTGGCAGGAGAACCCCGCCACGACAATCTTAGCGGACAGGCAGCCGACTTCGACGGCTCCATCGCCCAAGAGGGCAACCGGCTGACCGTAAAGACCCGCCTCGCTCTGAAGAAGCGCGTCTACGAGGCTGCCGATTGGGACAGCTTCCGCCAGGCTGTGAATACCGCCAAGAGCTACGGCCAGTACCTCGTCGTAAAGAAATGAACCGATTCGTCGAACACTCAAAACAGAACTGAAGAAGAATGAAAACAATCCAACTCTATATAGGTGTACTTGCCTTGCTCCTGTCCGTGGTCCTCACCGCACAGGCTGCTCCCGAGGCACGCTTCGGCAAGTTGTCGAAGACCTACACCCTGCATGCCGACGGCAGTCAGGAACTCCGCGTGCAGAAAGAACTCACCCTCTACACCCACGCCGCCATGAACAGCCTCTACGGCGAAACGTTCATCGTCTACGATCCGCACTACCAGCAGCTCGAGATACACGATGCATATACGCGGCAAAAGGATGGCACCATCGTCCGTACCCCAGACAATGCCTTTGTCGAGGTATTGCCTTCGGCAGCCGCCAACGCCCCTGCCTACAACCGCCTGAAGGAAATGGTCGTCGTGCATACCGGCCTGGAGCTGGGTGCCACCATCTGCCTGGACTACTCCATCAAGAGTCTGGCAGGTTACTTGCCCGAACTGGACATCTGTTGTCCGATAAAAGAGCTGTCGCCCATCGACGAATTCACTTGTCGCATCGAGGTGCCCGAAAGCAAAACACTTCACTACGAATTGCTGAACGCCTCCACCCGTCCGACCGAAGTGAACAAGGACGGCATGAAGATTCTGACGTGGACCCTGAAGAACGTGGAGCCGCGCCCCTATTCCTATCCCTCGCTGCGCGGCAGCCTGGGCATGGTGCAGCAGGTGGCCTCCGGCATGATGCCCGTCCTTGTGGCCTCCACCTGGACAAACCATGCCGACGCACTGAAGTCGCTCGCCCGGCAGTTTGTCACAGGCGACCGTACCGTCATCGATGCCAAGCTGGCTGAGCTGAAGCAAGAAGCGCAAAAGGACAGCACCGACCTGCGCAGCGCCATCGCCGCCTACATGGAGGGCCTCTACCGCTCCGGCCAGTGCAAGGTGTCTCTTCAGGAAGCGGGCTACCGCCTGCGCCCGGCCTCGGACATCATCCTCAGCGCCTGCGGCACACAAGCCGAGCTGGCCAATCTGGACGTCATGCTGCAAAAGACCGCCGGACTGAAGGCTGAAGTGGCCGTCTGCGCGCTCTGCCCGCCGGCAACGGACAACCGCGGCTTGGGAAGCATCGTGTCGGTTGTGGCGAAATCCGCCACCACCCCGAAAGGCGTAGTGCTACAGGGTACGGAAGAAGCCCGATTGCAAGACTACATGACAGTGACCGACCTCCAGGCACAACCCCTGGAGCTGCCCTTCCGCAGCACCCAAGGTGTTCAGAAAGACAGGCTGGAAGTGAACGCCGACAACTCGCAGGCCCTACCCGGCGGATGGCAGGTTGTCAGCCTGAAGCCGGTATCAACCACCCTGCCGCTCTACGCCTACGCCGCCAACACCACCATCCGCGAGAACATCCTGCTCCCGCAAACGCTGGAAGTGACCAGCGAAACGCTGGTAAAACTGCCCGAAGGTACCGTCTGGAGTCCGAAGGCCGACAAGGAACTGACCAACCAGTGTGGCAAGGTATCGTTCACCTACCGCTCCAGCGCGGACGGTGTGACCGTGACCCGCAGCCTCCGCATCACGCAACAACGGCTCACGCCCCCAACCTACGGCGACTTCTATGCCCTGATGGCCGAATGGCGCGACATGAACAACCACACCCTGTTGCTGAAGCCGGCGGAATAAGAACCAAACAAAACGAGGGCGCATCCCGTCGGATGCGCCCTCGCTGTTATCAGATATATAGGTATGATTATACCAAGTGGGAAATCCATTCCTCGCGGTCGCCCGGCAGCAGGTCGATGACAGGGATTTCAATCATCGTGTAGCAGCCCGGCTGCTGGCGCATCGAAGCACGTGCCACGCATACCAGTACCTGAGCCGTCAGGGCCGGATTGTTGATGCGCATGTTGAACTCGAACAACTGGTTCTGCGTCTTCCCCGAAACGCCCTTACGGGTGAGGTTCACACCGTGGCCCATGTCAAGTAGTGCATCTACGCTGGGCACGAGTTTCACGTGTGTCTCATCGTTCACGAAGTAGGGATCGGCCTTGATGGCGGCAGCCACCTTGTCGAAGTCGTAGCCATCCTTCAGCTCAATGTACACCATACGGCGATGGATGCCCGTACCGGTAGGGATAGTCATGGAGAGGGCAGCCTTGACACCTTCCACTGCCTTGACGGCTACGGTGTGGCCCATGCTCATGCCCGGACCGAAGTTGGTATAGGTGATGCCTTTCGGGGCGATGGCCTCCAGCAAGGTGCGTACTACGGAGTCGCTTCCCGGATCCCAACCGGCGGAAATGATGGACACTGTGTTGTGGGCCTTTGCCTCGGCGTCCAGCGTGCGGCGCAGGTCGGCAATGCCGGTATGGATGTCAAAACTGTCTACCGTGTGGATACCCAAGGCCAAAATCTCCTTGGCATACTTCTCCACGCTGCGGGTGGGCGTACAGAGGATGGCCACGTCCACACCTTCCAGTTCCTTGATGTCCTTCACTACAGGGTAGTCGTTCAGTTCAGCCGGACGGTTCTCGGCTCCTGCGCGGCGTACGACACCGGCAATCTCGAAATCAGGCGCAGCCTGTAAAGCCTGGAGCACATAGTGCCCGATATTGCCATAACCAACGATGGCAGCTCTTACTTTTTTCATACTTTTATTGATTTTAGTTATCAGTTATCTATTTAGCGGGCACAAAAATACACATTTTTCATTGAATTTCGACATAAATCCACACAATCTTCCATTTCCTTTTTTCTTTATTAAGCTATTTTATAGACGGAGGATATTTCGTACATTTGCACCGGACATGGGTTTCACCCCATCTGTCATTGACCATTAACCATTACTACCGCATCCCAATAAAGAACTGAAAACTTATGATAGAATACCTCCGGGGCGAACTGGCCGAACTCAGTCCGGCAGCCGCCGTCATCGACTGCAACGGTGTGGGCTACCTGGCCAGCATCTCGCTCAACACCTATTCGGCCATCCAGGGCAAGAAGTCCTGCAAGCTCTACATCTACGAAGCCGTCCGCGAAGACGCCTACCAGCTCTACGGCTTTGCCGACAAGCAGGAACGTGAACTCTTCCTGCTGCTCATCTCCGTGTCGGGCATCGGCGGGAATACCGCCCGCACGATACTCTCGGCCCTGTCCTCCGCCGAACTTATCAACATCATCAGTACAGAGAACGCCAACCTGCTGAAGACAGTGAAAGGCATCGGTCTGAAAACGGCCCAGCGCATCATCGTGGACCTGAAGGACAAGATCAAGACGGGAGCCGTGGCTGCCGCTATGGGCAGCGAACCGGGCCTTCCGCTCCAAGCCGCGGCCAGCAGCGAGGTGATGGACGAAGCCGTAGCCGCCCTCACCATGCTGGGTTTTGCCCAGGCCGCCTCACAGAAGGTGGTGCTGGCCATCCTGAAGGAAACGCCCGATGCCCCGGTTGAGCAGGTCATCAAGCTGGCTTTGAAAAGACTTTAAAAACAGATTCCCATCCATGAAAACGACTCCTATCTATATGAAACGATGGCTGGAAGCCAACGGACGCAAACGGGTGCTGCCCGATGACGCCTGGTACCTGAACTTCGCCAACGAAGTGCTGCCCCTCGTGGCCGCCTCGCCCCTGTTTCAAGGTCACGCGGCAGGCAAGGCTGTCCAAACAGCCCTGGACACGGCCCTCTACTTTCAGGATGCCATCGCCCAGACAGGCGGATGGAAGGCTTTCACCGCCCGCTACCGCATGCTGTACGGGCAACCGCTGCCCTTCTATGCCTGCAACGACTACATCGACGACGAAATCAACCGGGACGACGTGTGCTTCCTCTTGTGGAAAAACCTGACGGACTTGCATCCTTCCTTCCACTTCCAGCCTCCCCACGAAGCATCCCTGCTGACACTGGCCGGGCAACTCTACGACCGGATGGACAGCCTCTTCGAGGAAGCCCCCATCAACGAAATACCCTCGGCCGAGACGTGGGTCATGGACCTCGGTCTGCTGGACACGGTCACCACTCCCCTGCCCGAAGTGACACCCGACTCCCGCCTGACAAAAGACGTGGAACGCTGCCTGGCCTACAGCCACGGGCATCCCCTGCTCTACTTCGCCACTTACGGAGACCTGCACGCCTTCCTCACCGGCACGCTGGAGTGGGAAGACCATCCCGGAGGTGTACTGGCCGACCTGAAGGACGAAAAGGACTTCGTGATCTACGCCAACGCCAAAGGCATGCTGCTCGCCCCAGGCGTAGCCTCCTGCTTCTGCGACTCCCGCAACCCCGCCTACGACGCCCCAACGGCCGCCGCCGAGGCTTACGAACTGTTCTGCCTGCCCGGACGCTGTCCCTTCGACCTGCTGAAGTATGGCATGCAGCACGGCCTTCTGCCCGATGCAGCCCTGCCCTTTGCCGGAGGTAGGGAAGTGCTGCAACGGCACTGGAACTTCATTGCCCGCTACTTTCTGAGAGAATATTACGAAGGGGATTGACCAAGTCAGGACTCATCATTGCAAATTGCTCGGATTAACACAGAAAATAACATGATACCATCCATGAGAAACATTTCTTCTGCCGCCTTCAGCGACACCAAACCCCATTATGAACTGCTCGACGGCCTGCGTGGCGTAGCCGCCCTGCTGGTGGTGTTCTACCACATCTTCGAAGGCTTGTCCTTTGCTGCCGGGGGCACCCTCATTACCGTTATCAACCACGGTTACCTGGCCGTAGACTTCTTTTTCATCCTGTCCGGTTTCGTCATCGGCTACGCCTACGACGACCGACTGGGCAAAAGCATGAGCCTGGGCAACTTCTTCAAGCGGCGGCTGATTCGCCTCCATCCGATGATTGTGATGGGAGCCGTACTGGGCGTGATGTTCTACCTGCTGCAAGGTTCGGTGCAATGGAACGGCACCCACGTGAGCCTTTCGCTGGTGATGCTTGCCCTGCTCTGCGCCCTGTTCTTCATTCCGGCCGCCCCAGGTGCCTGCTATGACATACGAGGCAACGGCGAAATGTTTCCGCTGAACGGACCAAGCTGGTCACTCTTCTTCGAATACATCGGCAACATCCTCTATGCACTCTTCATCCACCGCCTGAACAACAAGATGCTGGCCTTGCTGACCGTCCTGTCGGGACTGGGACTGGCATGGTTCGCCCTGTTCGACGTAGTAGGATACGGCATGATCGGCGTAGGCTGGACGCTGGACGGTGCCAACTTCGTGGGCGGACTGCTACGCATGCTCTTCCCCTTCACGCTGGGCATGCTGCTGTCGCGCCACTTCAAGCCCGTCAAAATCAAAGGGGCCTTCTGGATTTGTACAGCCGTATTGCTCGTTCTGTTCTGCATCCCTTATATAGAAGGTAAAGAGGGCATCTGCCTGAACGGTCTGTACGAAGTGTTCTGCATCTTCCTCGTGTTCCCGCTGCTGGTGTGGCTGGCCGCCTCCGGAAAGACTACGGACAAGCACTCCACCCGGATATGCCGGTTTGCAGGCGACATCTCCTATCCGCTCTATGCCGTCCACTACCCCGTGATGTACCTGTTCTACTCCTGGCTGATCGAGCACAGATACTATACATTCGGCGAAGTGTGGGCCACGGCCCTCACGGTCTATGCCGGCAGCATCCTGCTGGCCTGGCTTTGCCTGAAACTTTACGACGAGCCTGTGCGCCAGTGGTTGAGCAAAAGGCAAGTTTAAAAACTTGACGCAGTAACTGTCTGACTATATACACTTTACGGTGACGCGTAAAGTCTCGGGTAAACTTTACGCGGACAATTAAATAAATAGGCTGCCTTTAAAGGCAGCCTATTTATTTAATCAGTTACAGAAAGTTTATTAACACACATTTCACTTGACGCAATAAATCATTAACAATCAACCAAGTAGGGTGACAAGTTATAATATTCAAAGTAAAATGGTGCAAAGGAACACTATCATCAAGTGCTTTGTTACCCCCTCATGCAGTGCTTCCTTACACCCTGACGAAGCACTGCATGAGGGGGTAACAAAGCACTTTGTCAACAGTTCACAAAGCACTGCATGACATTCCCAAGCAACTGCCCGTCAAAGCTCGATGATTTCTTCGGGAGCAAGCGTCAGTTTTTCCAGGCCTTCAGTCGTCACTACCCAGGAATTCTCGATACCCAGCGGACCGACTCCCGGCAATACGATTTTCGGTTCAAGCGCAAAGACCATGCCCGGCTCCAGTTCCTGACGGATGCGGGGAGCGATGACAGGTGCCTCGTTGATTTCCAACCCGATGCCGTGACCGATGAACTTCGCCTTCTGCTCCATTCCCATGAAATAGTCGGCAAAACCGGCTTTCGTCACCAGCTCGATGGCCTTGCTGTACAGGTCCTCGCAGATGACCCCCGGCTTTGCCATGGCTGCCACGGCCTCCTGTATCTCCAGACAGGTCTGATGGGCCGCATAAGCCTGATCCGTCAGCTTGCCTACGGAGTACACACGGCTCATGTCGCCCATGTAGCCATAGAAATTACCTCCCATATCGACCATGATGCTCTGGCCGGGCTGTATCAGTGAACCGTTGGCACCGCCAGGCAGCGTGGGGTCGAGTCCGGCACCTCCCAAAGCGAAGTCGTAGGGCGAAGGAGCCGCCGCATTGTCGCCTGCCAGCAGGCTTCCCATGAATATCTCCATGCTTTGTCCGAACACCCGGAAGATGCCCAGACAACCCTCCAGGCGCATCAGCCGCTCCACTTCAATAGAAAGCTGAAGATCGGTCATGCCGGGCCGGTAGACCGACGGAATCTGTGCGTAAGCCTTGGCATGCGCCACGCCCGACCGACGGAAGAACTCAATCTCCATCTCCGTCTTGGTGCTGCGTGCCTGGCGAATGAGATCCGTACCGCAAGGCACCACTTCCGCCTCGGGGAAACAGGCCGCCAGGCGATTGTATTCGTTAAAAGACAGCTCGCTTCCCTCGAGCATCAGTTTCTTCGGCAACGGCAGGCCGCATGCCTGAATCAGTTCCGGCAGCTGTTCGGGCTTTCGGATGGGCATGATGTGTTCGCCTTCAATGGTGTTGGGGCGCTTCACGAACAAACGGGCAAAATCGTTCAACGGCAGATACAGATAGCCGCTGACTACCCGTCCGTAGGTATAGATCAAATTGACATTGCAAGTAATGAGGGCGGCATCAATCCCCTGTTGTGCCATCAATACGCGTATCTTATCACGTCTTTGTTTCAATTCCGGAAATAGCATATTCTTAACTGTTTTTATTGGTTTCGGTGTGCAAAGGTAATAATTTTAAAGATTAAGCCCTATACATTGGAAAGTAAGTTGAATGCTTTTCGGACAAATCGCTGCAAAATACCCATAAACAGGTAACGTCCTGCCATCCCATCTGCCTGACGGACAAAAAAACGCTGCCCCATACCTTCACAGGCACAGGGCAGCATAAACCACAAATACAAATACAACTAAACAAAGTTTCTCTCTTAAATTATGCCTTGTCCCATCATGGCGTGGGCAACCTTCATGAAGCCGGCGATGTTGGCGCCCTTCACGTAGTTGATGTAGCCATCGGGTTCAGTACCATACTTCACGCACTGTTCGTGGATGCCGTGCATGATGGCATGCAGCTTCTGATCCACTTCGGCAGCGCTCCAGCTGAGGTGCATGGCGTTCTGCGACATTTCCAGTCCGCTGGTGGCCACACCGCCTGCGTTGACAGCCTTGCCCGGTGCGTACATCATCTTGTGCTCGATGAAGAGGTCGATGGCCTCGGGCGTACATCCCATGTTCGAGATTTCGCCTACGCACAGCACGTTGTTGGCAATCAGCTGACGGGCGTCGTCGCCGTTCAGCTCGTTCTGGGTAGCACAGGGCAGTGCGATGTCCACCTTCACTTCCCACGGACGTTTGCCGGCCACGAACGTAGCCCCCGGGAACTGCTCGACATAAGGCGCAACGATGTCGTTGCCCGATGCACGGAGTTCCAGCATATAATCAATCTTTTCGCCGCTGATGCCGTCAGGATCGTAGATGTAGCCGTCGGGACCGGAAATGGTCACTACCTTGGCGCCCAGCTGGGTAGCCTTGGTAGCGGCACCCCATGCCACGTTGCCGAAGCCGGAGATGGCCACCGTCTTGCCCTTGATGTCGATGCCCTTGGTCTGCAGCATCTGGTTCACGAAATACAGACCGCCGAAACCGGTAGCCTCCGGACGGATCAGCGAACCGCCGAACTCCAGTCCCTTGCCGGTAAAGGTACCTGTAAACTCACGGGTCAGCTTCTTGTACATACCGAACATATATCCTACCTCGCGGCCGCCTACGCCGATATCGCCGGCAGGCACATCCATATCGGGACCCAGGTGGCGCCACAATTCCAGAATGAAAGCTTGGCAGAAACGCATGATTTCGGCATCGCTCTTGCCGCGCGGCGAGAAGTCAGAACCGCCCTTGCCGCCACCCATCGGAAGCGTAGTCAGGGCATTCTTGAAGGTCTGCTCGAATCCCAGGAACTTCAGGATGGACAGATTGACGGAAGCATGGAAACGGATACCGCCTTTGTACGGGCCAATGGCGTTGTTGAACTGCACGCGGTAGCCCAGATTCGTCTGGACTTCACCCTTGTCGTCCACCCACGTTACGCGGAACGTAAAGATGCGGTCGGGCTCTACCAGACGTTCGATAATCTTGGCCTTCTCGAATTCAGGATGCTGGTTATAGATATCTTCGATGGAAAGAAGCACTTCCTTGACGGCTTGAAGATACTCAGATTCGCCGGGATGTTTTGCCTCCAAAGAGGCCATGATACGTTCAATATTCATAATATTACGCTTTAAAAGGTTTATCAAATGGATTCCCTTGCGTCAGCCAATCAAAATGTCAGCTAACAACACTGCAAATATAGTCATTCTTTTCATATCTCCTAAACTTTCAATCGAAAAAATAAGCAAATAATAATAAAATGTCATTTCAGGAACCGATAAGCTTCACACGCCAAAAAGAAAATACACCCAATGTATTAAAAATCCGAAATTTATTCATAACTTTGCATTTATGACTTTAATCAACCCGAATCATTTAACCAGTTCATCAAGACATGAAAACAAAATTCACTTACCTGATGGCTGCCTTTCTTTGCCTGATTCTGGCAAGCTGCAGCACCAATGAACCTCCTTTCACCCTGTCGCAGGACAGCTTCACCGACGTTCCGCCCGAGGGAAAGACCCTTTCGCTCGACATCCACACCTCCGGCGAATGGACAGCCACCAGCCTCAACAAGGACTGGTGCAGCGTGACGCCCGGCAAAGGAACCGGCAATGCCACCATCCAGATAGAAGTAATGGGCAACATCTCCCAAGACCGTACCGGCACCGTGGTCATCAACTGCAACGGCACCCAGACCAACATCGACATCGTGCAAAAGGCCGTACCCGCCGGACAGGAACTGACCTACCGGATTCCGGTCATCTTCCACGTATTATATAAAGACCAGAGCGACCCGCTCCAGTACATCGACACCCGCCTCATCCAGCAGGTACTGGCCAACGTCAACCAATACTACGACGGAAAGACCATCGCCGCAGGAGGCGATGCCGGCCAGAACATCAACCTGGATTTCTACCTGCCTGAAACGGATGAAGCGGGCAATACGCTCGAAACACCGGGAGTGGAATACATTGCCTGGAACGAAATGCCCATCGACTGCGAAGGCTTCATGCAAAGCAGCAATTCCAAAATCCTGAACCTGCTTTGGGACATGAACAAGTACATCAACGTCATGCTCTACAACTTTGCCGAAGTGGACGGCGGTACCATCCTGGGAATCTCCCACCTGCCGCTGTCCGTAGAAGGGCAGAACTATCTGGAAGGGCTTCAGTCTGTGAAATATGACCGCCTGGAGAACTCCAATCTGGGCTATCCGCACTGTGTCTCCATCAACAGCCTCTACTTCAACCAATACACTCCCGAAGGCCTCTACAACTCGGCCGATGCCAACGTGACGCTCGCCCACGAGCTGGGGCACTATCTGGGTCTGCACCACGCCTTCAACGAAGGAGAGGATCCCAACGCCGACTCCGACTATTGCACGGACACGCCTCCCTACAACCGTTCCCTCTACGAACAGACCACCATGACAGCCGCCTACCAGGCCTGGCAGGCCAGCAACTACGACATGGCTGCCCTGGAACCCGGCTTCCAGCGTATCAACAGCCTCAACACGGACCAGACCTTCACGTCCTACAACCTGATGGACTACGAAATCAGCCACTCCGACCGCTTCACGCCCAACCAAAGGGAGCGCATGCGCCACGTGCTGGAATACAGCCCACTGATTCCAGGCCCCAAACGGACGGCAAGCACCCGCAGTGCAGCCCCGCAAGGTGTGCTCGACATACCTATTATATATAAGGTGTGCTACAAGCACTGATGCCGAGACCGGGCTGCCTGCAAGAGGGAGTACCCTGACAGAGTCGCATCCGCAAAAGGGGCTGTTTCAAAAATGAAAAGTGCTAACATTTTGTCATTCTGAGCAAAGCGAAGAATCTCGATAACCGTTATTTTGTATTGAGATCCTTCACTTCGTTCAGGATGATATTACACAACGATAAAACCTGTTCATTTTTGATACAGCCTCTTTCTTTTTTATACCCCCACTTGCATATCCCAAGAAAAAACACGACTTTTGCCTTACTAATTTTGGAAAAACATGCTCAGCAAACTGAAACTCAACCTGCTTTACCTGAAAGATACGCAATTTGCCAACCTGATGACCCGCCGTATCTTCAACGTACTCCTGATAGCCAACCCCTACGACGCCTTCATGCTGGAAGACGACGGACGCATCGACGAGAAGATATTCAACGAATACACCTCGCTGTCCCTGCGCTATCCGCCCCGCTTCACGCAGGTGAGCACCTGCGACGAGGCCCTGGCCCAGCTGAAGAACATGACCTACGACCTCATCATCTGCATGCCGGGCACGGGCGACAACGAAGGCTTCGACGTGGCCCGCACCATCAAGGCGGCATGGCCCCACATTCCGATGGTCATCCTCACCCCCTTCAGCCACGGCATCACCAAGCGCATCGCCAACGAAGACCTCAGCGCCTTCGAGTACGTGTTCTGCTGGCTGGGCAACACGGATCTGCTGGTATCCATCATCAAGCTGATCGAGGACAAGATGAACCTGGAACACGACGTCAACGAAGTGGGCGTACAGGCCATCCTGCTGGTGGAGGACAGCATCCGCTTCTACTCGTCCCTGCTGCCCAACCTCTACAAGTTCGTGCTGAAGCAGAGCCAGGAATTCAGTACCGAGGCACTGAACGCCCACCAGCGCACCCTGCGCATGCGCGGACGTCCCAAAATCGTGCTGGCCCGCACCTACGACGAAGCCATCTCCATCTACACCAAGTACAAGAACAACATACTGGGCGTGGTGACCGACGTCCGCTTTCCCCGCACCGAGCGCGGCGAGAAGGACGGCATGGCCGGCATCCGCCTCTGCGCCGCCATCCGCAAGGAAGATCCCTTCGTACCGCTCATCATCCAGTCGTCCGAAACGGAGAACATGACCTACGCCAACAAGTACGGGGCCGCCTTCATCGACAAGAACTCCAAGAAAATGGACGTGGACCTGCGCCGCATCGTGTCAGACAACTTCGGCTTCGGCGACTTCATCTTCCGCAACCCCGAAACGATGGAAGAAATAGCCCGCGTGAAGAACCTCAAGGAACTGCAGAACATCCTGTTTGCCGTCCCCTCGGAATCGTTCCTCTATCACATCAGCCGCAACCACATCAGCCGCTGGCTCTACTCGCGCGCCATGTTCCCCATCGCCGAATTCCTGAAACCCATCACCTGGAACACCCTGCAGGACGTGGATGCCCACCGCCAGATCATCTTCGAAGCCATCGTCAAGTACCGCAAGATGAAGAACCAGGGCGTGGTGGCCGTCTTCAAGCGCGACCGCTTCGACCGCTACTCCAACTTTGCCCGCATCGGCGAAGGCTCGCTGGGAGGCAAGGGCCGCGGTCTGGCCTTCATCGACAACCTGGTGAAGCGCCATCCCGAGTTCGAGGAGTTCGACAACGCCCGCGTAGCCATCCCCAAGACCGTGGTGCTCTGTACCGACGTGTTCGACGAGTTCATGGAGACCAACAACCTCTACCAGGTGGCCCTGTCGGACGTGGACGACTCCACCATCCTGCGCTATTTCCTCAAGGCCAAGCTGCCCGACCGCCTGGTGGAAGACTTCTTCACCTTCTTCGACGTGGTGAAGTCGCCCATCGCCGTGCGCTCGTCGTCGCTGCTCGAAGACTCGCACTACCAGCCCTTCGCCGGCATCTACAACACGTACATGATTCCCTACCTGGACGACAAGTACGAAATGCTCCGCATGCTGAGCGACGCCATCAAGGGCGTCTATGCCTCGGTCTACTTCCGCGACTCCAAGGCCTACATGCAGGCCACGAGCAACGTCATCGACCAGGAAAAGATGGCCGTCATCCTTCAGGAAGTGGTGGGCAACCAGTACGGTCCCCGCTTCTACCCCAGCATGTCGGGCGTGGCACGTTCGCTCAACTACTACCCCCTGGGCGACGAGAAGGCCGAGGAAGGCATCGTCAACCTGGCCCTCGGACTGGGCAAGTACATCGTGGACGGCGGCCTGACGCTCCGCTTCTCGCCCTACCACCCCACCAAAGTGCTCCAGACCAGCGAGATGGAGATAGCCCTGCGCGAGACGCAGACCCGCTTCTACGCCCTCGACCTGAGCAACTCCGGCCACGACTTCTCCATCGACGACGGCTTCAACCTGCTGAAGCTGCCCGTCAAGGAAGCCGAGAAGGACGGTGCGCTCAACTACATCGCCTCGACCTACGACCCCTACGACCAGATTATCCGCGACGGCCTGTACCCGGGAGGGCGCAAGGTCATCACCTTTGCCAACATCCTGCAGCACGACGTCTTCCCCCTGGCGCGCATCCTGCAGCTGGCCCTGAAGTACGGACAGGAAGAGATGCGCCGCCCCGTAGAGATAGAGTTTGCCGCCACCCTGAGCCGTGAAAAGGACAAGACAGGCACCTTCTACCTGCTGCAGATACGCCCCATCGTGGACAACAACGCCGTGCTCGACGAAGACCTCAGCGCCATCCCCGACGACCGGCTGCTGCTGCGCTCCAACAATTCGCTGGGACAAGGCATCATGAACGACCTCTACGACGTCGTCTACGTGAAGACCGACCACTACAGCGCTTCGAACAACCAAAAGATAGCCTGGGAAATCGAGAAGCTCAACCAGCAGTTCCTGGACGAAGGACGCAACTACGTGCTGGTGGGCCCCGGCCGCTGGGGCAGCAGCGACACGTGGCTGGGCATCCCCGTGAAATGGCCCCACATCAGTGCGGCCCGCGTCATCGTGGAAGCCGGCCTGACCAACTACCGTGTGGACCCCAGCCAGGGCACTCACTTCTTCCAGAACCTGACGTCGTTCGGCGTAGGCTACTTCACCATCAACGCCTACATGAACGACGGCCTCTACAACCAGGACTACCTCAACGCCCAGCCCGCCCTGCACGAGACGGAATACCTGCGCCACGTCCGCTTCGACCGTCCCATGACCGTCAAGATGGACGGCAGGAAGAAGCAGGGAGTGGTGATGATGCCGGAATAAAGCACTCCTGCCGGTCGTTTCCTGTACATGGAAACGGCCGTTCCCACCCCAAGGAAACGCCCGTTTCCTGTGCACGGAAACGCGCGTTACCATTGAAGGAAACGGGCGTTACCCTTTAAAGGTAACGGCTGTTCCCTTCAATGGTTACGGCTCCGCGCCTGCCGCCCCTCCGGCCGCCATACTCTTCCAAACAATCTTTCTCTTCTTCCTCCTTTCGCCCTGAATCTTAAAAAACAGACATAAAATGGGCGTTTTTCCTCAAATCACGTCCAAATATCTTAAAAAAGGAACTGAATTCCCTTAAAAAAGGGACTTGCAGCATTTCGAAAAAAGATGTTACTTTGCGGCGGATTTTATATAGCAAAAACAGAGTATGAATACGAAATCAACGTTAGCAGCGTGTTTTCTGAGTATCAGCTTGATACTCGGCTCCTGCGCTTCTCAAAACGACGAGCCCGCCTTCCCGGAAGGTACAGGTAGCATTGCCTTGGGCCTTACCACCAGCACAGCCTTTACCAAAGCTGTGAACGAAAGCACCTATAGCAATGTAGACAACTACACCGTACAGATTCTGAACGATGAAGGGACTCCTGTAAAGGAATTTCTTTATTCGGAAAAAGAAGAAAAAATCAACCTGAACAACGGTTCATACACCCTCAAGGCTTTTTACGGCACTGAAAGCAATGCCTCGCGGGAAAGCTTCTATGTAGAAGGCAGTACACGATTCCAAGTTAACGGTGAACCCGTTCAGGAAGTGACAGTAAACTGCCAGCCCACTTGTGGAAAGGTGAAAGCGACCTTTGCCTCCAACATGGACGAATATTTCAGCGACTACTCGATTGTATATGAAACCGCTGCGCTGAAAGCTGCCGGCACCACAGCCGTATGGGCCAAAGGTGACACCGATCCCTGGTACTTGAAGGTTGACAACGCTGGCGAAACGGTAACAGCCACCATTCAAGTGACACGTTTGGACGAAAACAAGACAGCAACGGTAGTAAAGACCTATACCCTGGCTCCCAACAAATCGTGGACGCTGAACATCGCTCCGGCAGACGATAACGGCAGCCTGGGCATTGAAATCACGGTTGACGAAACAACTGATGATGAGACTATAGACATCGAAGTACCTGCCGACTGGGTATAATCGTTTTCACAAGATAAAAAAGAATCACATAAATTCTATGAAATCTCTACATAATATCCTCATCTTAGGCACGGCCGCCATGCTCAGCCTGGCATCGTGCGAACTGAAAAACGAACTGACAGGCAGTTTGGCCGACAAAGAAGATACCGGTTCGATAGAACTGGGAGTCAGCGTCAAGCAACCGGTGTCGCAGACACGTGCAGACGTCAGTGGAATTGATACCAATACCTATCCCGTCGTAATACAAGGTACCAGCGACGGGGTAACCGACATCAAACATGAATACGAGACATTGTCCGAAATGCCTGCCAGCATCACTGTACCGGTGGGCCAATATACCCTCTCCTCGCATACCCCGGGTACACTGGAGAAACAGATGACCAGCCCCTACTATGCCGGCAGTACCAACATTACGGTCAGCAAAGACATTGCAAGCAAGGCCGACATTGTATGCCGCATGGCCAACAGCCGCATCCAGATGAACTACGGCGAAGACTTCAAGGAAGCCTTCAGCCAATGGACCATAACCATCAACGACGGCAGTGAGATGGCCTTGTCGTACACACAGGAGAATCTGACCCCTACCCCCATCTATTGGCACTTTGAAAACAATGCAACAACCATAACTGTCAATATCCGTGCCACCACAACAACCGGTAACACAGTAAGCGAATCGCGCACATTCCACAAGAGTGACGCGGAAACCAATTACGAAGAAGTTGGCGATGCATTCACCGGAGGTGATGCACTGGAAATCAATATGGGTACCGTTACGTCCTCTACTGGCGATTTGGAAGGAATTACTATCAATACCAACATCACTTTTGAGGACAGCAGCGAAGCGGTGGAGATACCGACCCATGATCCAGATGATACTACTCCTGAACCACCTGTATCTGAAGAAACACCAACCGTTACATGTATTGGCAAGATAAATTCAGAAGCTGAAACGGAAGGTAATATTTTCGATACCGGTGTAATTTACTCGATAACTAAAGAAAATTGGCCTACAACCAATGTCGTTATATCCACACCTGCAGGACTGAAAAGTATGAAAGTTACCATAATAGGAGGTAATGAAGGTTTCCAAGGTATTGCAGACGACATGGCTTTCAACAACATGGAAATGATAGGTTCTACTTTAGGTGACATGTTAGGTGGTATGGGAGTAAATCTACCCATGCCAGAGAAGGACAGTACCAGTTATACATTCCCAGTTGGTCAATTTTATGCCATGATGAATCTCTATGGTCCCACAAAGAATGGTCAAGAAACAGATAATCCTAATTATGGTAAAGATTATCATGAGTTTCTCATCACAGTTGAAGATAACAACGGCTCAACAGTAGGTCCGTTAAGTTTGAAAGTAACCATTACTGAATAACAAAATGAAAAAGATATATTTATTAATAACACTGCTCTTCACATTAGCAGCAGTATCCTGCCAACAAGAAGACTGGGAAAACAATGTCGGCTACCTGCGTATCGAAGTGGGTACCAATGCTTATGTCGACACGAAAGCCATACCCGAAAATTACAAACCTTTGCAGATTGCCATACAGATCGTAGACAGCAAAGGAGACGTAGTGGAAAGTACCGATGACTGGGAGACACTAAAAGGAACACAGCTGCGTCTGGCTCCCGGACAATATACAGTCAAGGCTTCTTCCAACGGATTTGACGGTTCTGAATCGGGTTTCGACGTTCCCTACTATGCAGGAAGCCAACAGATAACCATAGAAACAGGAAAGGAAGTGACAGCCAACATCACTTGTACGCTGGCCAATGTGAAAGTAACCGTCAACTACGATGAGTCTTTCCAGAAGTTTGCTACAGCCACGACTACGGTTTCGTCGGCTTTAGAGGGCGTTGCTGCGTTGGACTTTGTGATGGGCAGCGAACTGAAACCTGGCTATTTCCCGGTGGGCGACCTGACCGTGACCGTCAACGTCACCAACCAAGCAGGACAAGAACATTCACAAAGCACCTCCATCACCGGTGTAAAGGCCCGCAAACACTACATTCTGAATTTCAAGGTAGCAGATGCCGGTTCCATTGAAAAACCCACCATCACCATCAATGGAGAAGAAATCATTTTCAACTTTACATTTGATGTCTCAACGGAAGCCAGCACCAAACTGGAAGCACAGCCGGCCAACGCGTGGAGCAACTTTGCGTATGTGGAAGGTGAAGTTGCATCATCTGAAGGAGAGATCGATCCTTCAGCCATGCGTTTCGAATATAAAGCTGCCGAAGCAGATGAGTGGACAACTGCAACTGCTTCTTATAATGAAGATGCTCAAATATATAAAGGCACTTTAACGGGACTTTCTCCTGTCACGACTTATAACTACCGACTTGTTTATGAGAAAGATGAAATCATTTGTAACAGTAATGTGGTAGAGTTTACTACAGAAGAACAAGTTTCCATCCCCAACCTAAATTTCGATAACTGGTATAAAGATGATAAAACCTATTATGCCGCCATCAGCAATAATGATATATTTTGGGATAGTGGAAATAAAGGAGCTAACACACTTAAAGAGGTAAATCCGACCCAGCCAGAAGAAACGGATGTGATAAGTGGAAAAGCTGCAAGACTGGCATCTACTACTGCTGCTAATCAATTTGCTGCTGGAAGTTTGTTTACAGGTAGTTTCAAAAGTGCAACAATAATCCCCTTAGGAGCGAAACTTGATTTTGGAAGACCTTTTACGGGCAGACCTTCACAACTAAAAGGATATTATAAATACAATCCAGGTACTATTAATAAGATAAAAACAGATAAAGTTACAGCTGTTAAAGAAGGGGACCGCGATATTTGTTCAATCTATATGCTTTTAGCAAATTGGGATGGTCCATTTGAAGTAAGTACAGGTGATAACAAATTTATTGATATTAATGATAAGTCTATTATTGCATACGGAGAATTGGATGCCGCTTACACTTCACCAGAAAGCATGAGTGAATATGAGCCATTTACAATTGATCTCGTATATAGGAATTTAACGACCAAACCAACCTATGTACTCATTGTATGCAGTTCCAGTAAATACGGTGACTATTTTACTGGTAGTACAAGTAGCGTACTTCTCATTGATGAATTTGAACTGGTTTACGGCCAGCCCACCGTACAAGAATAAAGCGAGATCATTAACCCCCAAACCGGAGGAGCAGGGCCCGTCCCTGCTCCTCCGGTTATACTTGTTTTTTGAAATCTTATGCAAAAACTGCTGCCACTTATATTATTGTTTGCCTTTGGAAACGCCCTTTACGCACAAGGCAATTCGGACAGACAACCTGAAAAAAGGTCATCGGACAGCACGTTGATCAATATCCAGACCGCTACCACCTATTATGCAGAGAAGGTGATAGGGAAAAAGAAAAAGAAGCGGGTAGAACGCCCCGAACGAATAGACCGTGGCATCATGCAGACGGTCTTCATCCCCAAAGGACAATGGATGACGGGAGGTACAGTTTCCTACTCTGAACACGAAGAAGACAACCTGAACTTTCTTGTCATAAAGAATGTGCAGGGATTGGGATATACCTTCAACGTAAGCCCGTACGTTGGCTACTTCTTCAAGGACAACATGGCCGCCGGTCTGCGCTTCGGTTACAACCGTACCTATCTGGATATGGCCAACTTCGAACTGAATCTGGGCGAAGATTTCAACATTAACCTCAAGGACCTGTATTATCTGGAACACGAATACCAGGTATCAGGCTTCCTGCGTACTTATATGCCTATCGGCAAGAGCAAAATCTTCGGTCTCTTCAACGAAGTACGCCTGACGTATGCCTACGGAGTCGGCAAAAACTCAACAGGGTCGGGCACCGAATATGACGGAACCTATGAACAGGCCCATAATCTGCAGATTGGTATTGCACCGGGTATGAGTGCTTTCGTCACCAACTGGTCGGCCGTAGAAGTATCGGTGGGAGTCATGGGATATAACTTCAAATGGCAAAACCAGAAAACCAACCAAGTGGAAACAGGAATGAGACGGACCTCATCGGGAAATTTCAAAATCAACCTCTTTTCCATCAACATCGGTATGACTTTCTATTTGTAAAACGCCTCTATAAGCAATGAAAACGATGAATAGCAAAATCCTATATTACATTTTCTGCCTGCTGACAGTCGCATCATGCAAGATAGAAAACGACATTCCCTATCCGATTGTGGATGGCAGCATCACCGCTTTCGAAGTGGAAGGGCAATGCGATGCCAACGGCAACAGCAGTACCCAGACGACCATCAACAAGAATGACCGCACCATAGCGCTCTACGTAGACGATACCGTGGACCTGACCAAGCTGCGCATCACCAAACTGACCGTCAGCAACGATGCAGCCCTTGTCATAGACTCGACCTTGTGTACAAACTACAGCAAGTTTCCGACAACCGGCTTTGAATCACTGGATGCAATCCCCGTTTCTTCGGATACCCGGGTGAACTTTTCCCATCCCGTCAACCTCACCCTGCAAACCTATCAGGACTACATCTGGAAAATAACAGTCCAGCAAATCGTCACACGCAACATCGTGCTGGAAAACCAAATAGGAAATGCCGTTATCGACGAAATCAACCGGAATGTCATCGTCTACGTAGCCCAAGAACAGCCTCTCGACCAAATAAAAGTGACATCGTTCAAACTCGGAGGAGAACATGGCTCCGTATACCCCGACCCGACGGCTGCCAGCTATTATGACTTTTCACAACCTTGTACATTCTTCGTCTCGCGAGGATGGGAAGAAACCAGTCTGAAATGGACGGTTTACGTCTATCATGCCGACACTGAAACAACACATGAAGCCACCACATTTGCCAGAGCTACCAGCGCGCGTCTCTCCGGCAGCATCCAAAGCGGAAAACGTCCGACCATCACTTACAAGAAAGAAACGGACAGCGAATGGAGCGCTGTGGCAGATGCCGACATCAATGTCAACGGCACCAGCTATACGACTACCATACAGGGACTGGAACCGGGCACCAATTACCAATATACCATCCAGATAAGCGGCTCAAACGACTATACCAGCACTTTCACCACAGCACCGGCCACCCCACTGACCGACGGGAGCTTTGACAACTGGCACCAGGTGGACAAGCTCTGGAATCCCTGGGCATCGGGAGGAGAATCTTTCTGGGACACTGGCAACAAGGGAGCTGTCACCATCAGCGACAGCAACTCCGTCCCTACCGAAGAGAGTTGCAACGGCAGCGGGAAAGCAGCTTCCCTCGAATCGAAATACCTGGTCCTGAAGTTTGCAGCAGGCAATATCTTCACCGGAAGCTATGTAAAGACGGTAGGAACCAACGGTGTACTGAGCTTCGGACGGGAATTTTCTTCGTTCCCCTCCAAACTGCGCATCCACTACAAATACACCTCGGCCACTATCGACAAGGTGGGCGAAGACTCCTATAGCTACCTGAAAGGACGGCCGGACTCCTGCCACATCTACATTGCCCTTACCGACTGGGACCAACCGTTGGAGATACGCACGCGCCCCAGCGAACGGCAGCTGTTCGACAAGAATGACTCGCACGTCATCGCCTATGCCGAATACATCAGCGGGCAGTCGGACACACAATACCAACAAAAGGACCTCGTGCTGGACTACCGCTACACCGACCGTACTCCAAAATACATTCTGGTTGTAGCATCGGCCAGCAAATATGGCGACTACTTTACCGGGGGTGTGGGAAGCAAACTGCTGATTGACAATTTTGAACTGATATACGAATAGAGACAAACCAGACCTATATGAAGAAGATTATACAACAAGTCCTGACACTGACAATCCTTTGCTGGATGATGGCAGGTTGCTCCGGCGAAAACCTTATCCAGGAATATGGAGAGGGCATGGGCTATCTGCGCCTGACATTGGGAAATGTGGACGTGGAGCTTTCCTCTACAACCAGAGCAGAAGCAGGCTCCCTTCCCGAAGACCTCATCCCGCAAGCTGAAGATTTCATGATTGACATTCAGATGGGCAATGAATCTGTGGAGGGCTTTCCCCAAAAATACAGCGAACTGACGACCGAAGGAATCGAACTGAAGGCCGGTGACTATACGGTAACCGCTTATTACGGCGAAAACAATCTGATACAAGCCACACCCTACTTCTTCACATCTGTCCAGGTTCAGATTTTACCCGGAAAGTCAACGAAAGCGACCCTGAATGCGGCTTTGGCAAACGCCATGCTGACGCCTGCCGTAAGCGAGAGTCTGCAAAACCATTATACCGATTGGAAGCTGACCGTCAAGACTGGAGACGCCTCCATGACACTGGCGAACAAGGAAAAATCGGACAGCTACCTGTTCGTACAGGCCGGACAATCAGTAACCGCTGTGTTCGAGGGAACAAACCTATTAGAAAACGAGACTTCGCATGAATGGACGGTCGTTTCTCCGGCTGTTGCGCAGACGAAGTACGTGATTCAGTGTGATCCGGATATACCTGTATTCTCTTTTGGACTGAATGCGACAGCTGAACACACAACCGACCAGTCAGGCTATTTGAACGGTACGAAGGTTTCATTGTCCTTTGGCGATTTATCCAATGTTCCTCTCTCTCTGATTACAAATTGGAAAGCTACATTGGTCAATGAAGCAGGTGAAGTGGTACGCAGTTATAGTACCAGCGATTTCAACAGTACGGGAGAAATGGCAATAGAAAACAACTGGCCATATCTGCCACAAGGGAATTATACATTAAAATATAGTTATACCATTGACGGAAATGAGGTAAACGAGGAAGCAACAGCAAATGAGGCAAAAACAATCACGATGCCTCTGCCAAATTTTGAAGCAGAAGTTTCCGCTCAAACCAGCTATTCCGTTTATCAATCCCAAGGAGCGGCAGCTGCAAACGAAACAGACGGCTCCGGTATCTTTAATATCTCCCTGACCACAAATATCGCTCCAGATATTTTAGGTAATGAAAAATATGCGGATTTATTAAGTGCCACCTATTCATTGGATAGCGGAGAAAACTCAACAGAGAAATCACCGGTATTTCAAAATCTTCAATGGGGAAAACGGACTTTGACAACTTCAGCTTCGTTTGATGGCAGTAATTCAACTTCATCGGTAGAATGTGAGGTAACGGGAATACCTTATAGTTTCAATTTTTACAAAAATGAATCAGCCTTAAATAATAGTAAGTGGACTAAGGTCAACGTGGAATATACAAATTCAAAATGTACGATTCAGTCTGATGGTAGTAATGGTTACTTGATTTCTCCTAATTTCCATATACCAACACCTCTTTCTGTAGATTATTCAATCCAAGCTCAATATTATCGTGCATGGTTGATTAGTGTTTCAAGTAAATCTATAGATTTGCAAATAGGAGTAACTCCTTCTAATTTATCAGTAGCCACCAATTATAATACACATACATGTAAAGGTGACAATAATACAGGAGAATCCTATGCTACTTATACAGGCACATTAGATTTGTCATCAGCCCTTTCTTATATCTCGTTTTATCATAATAATGCGAATATATCAGCACAGATTGATTATCTCTGTTTATATGAGTTTACATTAGAATATAAATAAATACTAGCTATAATAGATAGTCATGATAATGAATAAACAACCCCTATACATCCTCTCCCTAATCGGCTTATTATCGTTCACCGCTTGTACGAACGAAGACAGCCCCATACAGAACGAAGGGACCGGTGAGATTCGCTTCGCAGTAGTGGATACGACAAACGTAGAAATCACTACCAAGTCGTCACTCTATTTCGACGAGGAAGATATCAAAGAATTCCGGGTTAACCTCAAGCGGGGAGATACTCCCCTTTTCACCAACAAGAGGTATGGCGACATCGCAGGAACGACCTTTACCTGCGCGGTCAGTGAGGACTATGTGCTGACGGCAGAGAACTGTACGGAAGCAGAGGCAGAAAGCGCAAATCAAAATTGGGGCCAAGTGCGTATGTACGGAGAAGAGGCTTTTGCAGTTACCGCCAATGAAACGAAAACTGTGACGGTGAACTGCGGCATGGCAAACTCGTCTGTAGAAGTGGATTTCAGCAACTTTATAGAAAGCATATTCCCCACCTACTCCATCGAGCTGCATGCAACCGATGCGCCCGACCGGTCTTTCACCTTCAACGAGACGAATTACCGCTATAGAAAGGTCTATTTCAATGTAGGCGAAGCGGGACGGGAATTGTCATATACTATCTACCTGCCTTCTCCTTACAAGGGATCTTACAGCGGGACACTGGCTTTATCTCCCTCCAAATGCTATACCCTCTCGATTAAAGTAAAAGGGGATACGACCAGTACGACTGTCACACTGGGCGTTACGGTGGATGGAACGCTACTCGAAGAAATCCCCTTGACGGAGAAAATCAATCCATATCAGTAATACACTCTTCCAATAAAAAGCAATAACCAACTTATGCGCCCCAACTCCCCCCGCGCCTGGCTTCTGGCCGCCCGCCCCAAGACGCTGACGGCAGCAGTCGTCCCCGTGATGCTGGGCTGTGCGCTGGCCTTTGCCGACCGGCAGTTCCAGGCGAAAGAAGCGGTGCTGTGCCTGCTGTTTGCCGCTCTGATGCAGGTGGCGGCCAACTTCATCAACGACCTGTTCGACTTCCGGAAAGGGAGCGATCGCAGTGACCGCCTCGGCCCCCAGCGGGCTTGTGCCGAGGGATGGATTACGCCACACGCCATGACCATCGGCATCGGTGTCGTGCTGGCACTGGCGTGTGCATGCGGTCTGGGAGTATTGTATTCGGTCTGGGGAAAACTGCCGTACGGCGGATGGGAACTGATAGGTCTGGGTGTGCTGTGTCTGCTGTTTGCCTTTCTCTACACCACCGTGCTCTCCTACCGGGGCTGGGGCGACGTGCTGGTGCTGGTGTTCTTCGGCTTCGTGCCCGTGGGCGGCACTTACTATGTGCAGACGGGGCAGGTGAACGGAGACGTGTGCCTGCTGTCGCTCGTATCGGGGCTGGTCATCGACACACTGCTGATGGTGAACAACTACCGCGACCGCGAGCAGGACCGTATCAGCGGGAAACGGACGCTGGTGGTGAGATACGGAGAGCGCTTCGGAGCCGGCCTGTATCTGGGGCTGGGCGTGGCGGCCGTATCGCTCTGCACCGGCCTGGTAGGCAGCGGAAGACTGACGTGGACGGAATTCGTCTGGGCACCGTGCCTCTACCTCTGCCTCCACTTCCTGACGTGGCGCCACATGGTAAAAATCCGGGAAGGCAAGGAACTGAACCGCATCCTGGGTGCCACTTCGCGGAACATGCTGCTCATGGGCCTGCTGCTCTGTGCCGCCCTCCTCTTCTGAGGGAATGATTATCCCGCCAGTTCCACCACTTCCAAGTCCCGGAACACGCCGTCGTCGATGACGAAGCGGACCAGCGTGCGCACTTTATGGAAACCATACTTGCCGGCAGCTCCCGGATTGATGTGGAGCATGCCGAGCGTCTTGTCGTACTTCACCTTCAGGATATGCGAATGCCCGCTGATGAAGAGTTTGGGCGGGCGCGTGAGCAGACTGCCCGCTATCGAGGGATCGTACTTGCCGGGATAACCGCCGATGTGCTTCATCAGTACCTCGGCGCCACCCGCCGTAAAGCGGAGGGTCTGCGGATACAGACGGCGGAGGTCCTGCCCGTCGATGTTTCCATACACGGCCCGGAAAGGGCGGAAGGCGGCCAGGCGTTCGGCCACCTCGAGCGAACCGATGTCGCCGGCATGCCAGATTTCGTCGCACGGTTCGAAGTATTGCAAGTATTTCTCGTCCCAATATCCGTGTGTATCGGACAACAAACCTATTTTTATCATCTTTTCATTTGTTTTTGTGTGCAAAGGTAAGTACATTTGCCTTACATTCGCCTAAGAGAGCCGGATTAGTTGACAGAAATCCATCAGCTTCTCCCCTCTTTCGCCCTAAATCTACAGTTATGGAATATCAGTTCTTCAAACGAGACATCAGCTGGCTGTCGTTCAACTACCGCGTCCTGCTCGAAGCCGACGACGACACTCTGCCGCTATACGAACGCATCAACTTCATCTCCATCTATTCGTCCAACCTGGAAGAATTCTACAAGGTGCGGGTGGCCGACCACAAGGCCATCGCCACCGGCAAGACGCCCGAAGACGAGGAAAGCGTACAGTCGGCCATCGAGCTGGTGGACGAAATCAACGACGAAGTGAACCGTCAGCTGGAGGACCGTATCCGTATCTACGAGACCAAAATTCTGCCCGCCCTGCGCAAGCATCACATCGTCTTCTACCAGAGCCCGGAGGTGGAACCCTTCCACCGGGAATTCGTACGCCGCTTCTTCCTGGAAGAAATCTTCCCCTACCTGGCCCCCGTACCGGTGACGAAGGACCGCATCGTCTCCTTCCTGCGTGACAACCGCCTGTACCTGGCCGTCCGCCTCTATCCCAAGACGGAAGGGCCAGACGCTCCCTGCGTTCCCGAATACTTCGTGATGAAACTGCCCTACAGCAAGGTGCCCCGCTTCATCGAACTGCCCAAGGAGGGGAAAAACTATTACCTGATGTTCATCGAGGACATCATCAAGGCCAACTTGGGCACCATCTTCCCCGGCTATCGGGTGGACAGCAGCTACTGCATCAAGATATCGCGCGACGCCGACATCCTGATAGACGACGCCACGAGCAGCAACGAGATCATCGAACAGCTGAAGACAAAAGTAAAGAAACGGAAGACGGGTGCCGTGTGCCGCTTCGTGTACGACCGCGCCATGCCCCACGACTTCCTGGAGTTTCTGGTGGACGCCTACCGGATAGACCGCAACGAGCTGGTGCCGGGAGACAAGCACCTCAACCTGGAAGACCTGAACCGCCTGCCCAACCCCAACCCGAACCTGCCGCCCATGCAGA
>CATXSD010000002.1 GCA_958402075.1 Mediterranea massiliensis | reverse complement strand
TGGTATAGCCCCCACCGATCGACATGCAGACAAGTTCGCCCAGGATACCGCTCACGGGGTAGAAGAATGCCGAGTGTGGGTGGGGTATGTGGGGCGATGAGGGTATCCATTGCAGGCCTGTGGCTGTGTAGTCCATCTTCCGTTTCCAGCCTTTCATCTTGATGACCGTCAGTTTGCACTGTACGCCGCCTGCCAACATGCGTTCGCCGTTGAGCATCAGTGCCAGTTCGCCGCAAGTGAGGCCGTAAAGGTACGGAATTTTAAATTGACTGACAAAAGAAATGCAATCGTCTTCAACCAAATTGCCTTCTACCTTGAGTCCGCCCAGCGGATTGGGGCGGTCCAGTACGATGAGTTCCTTGCTGTTTTCGGCAGCCGCCTCCATGGCCAGTCCCAAGGTACTGATGTAGGTGAACGAGCGGCAACCGATATCCTGAATGTCGTATACCAGTACGTCGACGTCCTTCAGCATTTCGGGCGTGGCCTTGCGAGTCTTGCCATAGAGTGAGTAGACGGGCAGGCCGGTGGCGGGGTCGCGCTGGTCGGACACGTGGTCGCCGGCATGGACATCACCTCGTACACCGTGTTCGGGACCATAGAGAGCCACGAGGTTCACGTTGGGAGCCTCGTGCAGGATGTCGATGGTGGAGCGCAGCTCGTTGTCCACACCCGTGGGGTTGGTGATGAGGCCCACGCGTTTTCCCTCCAGGCAGCGGAAGTTCTGTGACTTGAGCACTTCAATGCCTGTCTTGATACGTATTTTCTGTGCCTGGGCGCCTATGGCGAAGCACAACAGAAGCAGAGCCCCTATCAGCTTTTGCCCGGTTGCCGTATGTCTGTGACAGATGATTTTTTTCATATTCTTATTATTTGATAGATAATCTGTAGGTTATTCTTCTTTCTTTCCGAACTTGGGGTCAACTTTTACCAGTGCCGCCATGCCGATGGTGGTGATGCAGCAGATCATGGTCCATACGAAGAAGTGACGGTAGCCGATGGTTTCCTGCAGCCAGCCTGCTATCATGCCCAGCATCATGCTCAGGGCCATGAAGCCGGTACAGATGGCATAGTGTGAGGTCTTGAACTCGCCTTCGGAGTAATAGATGAGGTAAAGCATATAAGCCGTAAAACCAAAGCCGTAACCGAACTGCTCGATGAAGACGCAGATGTTGACCGTGAGCAGTGAGTGGTCCTGGAAGTAGCTCAGGTAGACAAACGTCAGGCAGGTGAGCGACATGCTCCAGGCCATGGGCTGCAGCCATTTCTTCAGTCCACCCTTGGCTGCGGCCACACCGCCGATGATGCCGCCCAGTGTCAGGCCGATGATGCCTACGGTACCATATACCAGTCCCACTTCGCCGGTCGTCAGCCCCAGACCACCTTTGTCGATGGGGTCGAGCAGGAAGGGTTGTATAATCTTGGTAAGTTGCGCTTCGGGGAAGCGATAGAGCAGCATGAAACCGATGGCGGCTACCGTCTGCCAGAAAGGCATCTTGGTGAAGAAGGTGCGGAAGGCGTCGATGAAGCCTCTGACGATGCTGCCGGCGTCGGTACTCTTGTGGGTAGTGTCACTGGCCGGACGTGGTAATATCCAGCTGTGGTAGATGGCTACCAGGAAGAAGAACACCGAAAGCACAATGAATACCACCAGCCATGCCAGCGGTATGTTGCCCGATGTGCCCACAAAGTTGGCTTCCGTACGTTCGGTCAGTTTGTGGTCTATTTCGAAATAGAGGTAGGCCGGCTTGTTCCAGTTGCTTTCGTTGAATTCGAAGCGGGTGGACAGTTTGCTTTGCTCCAACTTGATACTTTGGTCGCCATCCTTGTATTCTACGTTGAGCACAATGCTCTCGCCGGGGGCCGGCTGGTGGTTGAGCCTTACGGCAGCCAGTGCGATGTTGTTGGCTGTTTCACCTGTATTGGTAGCATGCTTCTCGCCGAACGTGTTGCGCAGCCAGGTGCGGAAGGTGCTTTCCTGGGTAGCAGTTGCAGTAACGGCCGGTGCTCCTTTCGTGATGAGGCTGCCTTTGACGAAACCGTTGCGTACGTTCATGTTGTTTACCGAATCGCGCATCAAGGCCGCATATTCAGCGAAGGGAATGGTTTGGCCTTGTTCGTCGGTAGCGCTTGCCGGTGCCTGTATGGAGGTCTGTACCGTTGCATCGGAAGTGAGGAAGCTGAGCGTTTGTCCGTCGTCGGTCGGGGTGATGAACAGTGGCAGGCCGGCAGCCGCTACCGGTTCCGACGGGTCGGCCACCACCTGGATTTTGACGGGTTCCAAGCCGGAGTTCATTTCAATGACGCCGGCCAGTATCACCAGAATGCCTTGTCCCATGACGGTGGCAATGCGATAGAAGGTGCTTCGTATGCCTACATACAGTGACTGTTCGTGTTCGCTCAGGGCCAGCATGTAGAAACCGTCGGCCGCAATGTCGTGTGTGGCCGAGGCAAAGCCCATCAGCATGAAGATGGCGAAGGTGAACTGAACATAGAACTCTGTAGGAATGGTAAAGGCAATGCCTGCCAAGGCTACAGCTACAATCCACTGCATGGCCAGCGTCCACCAGCGTTTGGTCTTGATGATGTCGACAAACGGGCTCCAGAAGGGTTTGATGACCCACGGTAGTCCCAGCCAGCCGGTATAGAGGGCGATATCGGTGTTCGACATGCCCAGTCGTTTGTACATGATGACGGAAATAGTCATCACCGCCACATAGGGCAGCCCTTGGGCAAAGTACAAGGTGGGTATCCATGCCCAGGGATTGGTTTTCTTAGTCAGTTTATTCATGGTCATTTCTATGTTTGTCCTTTAGGAATATATCGGCTCGATGCTGGCGCCGATGTAATAGTGCAACAATATTTCATCGTACTTGTAGCCCTGCTCGCCCATGACGGCGGCACCGATCTGACAGAGACCTACGCCGTGTCCCCAGCCGGCACCGATGAGAGTGAAGCGTCCGGGTATGCCTTCGGGCGAGAGGTCGCTCTTGTCTACCACGAAAGCCGAGCTGTAGAGGTGCGAGGGCGACAGCGTATGGCGTATTTCCAGTTCCTTGCCGATGGTGAGTGTGCGTTTGGTACCCACAATTTTCAGTTTCCACAAGCGTCCGCTGGTTCCACGGGCCACGGGGACGAGGTCAATGATCTGTCCGTAATCTATACCCGAGCGTTTCAAGATGAGGGCCGACAGTTCATCCTGTGTGTATTCCACGCGCCAGCGGTAGAAGTCGGTGGTTTCCTGATCATAGTTGTTGAGTACTTGTGACAGAATGTGCTTGTCTGTGGTGTTGCAGAACGATTCGGGCGAAGTACGTATCCAGCGGTCGGCTTCGGCTTCGATGGTGAGGTCGGGCAAGTCGGAAGCAGGTTTGGACGTGTTGCCTTGGCGGATGCGCCAGTCGCGTTGCTTCCGCAGGTAGGAGTAAGGTGTGTCTTCCCAGCAGTACTGGAACTCTTCGAAGGCGCCACCGCAGCATTTGGAGAAGCGGGCGTCACAGATTTTCCCTTCAGACATCAGTACCTGTCCGCGGGTGGCCTGGATAGCTTGGCGTACGATATCGGTCGAAGCACGGGTGATGCCTTGGTAACGCTGGCAGTGGTCATCGGCGCAGACATCGAAGCGGGTATGGTCTTCTCGGTCGAACCATCGGATCAGTTCGTCATTTGTCTGTGTGCAGGCCTTGTAGTCCGTATGTTTGGCTACGATTTCCTTGTTCTTGTTAATCTGGGCCAGCAACCAGCTTCTCGAAATCACCGCATGGGCCTTCAGCAGCTCCAGCGAGGCGGTAGCGCTCATTTCGCTGGAGATGACACTGGTCAGGTAGTCTTCTACGCGGATGACGTTGACGGCGGTCAGTTTGTCATTTTCCACAATGATGCGCAGAGCACCCTGGAAACGCTGGTCTTCCTTGCGCTCCCAGTGGAAGTTGATGCCGATGGTGACTCCGTGCAGTTCGAACGAGGCGTTCTGTTCGTCTTCGGGTTCGAACAGCAATTCGTCGTAGAGGCGGCCTTGCCACAGGATGCGGCCATGGTCAAAGGTGACGGTTTGGTTGCCGTTCACTTCCTGGTCGTCCTGGCGGTAGGGGGCCAGCAGGGTGAATTCTATCTGGGGTTCGAAGAGGATTCCCACGTGTACTTTGGGTTCTTTCATAATGCTGTTCTTTTCGTTAACGGATTTCATTGCGGATGTGTTCCTTCACACGGGCAAAAACTTCGGGTGAAAGACATACCTCGCTTAATATTTGTGCCACGTCGTCTGCGGTAATTTTCAGAAAGTCCTGCTCAACAGGAGTAATGAATACTCCTCCCAGGTCGACCGAAGCAGGACTGCTCAACAGGCGGGCATCACCTTCAGCCGTGTAGCAGGCAGGGCGATGCTTGGCACGAGGGAAGACGAAGATTGTCCAGCGGGAGGACTCGTAGAGGGCCAGGATGTTTATCATCGGTTCCTGGTCGCCTTCGGGTACGGGCAGGACGCGGCAGATGGCTTGGAAGAAACGGCAGGCTTCGTCGGCATCGTCTGTGTCGATAACGAGCGTCGTGCGCGGAGCGTCATCCAGGCTGTAGAGGATGGTGCGGTCGGTCTGCACCACCGTCTCGCCTATCCGCGTGCGCCAGTCAGTCTCGATGGGCATAAAACCGCGGTTGCCTGCCTGAAAGTGGGCATGGTCAGGAGCGGAGGCTCCACAGCGCGGTCCGTTGTAGAAGATGGTGAAGTCCGTCAGTTCCCGGGCCAGTTCCAACATGTCGGCAAAGCGATGGCCGATAAGCTGGGGAACGTGTTCAGTCTCGGGTACGGTGAGGTGGCGCGGAAAGATAGGGAAGGGATTCACCAGCAGCTCGTAGTGGCCCAGGAAGGGAATACCTTCCTGCTCAGCCGGCCGGTTAGCAGCGCAGAGAAAGCAGCGGCGTTCGCGGATGGACTTAGCGTCGACCTTGGCACCGGAGGAAACGATACGGGCGGGGTTGAACTGCACCTTATAGGGTACGCCACGCACGTTCAGTTCCTTGACTCGTACGCCCGCGAGGGCTTCGTAGCTGTGGCGTGCTGTTTCCCATGTAGCAAGTTGGCGAGCCAGCAAATCGTTTACTTCTTTATTCATAGAATTCATGATGGTGTTATTTTACTTTTTCTTGTTCAATGCAATGCGCGCTTGCAGTTCCCATGTACGAATACGGTCTTTATATAAGTTATTAGCATTCATCTTTACAACATCCAGTGCTGCATCTGAATTGTCATCCCAGCGGCGGCAGAGGTAGACGACGTCGTAGACGCGGCCTATCTGGAAGCGGCGGGAGAAGTTCAGGCCCAGCGCATAGTCTTCGCCGTAGCTGGTGTTGGGTACCTTTACTTCGCGCAGTACGGGGGTGTAGAAGGCACGGGGAGCTCCCAGACCATTGATGCGCAGGGCGTTGTTGCGGCCGTTCTCGGGCGTCCATTCACGGTGGTCGATAATGCCGGGGGCAATCATCTGCATGTCGAAGTTGGTCATCATGTAGGTACCTACAACCATGCCGCAGTTCTGTTCGTAGAAGGCACGTACCATGGTGGACAGGGTGTGCTCATCCTTGTAAACGTCGTCGCTGTCCAGCTGGATGGCAAATTTGCCGCACTTGGGGTGATGTACGCCCAGGTTCCAACAGCCACCTATGCCCAGGTCGTTGCGTTCGGGAATGAGGTGGATGAGACGTTCGTCGCTGCTGAACTCGTCGATGGCTTCGGTGGTACCGTCGGTCGAGTGGTTGTCGATGACGATAAGGTTGAACTTGAAGTCGGTCTGCTGCGTCAGTACTGAGCGGATGGCATCGCGGATGGTGCGGATGCGGTTGCGCACGGGGATGATGACCGATGCTTCGTATTCGAAGTTGCCTTTGTCGAACTCAATGTGTTCGAACTCCGGCTTCAGGTAGCCGCCCACTTCTTTCAGGTGCTCTGTGCAGGCTGCTTCCATCTCGATCTGGCGGTTGCGGTTCTTCGGGTCCACGTAGTCGAAAATCTTTTCGCCGCTGCGGCGGGTGTCGTTCTCTACTTCTGTGTAGAGGTATTCGTTGATATGTACCAGTTCGTGGTGTTGCGACAGTTTGAGTCGTAGGTCATAGAGTCCGGCAAACTGATAGTCGGCCTTCATACGGGCGGCGGCATCCTTCAGGGCACCAGTGCGGTAGAGCAGTACGGAACCGAAGTCGAAGTCGTCGCGCAGCGACCCCTGCTGATAGTCGATGACGGGAGCGATGGTCTGTTGGCCGCCTTTCAGCTGGTAGTGGTCGGCGTAAACCATGCCTGCGCCGCTATCGTTCAGAATATGTACCATGCGTTCCAGTGCAAACATACCCAGATTAAGGATGGTATCCTTGGTATAGAGCAATGTGTAGGGCGCTGCGGCTTGTGTGGCGATGGCTTTCAGGCTTTGGCTGCTGAAAGGACTGTCGACGGTCAGGAAGCTACACCCTTCGGGCAGTGAGGCTGGTGCTTCGGTACCGAAGAGGGTAATTTGTCCGGCCTGGCCGGTGGCTTGCAGGCCTTGGATGGTTTGTTCTATGTCTTTGTTTCCTGTGTAAAGGAGATAGCAATCAATTCTTTCCATGGTGGTTCTATGTTTAATGATGATTATTTTTGTTTCTTGTCTTGAAGCAGGGTAACGGTGCCGTCCGTACTGCTGACGAGCAGGGTCCCGTGTCCCAGCGGAACGACGGTGTTGATGAGTGAATTGCCTACTTTGTGCTGCCAGCAGATACGTCCTGTCAGTCCGTCCAGTGCACATATCAATCCGTCATTGGTACTTGTATAGACAATGCCTTCCTTTTCGGGTAGCATGCTGGGAGCATGTTCGTAGCCGAAGCCAGCATTGGTAGCCCACAGCTCTCTGGCTTCCTTGCCGTCTGCTGCATAGCAGACAATGCTGTCGTTCATGGTCTTGGCGTAGATGCGTTGTCCGTCCTCGGACAGGCCGATGCTCTCACGTACTTGTGACTGGAAGGTGCGCCAGATGGTTTGTCCTGTTTGGAGATCAATGGCGGTCAAGGCACGTTTGGGATCAGCGATGAAGACTTTGTCGTCAGTTGCTACGGGCCAAACAGCTGCGGGTGAATAGTGTATACCAGGCAGGCCGTGTGTCCATTTCCAGCACTCGCGTCCTGTCTGTTGGTCGAGGGCGTAGAGTGTATTGTCCCAGGCACCGAATATGACTTTACCGTCTGTCAGCAACGGACGGGTTTCGATGTAACCCGGTACGTCCGTGTAAGCCCATAGCAGTTTGCCGGTCTTCAAGTCAATGGCACGGAAGGTGTGGTCGCTGGCTCCGATATAGGCGGTGCCGTCAGCTATGGCTGCGGCTCCCAGTACCGGCGCCGAGGCTTCGAGCGTCCATAGCAGTTGACCATTTTCGGCGTTGACACCATAGATGTGCTTGTCTGCCGAACCGAATACTACGATTCCGTTTGCTACGCCGGGAGTGCCCACAATGCGTTTCTGGGCGGAGAAGCTCCACAGACGCTTACCTTTTTTCAGGCTGTAGGCAGTCAGTTGTCCCAAGTCGTCGGCTACAAATACACGTTTGCCATCTGTGGCAGGTGAGCAGTAGATGCCTACACCCGTCTGTACCGTCCAGGCGGCTTTCACTTGCGGATAGGTCTGGTTGACGGAGTAATCGGGATATTTTTCAGCCTTGCCCTGATGGTCATAGTATTGGTGTGTGAGCGAAAGAGCAGCCCATTGTTGCTTGGGCTCACCGATACGCTGGGTATAGACACGGATGGAGTCCGGTCCTACCTCGTAGATGCCGTAGCCTGGCTTGCCGTCGGCATCACGCAGATTGCTGCGCATCAGGATGCCTGGAATGCCGTCGTAACTCAGCAGACGGTTGCGATGGTAGTGTCCTCCGATGAAAAGGCGGACGTTGTAGGGACGGACGGCATCGGTCACGTCATACCAGTTGTCCACATCGCCTTCCATCATGGGATAGTGGGTAACGAGGATGACGGGGGTGTCCTTGCCTGCTTTTTTCATTTCATCTGTCATCCAGCGGATGTCTTGCGGAACTACGTGTCCGTAGGCCATACGCATCAGCGGTCCCGAGTTGAAGCCCAGGAAAAGGATACCCTTGTGCATGAATTCGAAATGTTCGCCACCGTAGATGTCCGAAAAGGCTGTGCAGCCCGATTCGCTCCATTTTGTCTCGTGGTTGCCCATGACGATGTAATAGGGCGCCTTCAACAGGTCAAGACACGACTTTACACGTTCCATGCACAGACGGTCACCGTTGTCAGTCAGGTCGCCTGTTACTAACACGAAATCGATGCTGTCCGTTGCGTTGATCTGCGCTACAGAGCGCAGCAGGTCTTCAGTCGGATTGGGATTGCCGGGCGTGAAATGAATGTCTGTCAGTTGTGCAAAGCGGAAACGCTCCTGCTGTGCCCGCATGCCGTTTGAGAGCAGGAGCAACAGCAGGATGCTGATGTATAACTGATATTTGGGTAAGGTTAGCTTCATGATTTTAGTTGTTAGTTGAGTTAAAGAATTGCAGGATGTTATGCATCAGTTCGTTTCTCTCTTTTTCTGTACGGATGGTTTCGAACGGGAAGCCAAGTACGACGGTTTTGTAGGCTCCGCGGTAGGCGATACCTGCACTCAGATTGTTCTCGGCATAGCGCATGACGGTGTAGGCGCCTTCTGACGGTTCGATGGCGTCGGGCGATTCAACGGCGTACGACTCGGCGTTCAGTTCGTTGTGGTAAGTATAATTACCTTCCAGACTTTCAAAAGGCGAAGGTACGCATTTGACACGGCCGTTACGGGCGGCTTGGCCTGTACGCCAGCGGTATTTCAATACATCGGTTGCAAATTTGCGGTCAGCTTCCTGAGAAGGAGCCAAACGGTTGTCCCACAAATCTGTGGCGACATAGGCACCCGATACGAAGAGATTGCCGCTCTGATTACAATAGTCGGTCAGCGCACTTTGTAAAGCGGGGCTGAAGGTCTTGTATTCCAACGGTTTGATCCCGCGTCCCATTTTGGTCTGACATTCCTTTCCCAGAATGAGGTCGGTATATGCGTAGTCGGTCAGTGACACCTGATGATCTTCGACAGCTTCGTCGCTGCACGATACAAACGAATAGCCGGCCTTCAATATGGCTGCACCATGCAGGGCTGGATAGTCGAAGGTGTTGCCTGCGATGACCTGAGTCTCATAATCTCCGTAGCTGTCACCGAAGCCGGATGCGTCATCGTCCATCCAAGGAATGGAGCGTCGGAATTCTTTCATGGAACCTATGTAGCTGATATCCTTTATATAGGGTACACCGTGGTCGAGGTTGTCCAGGAAGCCTGCCAGCAGTGTGTCGGCCGGAGCAGGTGCCACGAAGTCGGCAGGGGCACTGACGCGGTCGAAGCCGTTGACTACAAGTACGCATCCTTTGCTGTTGAAGGTGCGTCCTGCGGAAAGAATTTCGGACGGGAAGCTCTCACCACCCTTGTTGACAGCCGTCACCTTGTAGCTGCATACCACGCCGGCAGGCAACGAAGCGCGGTAGTGATTATCTTTTACCAGCACACCGTTGTCGAAGTCACCGTTCCCGATGCGTGTATAGACGATGTATTGTTCGGGCTCTGCTGTCGGTTCAAGCGGATCGGATACAGGCTGCCAGGTCAATTCGATTTCATCGTCATCGATCATCTTCATTGACAGGTGGTCAACTGGGAGTGGCTGTACAACGTATTCTGTCCCGCTTACCGAGCTGAGGAACTGGAGCATGCCTTTGTATACAGCCCGGCTGACGGTGAAACGGAAGCGAGGATCAAGGCCGTAGCGCATGTCGGCGAAATTCTGATGCGAAAGCATTTCGAGCAGCATGGTGGGCACACGAGGTACGCGTGCTTCGTAGTAAGACTGATTCCACATGCCGCGACGACTCCATTCGGGCTCGTACAGGGTGCGGATATCGCGTACGATGTTCGACTGAATGAGGTCGGTCAGGTCGCGGGCCAGGTAGCGGGAAGCTCCGTTGGCATATTTTTCTCCGTCAGTGTGAGTATAGTAGATGCCCAATGTGCCGATAATGGAGTCATTGAGCGTGGTGCCGGCATCAGAATGGAAGGCAAAGGCCAGGTCTATGGGTATGTTCAACCCTCGTTCATCGGGATTGACAGAGGAACCTCCTGCCAGATAGTTCACCCAAATGCCGCGGCACTTGTAGTCGTCGGTATAGTCGTTCTTTCCTTGGCTTTCCGAATAGACACTGTCGGGGATGCCTGCCCATTGCAACCAATAGCGGGCTGCCTCGCAGAAGCGGGGATAAGTACTGACTTGAGGTTGATTGATGCTGTTGGACATGTCTGTTGCCAGTGGAGTAGCTGAGGAAAGGTTACGCTTGTCCGAGCTCTTCAGGTTTTCGGTTGTACCTTGAGTGGAACGGCTACGGGCAATGTTTCCCATGCCTCCGCCTATCTTGACGGCATCGGCAGTAACAATTCTTCCTGCTTTGTCAGAGCGGTTGCTCAAGGTAACCTTGCAGCTGTTGTTGCATCCCTTGTCGAAGCCGAAGGTTCCTAAATAGATCCATGTACCTCCTCCCATCGTCTGGTTGACGCTGAATTCGGTCTTTCCGCCACGATGGTAAACGGTGTAGTGGGCGTCCTCCGTGCTGTTGGGCAAGGAACGGTAGGATACGTAGACAGCATATTGGCCGCTTTCAGGGATTTCGGGTATCCATTCGGCTATACTTTCTTCTCCTTTACGGATAGTTTCGGCCTGCCGGTAGGTACCTTCCTGAAAGGGATTTTCAAAGTCTTTGTAGATGTAGCGCTGGTGGGCGAATCCCTCTCCCTGGCCGTTGCTCCATTTGCGGTCGGCATCGCGTTCAGTGTAGAGCGACTTCCCATCCAGGCAGCCGTCATTGTCCACAATCACTTCGTGGGTTTGCGTGTCGCGCTCGCGGGGCAGCAGTACGTTGGCACCGGCATTCTCGAGCATGGGTACGAGGAAGGGCAGGACATAGCTTTGTGTGTAGAGGTCTTCTACCGTCTGGAAGATGCGTGCGCGCTGCCATTCCCAGCGGTCGAGCTTGGCCTCATAATAGAAGCCGTGGCTTTGCCACATGGCGATGTGCCGGTTGTTCAATCCTCGGGTAGGGGTATAGGGCGAAGATTTTTTGCTGACTAAGGGAATATTTTTCCCTGACTGGGGAAAAATTGCCTTCTTGTTCTTTTTGCTTCGGAGTGCCAGTGGAATCTGTTCTTCAATGCTCCGTCCGTTGGTTCGGATTTCAAGCTGGTAGGAGGCCCATTCAGCAGGGAGCATCGATTTTACGGTCCGATAGATTTCGTCCACATTGTCTTCGCGGAAGGGAATGTAGGAGCAGTTGATGTTGGCAAACAGCTGGAGTGTCTTGCCTTGTGTCGCCACTGAATCAATCTTGATCCGTCCGATGGATACTTCCCTTCGGGCAACGTTGTCCAAATAGCTGCCGATTTCCTGACGGAGGTCCGTCGGAAGGTCTTGCGCGATTCCTGCAAGCGGGAATAGGGATGCGGCAAGCAAAGTTGACCGAAAGTAATGTTTTGCGTACATATTATGTTCTTCTATTAACTGTTTAAGTTCTGTTTTGTATCTTTTCGTATCAGCAGGGTCAGCCCGAGTGCCGTTATCAGAGCATTGATGATAAGCAGTTCGAAGCTGATCTGATAGCCGCCGAACCAGGCTTCGCTATTGTTTTTCAGTATGTAGCAGAGGATGGGGGAGGCTATGGCGACTAACGGTACCCAGCGGTCGTGTACAGGCTTGCGGCAGGCCATGCCGAAGATGAACATGCCGAGGATGGGGCCGTAGGTATAGGCGGCCAGGCTGTAGACGGCATTGATGGCACTGTCATCGTTCAGCTCGTAGAAGGTGATGATGACGATGACCATCAGCAGCGACATGATGAAATGAATCAGTTTGCGCGTCAGCGACAGGTTCTTTTCATCCTGCTTTTCGTTGGCTTTCAGTATGTCGATGGTAAACGAAGTGGTCAGAGCGGTCAAGGCTGACCCGGCTGCCGAGTAGGCAGCCGCAATCAGTCCTATTATGAAGATAATACCTATGAAAATGGGGAAGTTTTCGCTCCACGCCACTTCTCCGAACAGGGCGTCGCCTGTCGTTTCCTGCCCAGGCATGTAGGCATCCGCATACATGTAGAGCAGGGTACCGAGCACCAAAAACAGGCCAATGACAAATATCTGTATGAACGAACTCAATATCATGTTTTTCTGCGACTCCTTGAAGTTTTTGCAGCTCAGGGTACGTTGCATCAGGTCCTGGTCGAGTCCTGTGGTGGCTATCACCATGAACACGCCGGCGATGAACTGCTTCCAGAAGTAGCGCCCGTCGTTGGGGTCGTCAAAGAAGAACGTCCGGCTGGTGGGATGGTTGCCGATGGCCGCCGGCAGGTCGCCGATGCCCAGGTTGAGGCTGCCTGCAATGAAGACGATGCAGCACACTACCGACAGCACAAGGCAGATGGTTTTCAGCGAATCGGTCCATATCAGCGACTTGACGCCTCCCTGGAAAGAGTAGAGCCAGATGAGGGCGACCGTGATGACTACGTTCAGTGAGAAAGGTACGTTCAGCGGGGTGAAGACCAGCGATTGCAACACGACGCATACCACAAAGAAGCGTACCGACGCCCCCAACATCTTGGATACGAAGAAGAACCAGGCGCCCGTGCGGTAGGAGGCAAGGCCGAAGCGGTTCTCCAGATAGCCGTAGATGCTCATCAGGTTCATCCGATAGAAGAGTGGTATCAGTACGAAAGCCACGAAGATGGAGCCGACGAAGAAGCCCAAAACCATCTGCATGTAGGAATATCCCCCATGCAACACGGCGCCAGGGACGGAGATAAAGGTGACGCCCGAGATGGTGGCGCCAATCATGGCCAGTGTCACCATGTACCAGGATGACTTTCGGTTGCCGGTGAAGAAGCCTGCATTGTCGGCCTTGCGGCCTGTTATCCATGAGATGATGAACAGCAGGGCAAAGTAGCATGCGATGGTTGTGAGTATGATCCAAACGGTAGTCATTTCTATCAGTCTTTATATTCTTTTTGGCAAAGCATTGCTTTCGTCCTCGGAAAGCAGTGCTTTAGTCTTGGAAAAACATTGCTTTAATATTCGTATCTCTTTGAGGCTCATTCTGCATAGAGCAGATAAGGCTTGCGCTGTTCCTTGAACTTCTTCACGTCGTCCTGCCAGCAGGCCTTGATTTCGTCGGCGTTCTTGCCGTCTTCTATCATTTGGCGTACATAATCTACGCCGATGAGCTTTTCGAAGAAGGAGGTGAAGAACTTGTCGCCGATGTTCAGGTTGCGGTAGGCATCGATGACGTAGCTCAGGTCGAGCCCCCGCTTCCAGATTTCTTCGTCGCTCATGCCGCTCAGGTCGACGCCGTGGCACAACTTGTTCAGCTGGGGCGGGTTCTTGGCACCAGGCATGCTTCTCGGCGTGAAGCTGTAGCTGTAGCCTTTCATGTCGGGGTGTCCGTACACCTGGAAGGGCTTGTCTGTCCCTCTGCCCAGGCTGACTGGTGTCGCCTCGAAATAGCAGGTCGAGGGGTAGAGGTAGACCGACGTCATGTTCGGCAGGTTGGGCGACGGCGGGATGGGGAGCCGGTACTTTGTCTGATGGGTGTAGTTCTTGCAGGGGATGACGGTCACGTCGCAGGTGCGCGACTCGGGCAGCCAGTGCTCGCCGTTGACCATCAGAGCCAGTTCGCCCAGCGTCATGCCATGGACAACGGGGATGGGCAGCCAACCCACGCCCGATTTGTGTTTCATGTCCAGCAGCGGGCCGTCCACATAGTGCCCGTTGGGGTTGGGGCGGTCGAGTATCAGCATCTTCTTTCCGTACTCGGCACAGACGTCCATCAGTCGGCACATGGAAGCGTAGTAGGTGTAATAGCGGAGCCCCACGTCCTGAATGTCGACAATGAGCAGGTCGAACTTGTTCATGGATGCTTCGCTTGGCTTACCCAGCTTGCCGTCGTAAAGCGACAGGATGGGTACTCCCGTCTTTGAGTCTACAGAGCTTGATACATGTTCGCCGGCATCGGCGTCGCCTCGGAAACCATGTTCGGGCGAGAAGATGGCTACAACGTTGAATTGGTTCTCCAGCAGAACGTCCAGCAGGTGTTTGTTGCCTATCATGCCAGTGTGGTTGGAGAAGATGGCTATCCGCTTTCCTTCCAGCAATGGGAAGTATTCGGAAGTCTGTTCGTCGCCAGTGATGACTCTTTCATCTGTTTGTGCAAAGGCCTGCAGGGAGAGGGTACACAGGAGAAGGATGGATATAATCAGTTTTTTCATATGTACATGCTAAATAGATATGGGCAAAGATACGATATTTTTAGAAAGGTTTGTTCTTAATTTTTCCTATTCTTTTGGTTCATGGTATGATTCATTTCAAGGTAGTACCTGCTTGGAAAACTTCAGGCCAGCCCTCCCTGTTCATGGAAGGAAGGGCTGGAAACTGAAGTTTCTTTTGTACAATCAAAAAATTACCATCCTGGGTTTTGGGTCAGTGTATAGCCTTTGTCCTTGTAAACTGTTATCTGGTCGGCCGGAATAGCGCGCAGATAGTAGCGTTCGGAGTTCAGGTCGCCTTTATTGAAGATACGCAGGTCATCTCCTTGCAGGTAGTTGATGTAACCTTTGTCCGTATCCTTGTTGGTCGGGTCGGCAGGGTCGAACAGGAAGAGTACGCGGTCGCCACTATCGTTTTTCGATTTCATCCCTTCGTAGTCGGCTACGTTGACATAGGCGCCCAAGAAGGTCTTGGTGGGAGTGCCGTCTGCATTCTCCGAATTCAGATATTCGAATTTTGCCCAGCGGCGGAGGTCTTCACCACGACGTCCTTCCATAATCAGCTCGATGCGACGTTCGCGGCGGATTTCCCACAGGACGGGATCCACTTCGGGGTCGCGGGCAGGGTCGTTGATGGCTACACCATTGACGATGATGTTGCCGTTGCCCAGCTGTACCTGAGGCATGGTTTCGGCTTCCGTACTTCCCCATTTCGTGAGCTGGCGCTGGCGGAGCTGGTTGATGGATTTGTTCAAGTCTTCCTGTGTAAAGGCGTCTCCTCCTACACGGGCTATCTCATAGCGTGCTTCTACATAGTTCAGCAGAACTTCTGCATAGCGGATGCAGGGAGCGTCGGCCGGGCTCAGGATACCTGTAACGAAGGGAGAATTGGCTTCAAACCATTCGTCGTTCAGGAATTTCTTGGTGGCATATCCTGTCGGAGATGTTCCTGCACTATAGTTTGTACCCAAGGCACTCATGATACGCAAGCTGTCGGCTACGGTCTGGTAGAGGCGCGGGTCACGGTTCTTGAACGAATTCCAGATGCTTGGATCATCCTTGCCTTCGTAGAGGGGTGATTGGCCGATGGGCAGTCCGTCTGTGCAGAGGTAAGACTCGATGACGTTTTGGGTGACGCCGCCTTGTGTCTGGTCTTCAGGACCGTTGTAGGACATCAGGGCGTTGCATTGCAAGCCTGTCGTATATTCACGGTACCAGATGACTTCCGGATTGTTGGCCAGATTGTCGGTTGTGAACAGGGCATTGTATGTGTTCCCAATCTTGTATATACCTGAGTTCATGACGGCATTGGCTCCGTTGATGGCCCCTTGCAACAGGGCTTTGATGTCGCTATCGGCTACGGTCTCCGAAGTCGGTCCGACAGTTGTGCCGTGGTACTTGAGCCATGTGGCGTGGTAGAGCAGCTCACGCGACATGTAGGCTCCTACGACGTAGCGGTTCACCTGGCGCTTGGTATCGTCGTTGCGTACATTGTCCAAAGCATATTGGAAGTCTTCCAGCACTTTTTGGGCAACGTACAGATAAGGGTCACGGTCCTTGTAAAGAGTTTCATCAGCCGGGTCAATCACTTTGTCAATGTAGGGCACACCGCCATAAGACTTGAGCAAGGCACTGTAGGCCATGGCACGGAAATATTTGGCAACGCCTGTCCAATGATTCTTGGCCTCCTCAGAGATGTTCATGCCGGGAATCTTTTCGATCATGACGTTGGCTTTATAAACGGTGCTATAGTTGTCAGACCAGATGGAAGTCTTGCTGTTCCAGTCGGTCGTGGCCGAGGTCGGGAAGTAAATATAGCCGGCGCTATACGTATTGGCATTGTTCAGGTTGATGAAGTCGTCTGTATAGTCGTCGCCCGAGAAATAGCCTCCGAATACAGTGTAGTCCGTGCCATATCCTTTGAAGTAGGACGAATAGAAGTCTTGTGCATAGGTGCGCAAGGATGTTTCGGTTTGCCAATAGGTATCATTGGTTTGCTTGTCCAACGGCTCCTTGTCGAGGAAGTTTTCGCAGCTGCTTAAGGATGCGAGAGCCAGCATGCAAGCAGAATATAATAGATGTTTCTTTTTCATGATTCAAAGTATGTTAGGTTATAAACTGAGCTGAATACCGAAAGATACGGTCTTCTGATAAGGATAGCTACGTCCAAAGTTACGTGCATCGCTACTGGTTCCTACGGTGCGGATACCGATTTCAGGGTCGATGGCAGGTTTGAGGCCGTCTACTGTGAAGAGGTTTTCACCCGTGAAATAGATACGCAGGTTTTGTACCTTGAACTTGCTCAACCAAGCCTTGGGAAGCGTATATCCTACAGTGAGGGTCTTGAGACGCATATAGGCCATGTTCAGCAGGTAGCGGTCGTTCACGTTGTAGTTACCTGTCTGTGCCTGGTTGTAAACCATTGGTCTTGGATAGAAGGCGTCCTGATTTTCAGGCGTCCAATAGTCTTCGGCGCCTACATAGTAAGGCTCGCCTGTCGTGAAGCCTGGCAGAACTTGGTTACCGGCAGCCCACAAGTTGCGCTTGCCTACACCTTGGAAGAACATGCTGACATCGAATCCCTTCCAGGCGGCGTCCAGATTCAAACCGAACTGTAGGCGGGGCAGAGCATTGCCGATGATGGACATATCGCCGGGAGCTGTAGTTTGCGTACCCTTTTCAATCTTTCCGTTACCGTCCAAATCTTTGTAAAGTACATCGCCAGGGGCAAATTGGTAATTGCCGGGGAATACTTGGGTCTGGTCGGGAATGCCTGCCTTCAAGCTGCCGTCGGCATTGAAGTCGTTTTCAGTCAGGAAGCGGTCGAACTGCAAACCCCAAATGTCACCCAGTACCATACCTTCTTTGTAAGCGCTGGTGCTCCACCAACCGGTAGCACCATAGGAAGGAAGTTGGGTATTATTGGTCCACTTGGTTACTTCTGTTCGGTCGTCGGAGAGAGAAGCCGTTACACCAAAATGGAATCCGTTCTTGAACGTATGGCGATAGTCCACGGCCAGTTCCCAACCTTTCGTTTGGATTTCACCCATGTTTTGATACGGAGCTGTGGCACCAAGTGTCCAAGGCAGATTGGCTGTTGTCAAGATATCACTTGTCGTGCGGTTGTACCAGTCGAAAGTTACTCCTAACGCGTCATCAAAGAAACGGGCATCAAAACCCAAATCCAATGTAGAAACTTTTTCCCAAGAAAGAGTAGATGAAACCAAGGTCGGCATCTGAGTGGACTGAACTTTTTGGCCATCGATAATCCAACTGTCCTGCGATGTGGTCAAGGTTGAAACGAATCGGTCGGTACCTACATCCTGGTTACCAATCATACCCCAAGATCCACGCAGTTTCAATGTGCTGAGGTAAGGTTTCAGCGGAGCCATGAAGGCTTCTTCCGAGATACGGTATCCTGCCGAGAATGAGGGGAAGAATGCAAAGCGGTCTCCTGACGGGAAACGTGAAGAACCGTCGTAACGTCCGTTCACCTCGACCATGTAGCGATCTTTGTAGGCGTAGTTGATACGGCCAAAGAAACCTGCAACCGACCACCATGTATGCGAACTGCTGGTCGTCTGGTCTCCTGTTGCCATGTTCAGTTCAGGCTTTTCAGGATCCAGCAGGCCTTTGCGTTGTGCCCAATAGTATTCGTATTCGCTCTTTTCGAGGTTGGAACCGCCCATTACCTTGAAATCGTGGTCGCCCCAACGCTTGGAGTATGTGGCTACGATGTTGGTTGTCAAGTTCTCGGTACGTCCATTCTCTTGATATACATAATCATAGCTGCTGGAAATGTAGTTCTTGTAGGCTCCTCTCAGGTCGTCTACGGTTGGTCTGGCCGTAAAAATATCGTATCCGGCTGTCTTGCTGGGTGTACCATATTTCTTGTAGCGGTCGTTGATTGTGCTGTATACAAAGTCAACGTCGATACTCAAATCTTTGATAGGCTTGATGGTTACACCGCCGGTCAGACGTACATATTCGCGTTCCTTATTGGTCATAGGAGCAGTGCTTTGTTCTGTCAAGGCGTTGCGGAATGGTTTGCCTTCGAATGTGCCATAAGGCATCATTGGTTGCCAGCGGTACAGGTAATACAACTGGTCATATAAGTCTGAGGCATAATTGAACGGTTTGTCATAGTCTGAACGGGTGAACATGACACCTGTACGGATAGACACGTATTTGCTTAAATCGGAATTTAAAGAAACGTTGGCGTTGTATCTTTTGTAAGAATCCGAGTTGATTTCCATCATACCGTCCTGTCCCAGATAACCCAATGCAATGTTGTAGTTGGTCTTGCCGTTTCCTCCATTGATGGAGATGTTGTGGGTCTGTTGGGGTGACCAATCTTTGATGTACATGTCATACCAGTCCCATGTGCGGTAGAAGAACATACCTCCATCACGGAATTCAAAGTCACGTCCCAATTCCATATCAGGTCCGAATTGGTCTCCGTAACCATAGGCGTCCCAATACTCTTTCATTTTCTGTACGGCCGTTGCGTCTACGCGCATATTGCCTACTACGTTATAAAATGCTGTTGCGCCTTTGGATTCATTCATGACTCCTTGCAGGTTGATGTCTGCTTGTTGCCAGCCGGGAAGCTGTTCCGGTGTTTTGGTCGGAGTACGCCATGCGAAGTTATTGGTGTATTTGATGGAAAGACGTTCATGTTTGGTTTTGGACTTGGTCGTAATCAACAATACGCCGAATGCGCCACGTGCACCATAAATAGAGGCCGAAGCCGCATCTTTCAATACAGAGATGCTTTCGATATCATCGGGGTTGACCATGGATATATCGGTTACCTCAACGTTATCGACCAAGATCAGCGGATTGGCGTCGCCGTTCGGTGAGCCGATACTTCCACGAATCTTGATAGTCGGGGCGCCACCTATTTCTCCGGAGTTGGTCGTAACGGTCAGACCTGGTACACTTCCTTGCAGAGCACGTCCTATATCGGTGATAGGTCGGCTGTCGATGGTTTTGTTGACATCCACCGATGCGACGGCGCCAGTCAGGTTAACTTTCTTTTGCGATCCGTAACCAACGACTACCACTTCGTCCAGCAACTCGGTGTCATCTTTTAATGTGACACGCAGGTTTGGGGCTGCTTTGACTTCTTGAGTCGTGTAACCTACGAATGACACTTGGATGATGGCGTTAGGTTTTACTTCCAGTTTGATTTTTCCATCCAGGTCTGTGATGCCTCCATTGGTTGTGCCTTTTTCAATGACATTGGCTCCGATAATGGGTTCGCCATTGGAATCTACGACGGTGACCATAACGGTTTGGGTTTGCATCTGTTCCATTGTTTCGTTGGAACGTTCGGAAGCTGTCCGTGCAGCGGCGGTTGGAGCGCTTCCGCTTAGAAATAGTGCTGTAATGGCTACAGCTGCGAGGAGCTTTCTGTTGGAAAAACCTCGTTGTCTGCGGTCCTCTTTCATAAGTAATGATTTTGTTAAAATTAGGTTTGGTATATTATAATTAAGTAATTGGTTTTTTACATATCCATTTGAGCATTTCTTTTTTTGAAGACTTATTTGTTGAGCCTTCAGCAATTTTATACTCGGAAATAAGGTATATGCTGTCCCATTACTTTTCAAAGGTAGTTTTATTTTTATATTTATTGCTATAAACCGTGTTATATTTTTGATTTATACTCTATATTTCACTATAATTCACATTTTAAAACCTATGTGAATGATAAAACTATTGTATCTGAATATTAAAAAGTGTTTTATTCTTGTGCGGTGGAATTTATATTGGATAGTTCTGGTGGAAATGAAAATATATAAAAAGGAGGCTGTTTCTATCATTGGGAACAGCCTCCGTAAATGCTCTATGGGTTATTTTAGTCTTTTACCATCCCTGGTTCTGACCTAAGTTGGGGTTAAGAGTAATCTGGCCACTGGGGATTGGATAGAGATAGTGCTTTTTGTCAAAAGTACGTTTGTTCGTTCCATATCCGTCGATGTAGTTGCCATCAAACTCTACTTCTTCGTTCGTTCTATCGTTGATCAGGTTGGCTCCCAAACGGATATCAGGATTTCTGTCGGTATCCAGTTTGTCCAGTTGATGCCAGCGGATCAAATCCCAATAACGGAAGTCATTGTCGAGCATCAGTTCGCAACGGCGTTCACGACGGATTTCCCAAATCAACGGGCTTACTCCCATGTCGTTGTCACCTGCATCTGCTACTTCTGTTGTGATTGGCGGTAGACCTGCACGGGCTTTCAACTTGTTGATGGTGTTGTTCAGATCTTCATTGGTAATGGTTCCAAGTTCAGCTTTGGCTTCTGCATAGTCTAGATAGATGACTGCTAACCAATACAGAGGAGCTGAAGTATAGTTTTCTGCAGTTGTCTGACGATAGTAAGGGTCCAAGTCGTCCACATTGTCGAACTTGCAGATGCTATAACCTGAAGAAGATGTCATGGCAATGTCACCAACCGTACGTTGCCATGGACTACCCATGTAGCACAAAACGGAGTCGACAATCTGTCCTAAACGTTTGTCTCGTACTTCCAGCAGCTTCTGGATGTTCAAGTGGTCTGCCCCATCGCTGGCCGATACTGCTACAACAGCGACATCTGTGTTATCGTACGAGGTGTTGGCTGCTGTTTTACCGTCCAAGAACAGGAATGAATCGAAAGCGTCCTTTGAGATACCGTCCATCTGTGTACTACTTCCTGTATAGGCAATGGTAGAGTGGGCAAAATAGTCTTTCTTGTACTCTTTGTAGAAGATGATTTCAGGATTTCCTGCTAGTGTAACAGAATTATAGGTAGCCCGATAGCTGGCAATATCTGTTCCCAATGTATAATCGGGCATCACTTGTTCGCAGGCATCTACACAGGCTTGCAAGAATTTGTTGGCTCCTTCCAGGTCGGCAGCCTTTCCGTTTTCGTCTTGCGTACGGTATTTGCGGAAAGTGCCTTCCCACAAACAGATGTGTGCCTTCATGGCGTTGGCCATGTTGCGTGACCAGGTTGTCTGAGAATTGACATCTTCAATATTTTCACATGCAAAATTCAAGTCTTCCAGTACTTTGTCCATAACATCGTCACGATCATCGCGGGCTGCAAAGAGAAGCGGATCGTTGATGTCGGGTACATGGTCGAGCCATGTGCAATCGCCGTACTTGCGGACCAAGTCCCAGTATTGCCATGCACGCATCAGGCGGGCTACGCCAATCCAGTGATTTTTGGTGGCTTCATCCATGTCGGTTGCCTGTTCGTTCAGAGAGGTTATCATGGCGTTGGCACGGCGTATCTCATCCCATGTGGAAGACCAGTTGCCGTCAGAAGCCGGTACGTTGATATATTTCCAGTTGTCGAAGCCGGCACCTATCTGATCGTCGGTAAGTGATTGGAAGTAGAAATCGCCGTAACCTCCTGAATTGCCATAACCGGTAAAGAGGTTATAGAATGTTGCAGCATAGCCTTCTACGCTGGACGGATTGTTCCAGAACAACGGGCTGTCCGTGAATTTGTCGAGCGGCTCTTTATCGAGCATGTCGGTACAGCTTGACCATGTAAGCGAGCCGAGCAAAAGTGCGCTATATAATAATGTTTTCTTTTTCATGATTCTTGTCTTTATAGTTTAGAATGTTACTTGGAGTCCGAAGGAAATGGTTCGTGTGATAGGTGCTACACGTCCCCATACACCGTTGCTGTTGCTACCTGTATCACTGGAGTCGATTTCTGGGTCTACAGGGGCATAGCTGTTGTTGATCAGCTCACAGAGGTTTTCGGCCGTGAAGTAGATTCGTGCTTTCTGCATGAAGCATTTCTTGGTCCATTCTTGAGGCAGGGTGTAACCTACAGTCAGGTTCTTGAAACGCAGGTAAGAACGGTCAATCAAATATTTGCTTTGCGGATAGAAGTTGTTCTTTCCGGCTGCGACACCTGATACGGTTCCTGTGGCTCCGTTGCCCGGATAGAGGCGGGGATAGAATGCATCCGTGTTTTCTTCTGTCCAATAATCCATCTGGTTGGTATAGATACCATCGGCACCGCGAGAGAACGGTATTACAAATGCACCATAAGACCACTGATCCCATTTGCCGACACCTTGGAAGTACATGTCGAGGTCAATGCCTTTCCATGAACCGCCCAAGCGGAAGCCATACTGGAAGCGCGGAGTAGAGTTACCGATGACTTTCAAGTCGCCCATGTCGTCTTTTGTTCCATTGCCACCATCGATGACACCGTCGCCGTTCAAATCTTTGTACTTGATGTCGCCGGGGCCATAAGCGAATGTTCCACCACTGACCAGACCATCTTGATCAGCGATGCCTTGAGCATAACCGGTACGATTGCCTTCAGCATCGTAGGTGAAATCGTCTTTTGTGAAATAACGGTCTGTTTCAAAGCCGTAGATGTCACCATATACTTTGCCAGTGAAATAGTCGCTCAAGATACCGGTCGGGTTGTTCCAGTTGGTAACAACGGTCTTGTAGTCAGACAGGTTACCGTTTGCATATACAGTGAAGTCACCGAACTGCTTGTTCCAGCTGACGTTCAATTCCCAACCACGGGTGCGGAGTGAACCGGCGTTGGTGTAAGGTTCAGTTGTTCCCAGCATATCGGGCAGGGTAACACCCGGTGCCAACATGTCCAATGTCTTGCGCTGGTACCAGTCGAACGATACATTCAGTTCGTTGTTCATGAAGCCTAAGTCGAGACCGATATCGAAGGTGCGGATACGCTCCCAAGTCAGTGTGCTGGAAACCAGAGACGGAGTGTCGTACATGTTGACGAATGTACCGTCGCTTCCCAACCAGTGTTGGCCGCTCAAAGCGTTGATGGTTGAGATGAACATGTCTTCACCAATGGCTTCGTTTCCGATTTCACCGAAAGAGGCACGAAGCTTACCGTTGCTGACGATGTTGCGCAGGTTCTCAAAATAGTTTTCCTGGCTGAAGCGGTAGCCCAGTGATCCAGAGGGGAAGAATGCCCAGCGGTCGCTGGCGGGGAAAGAGGATGAACCGTCGAGACGTCCGTTCAGTTCCAGCAACCAGATTTCATTCCAGTTGTAGTTGATACGTCCGAAATAACCGGCTGTAGCGGAATGGATATGACGTCCGGCTACGGTTTGGGTTCCGTTGGCCAAATTGAATTCAGGTTGGTCGGGGTTCAACAGACCTTCTCTCTTGGAACGGTGCCAAGTATACTCTTGTCCTTCTGCGTTACCACCCAGCATGATGTTGAAGTTGTGCTTGTCAGCCAAAGTAAACTCATAGTTGGCGTAGAGGTTGAAAGCATAAGAGGTCGTTCTTTCGCTCTGTTGTTGCAGGTATGAATCGGATACAATTGCGCCCGGTGTAGACATGTTGCCCCATGTGTTATAACCTGATACAGGCAGACCTACCATGTCCTGAAACAGGTTCTTTACATTGTAAGTATAGTCTGCATTTACGGTCAGGCCTTTAGCCAGTTTAGCTTTGGCAAAACCGGTCATACGTACGTAGTTGGTGGAAGTTTCGGTGTCGCCTGCTTGCTTCAGATACATGATGGTATTGCGCAGGTCTGTGCCGTTGATGGTACCCAGCGGTTCGAAGAAGCTGCCCCAACGCCACATGTACTGGTAGGGAGTACGGCGGGTATTAGGCTCGGTATACGTACGGTCAGTAAAGCTGAAGCGCCCGCCGATTTGCAACCAGTCGGTTACGTCGGAGGAGATATTGGCATTGACGTTGTATCGTTTCAGCTTATCGGTATTGAAGTTCAGCTGTCCTTCTTTCTTGTCATAGCCTACAGACAGGTAATAAGTGGTTTTGCCACTGGTGCCTTGTACGTTTACGTTATGGCTTTGAGAGGGAGCCCAGTTCTGGTACATGATGCCTACTACATCCCAGTCGGCATAGAACATGGCTTTACCCGTTGTCGGATCTAGGTAATAGTCACCTACGTTGTCCATGCTCTGATAGGGCTGCATCTCGCGATAGCCTGCTTTTTTATGTCCGTGCTGTTCCTGCCAGGCTTCGGCATACGGGAGCATTTCGTCCATATACATACCGAACAATTCGGGAGGAGTGGCATTGCGCTCGTTGACTTCGATCAAGGCTCTGAGCTGGGAGGGAACATCTGCATATTCAGGCAGAATGCTCGGAGTACTCCATGCGAAGTTGTTGGAGTAGTTGATGGTGAATTTGTCTTTCTTCGTACCTTGTTTGGTGGTGATCAATACGACACCGAAGGCGGCACGCGAACCATAGATGGAGGTAGAAGCGGCATCCTTCAGTACAGATACGCTGGCAATGTCTTGCGGATTGATAAGCGAAAGGTCGTCCAAGGGAACTCCGTCGACGATAATCAAGGGGTTGCTTGTCTCACTGTTGCTCAGGGTACCGACACCACGGATGGTCATGCTGGGCTGTTCGTTGATACCACCTTGGGTGTTCAGAATGGTCAGACCGGGAACTACACCTTGCAGGGCTTTGGTTACATCCATCTGCGGTTTGGCTTCCAAAGCCTTGTTGACGTCTACGGTCGATACGGCGCCGGTCACATTAACTTTTTTCTGTGAACCGTAACCGACAACGACTACTTCATCCAGCATTTCATTGTCTTCGGCCAATACGACTCTCATCATATTGGAGGTGGCTTTTACTTCTTGGGTTTTGTAGCCGATAAAGGAAATTTGGAGGATGGCTCCTTGGCGTACGTTGAGGGTGAACTTACCGTCTACGTCGGTCAGACTTCCGTTGGTTGTTCCTTTTTCGAGGACGTTAGCTCCGATGATGGGTTCTCCGTTTGAATCCACTACCAGGCCGTTAACGGTCAGGGCTTGCATCTGTTCCATCGTTTTGGGAGTCTCACTGGAAGTTCTCGGAGCAGCGTTGGCTGGTCCGTTGCTTAGGAGCAGTGTACCGCATAAGGCCACTGTCGTGAGAAGTTTACCTCTGGAGGTAAATTTCAATAGTTTGTGATCTTCAGTCATAAAAGAAAAGATTTTAAAATGGTTTGACAATGTAGTTGACGCGATTGAAAAATGTCCTTTGTCCTATGGAAGGACGAAGGGTAGCAGTCGTGTAGGTATTCTGCGAGGCAGATTTCCTTTGCGTCTGAAAATCAATGAGGTGAAAATTTTGGGTTCATAGGCATTCCTTTTTCAAAGTTGATATCTGAAAAGTTGTTTACAAAACAAAATAACCACTCTGTTTTTTAAAAGATTCTTTTGCTTTCTTTATCACAAAGATATATTATTTTTTAGAAAAAGAATAAAAGATAGGAGTTTTTAATGTTTAAATATCGATTTTTATATTTTGTAACATTTTAGATGTGTGGTAGCTTTCTTTTGAATGAAACGTCGGCAGGCGGTGTTTGTCTGTGTTTGTCGGGATTGCGGAAGTGGCTTATCCTTCTTCCACTTCGATATTCATGGCATGGTATTCGATCAGTCCGTTGATGGGGGTCTCCTCGATGACTTGCAGGTTGATGCCGAACTCTTGGGCGACATAGCGCAGAAGGTCGGCATAGTGATAGGCCAGCGAACCGACGAAGCGGACGGGGTAATTCTGGTAGTCGTACTGGCAGACGCAACGGGTGAAGAAGTTGCGCAGGTTGCCGGTGATCAGGTCGTAGACGTAGTCGTTGTCCAGGTAGTCGGCCAGGAAATAGGAGAGGGTGCCGAGGAAACGGTTGGGGAAAGGACGGTTGTAGACCGACTCCATCACTTCGTTGGCATTGATGCGGAATTTTTCGTAGAAGTCGTTGGTCACGTCCTTGGGGGCAAGCCCTTTCAGTACGTCAGACAGAAACAGTTTTCCCATGACGGCACCACTGCCTTCATCTCCTAATATATAGCCGCCGGCCTTGACGTTCTTTACAATGATTTTGCCGTCGTAGAAGCAGGAGTTGGAACCGGTGCCCAGGATGCAGGCGATGCCGGCATCGCATTGGAAGAGGCCGCGGGCGGCTGCCAGCAGGTCGCTTTCCACTTGGATGGGGGTCTTGAACTGGGCGACAAGCGATGCACCTACGATGTTTTTCTTTTCATGGGAAGTGCAGCCGGCGCCATAGAAATAGACTTGTTCCAGCTTTTTCTTGAAAAATAGCTCGGGCAGGCCCAGCCGTACGCTTCGGCTGATTTCACGACGGGTCTGGAAGAACGGGTTGAGTCCTTCCGTAAAGGCTCTTTGTATCAGGGTGTTGTCTTCTACCAAGGCCCATTCTGTGCGTGTAGAACCGCTTTCAGCTATTAGTTTCATGGCATGCTATTTTTGTATTTCCGTACAAATATATAGATTTTTTTAGAAATTATCACAGATGGGGCAGATTTAACTTTTCTGTTGTCTGTCCCATCTGTGGTGAAGTGAGTATGAGGGGAAAGTCCTCTCCGGATGTCAGAGGGCGTTTTCCTTGATCAGATACTCGGCTATCTGTACGGCGTTCAGCGCAGCGCCCTTCTTGATCTGGTCGCCTACAATCCAGAAGGTCAGTCCGCAATCGTTGGTCAGGTCCTTGCGGATGCGGCCTACGTAGACGGGGTCTTTGCCGGCCAGGAAGAGGGGCATGGGGTATTCCTTTTCAGCGGGGTTGTCCATCAGCACCAGTCCTTCGCCTTTGCTGAAGGCTTCGCGGGCTTCTTCTACCGATACGGGGCGTTCCGTCTCCACCCAGATGCTTTCGGAGTGGGAGCGCAGGGCAGGCACGCGGACGCAGGTGGCGCTCACCTTGACGTCGGAGTGCATGATTTTACGCGTCTCGTTGTACATCTTCATCTCTTCCTTCGTATAGCCGTTGTCGGTGAAGACGTCGATTTGCGGGATGAGGTTGAAGGCCAGCTGGTAGGCAAACTTCTCGACAGTGACAGGTTCACCGGCCAGCACCTGGCGGTATTGGGTGTACAGCTCCTCCATGGCGGCGGCTCCGGCACCGCTGGCTGCCTGGTAGGTGGCTACGTGGACGGTCTTGATGTGCGAAAGCTGTTCGATGGCTTTCAGGGCAACGACCATCTGGATGGTGGTGCAGTTGGGGTTGGCAATGATGCGGCGCGGACGGTCCTTGGCGTCGGCGGCATTGACTTCGGGTACTACCAGAGGTACGTCGGCATCCATGCGGAAGGCGCTGGAGTTGTCTATCATCACGGCTCCGTACTTGGTGATGGTCTCGGCGAATTCTTTCGATGTGCCTGCGCCTGCGGAAGTGAAAGCGATGTCCACACCTTTAAAGTCATCGTTGTGCTGCAAGAGTTTGACCTCGATCTGTTTGCCGCGGAAGGTATATTTGGTACCGGCGCTGCGTTTCGAACCGAACAAAACTAACTCGTCCAACGGGAAATTTCTTTCATCGAGCACGCGCAGGAATTCTTGTCCTACGGCTCCGCTTGCTCCAACAATTGCTACTTTCATTTCTTTATTGCTTTAGTGGTTTATAAAAATGTCAATTCAAGGCGCAAATTTACAACATTCTGTGATTATAACGATGGAAGTCGTTTTTATTTTTGATAAAAACATGCCTTCTGGTAGGACGATTGGCGGCGGATGGCGGAAAGCATTGCTTTCGCCCTCGGAAAACGGCGTATTTGTCCTTGGAAAGCAGTGCTTTCTGCCAGGAAAAAGCGGGTGCTTGGTTGAAAGTAGGCGGGGAGGGTAGTGGGGAGTGAAATTTTTTTTGCTATTTTTGCACAAGAAATCAAAAAGACGCAAGCCTATGGAATGGTTAGACTTCAGTTTGAAACTTCCCGTGACCGACCCTACATGGATTTTCCTCCTTGTACTGCTCATCATTTTGTTTGCGCCCATCCTGCTGACCAAGCTGCGCATCCCCCACATCATCGGCATGATTCTGGCGGGCCTGGCCATCGGCGAGCATGGGTTCAACATCCTGGTGCGCGACAGCAGTTTCGAGCTTTTCGGCAAGGTCGGTGTCTATTATATCATGTTTCTGGCCGGTCTGGAGATGAACATGGCCGACTTCAAGAAGAACCGCGGCAAGGCGGTGGTACTGGGCCTGCTGGCCTTTATCATCCCCATCGGCATCGGTATGGTGACCAATGTCCTGCTGCTGAAGTACAGCCTCGTGACGTCCATCCTGCTGGCCAGTATGTATGCCTCGCACACGCTGGTGGCCTATCCCATCGTAATCCGTTACGGCATCTCGCGCCATCGGAGCGTAAGCATTGCCGTGGGCGGTACGGCCGTCACCGACACGCTGACGCTGCTCGTGCTGGCCGTCATCAGCGGTGTCTTCAAGGGCGAGGCGGGAGGCTTCTTCTGGATATGGCTGGTGGTGCGCTTCGTGGTGCTGGCCTTGCTCATCATGTATTTCTTGCCGCGCATCGGGCGCTGGTTCTTCCGCCGCTACGATGACAATGTGATGCAATACATCTTCGTCCTGGCCATGGTGTTCCTCGGCGCGGGGCTGATGGAGCTCATCGGCATGGAGGGTATTTTGGGTGCCTTCCTCGTGGGCTTGGTGCTGAACCGTCTTATACCTCACGTGTCGCCGCTGATGAGCCACCTGGAATTTGTGGGCAATGCCTTGTTCATCCCTTATTTCCTGATAGGTGTGGGCATGCTGATTGACGTCCACGTCATTTTCGGCGGGGGCGATGCCCTGAAGGTGGCGGGTGTGATGATTGTGGTGGCGCTGGTGGGCAAGTGGATTGCCTCGTGGCTGACGCAGAAGATTTACCGCATGTCGGTGCTCGAACGTGAGCTGATGTTCGGCTTGAGCAATGCACAGGCGGCGGCCACATTGGCGGCTGTACTGGTGGGCTACAACATCATCCTGCCCGACGGCAGCCGTCTGCTCAACGAGGACGTGCTCAACGGCACGGTGCTCCTCATCCTGGTCACCTGCATCGTCAGCTCCTTCACCACCGAGCGGGCGGCACGCAAGATAGCCATGGGTGAGGCCCATCCCGAGGAAGACCGCTCGCGCGAACCCGAGAAGATTCTGATACCTGTGGCCAACCCCAATACAATCGAGTACCTGATGAACCTGGCACTCGTCATCCGTGACCCCAAGCAGAAGGACAACCTGCTGGCCCTGAACGTCATCAACGACCATTCGGGCACCGATGCCCTGGAGCAGCAGGGCAAGCGCTACTTGGAGCGTGCGGGCAAGATTACGGCTTCGGCGGGCGTAAAGCTGAAGTGCATCAGCCGCTACGACCTGAACATTGCCGCCGGCATCATCCATACGGCTCGCGAGCATGGGGCTACGGATGTCATCATCGGTCTCCACTGGAAGGTGAACATCGTGGATTCCTTCTTCGGCATGCTCACCGAGAACCTGCTGAAGGGACTCCATCGCGAGGTGATGGTGGCCCGCTTCCTGATACCCATCAATACCCTGCGCCGCATCATTGTGGCCGTGCCGCCCAAAGCCGAGTACGAGGCCGGCTTCCAGAAATGGGTGGAGCACTTCTGCCGCATGGGCAGTACGCTGGGATGCCGCGTCCACTTCTTTGCTAACGAACAGACGGGTAATCTGCTCCAGGCATTGGTGCAGAAGAAGCACAGCGATACGCTGACCGAGTTCTCCCGCCTTGACGAATGGGAAGACCTCTTGCTCTTGACCGGCCAGGTGAACTACGACCACCTGCTGGTAGTCATCAGTGCCCGCCGCGGCTCCATCTCCTACGACAGCTCGTTCGAGAAGCTGCCCGGCCAGTTGGGTCGCTACTTCACGAACAACAGTCTCATTGTGCTCTATCCCGACCAGCTGGGCGATCCACAGGAAGCCCTTTCCTTCTCCAATCCGCAAGGCAGCAACGAGAGCCAGCACTACGAGAAGGTGGGCCGATGGTTCTATAAATGGTTTAAAAAGGAAAACTGATGGAAGACTGGAAACAACGTACACGCCTGTTGCTGGGCGAAGAGAAGAGCGAACGCTTGTGCCAGGCCCATGTGCTGGTGGTAGGCGTAGGAGGTGTGGGAGCCTATGCGGCCGAAATGCTTTGCCGTGCGGGGGTGGGGCGTCTGACGCTGGTCGATGCCGACACCGTCCAGCTCACCAACATCAACCGCCAGCTCCCAGCCCTGCACTCCACGCTGGGGCAGCCCAAGGTCGAAGTCCTTGCCGCCCGCTTCCGCGACATCAACCCTGAGGTGGAGCTCACCGTCCTGCCCGTTTTCCTCAAGGACGAGAACATCCCCCAGCTGCTCGATGCCGCCCGCTACGACTTTGTGGTCGATGCCATCGACACCCTGGCCCCCAAGTGCCACCTGATAGCCGAAGCCCTGAGGCGGCGCATCAAGATTGTCTCCAGCATGGGGGCGGGCGCCAAGAGCGACATCACGCAGGTGCGTTTTGCCGACGTCTGGGACACTTACCATTGCGGCCTGAGCAAGGCCGTGCGTAAGCGGTTGCAGAAGATGGGCATTCGCCACAAGCTGCCTGTCGTGTTCAGCACCGAGCAGGCCGACCCCAAGGCCGTGCTGCTGACCGACGACGAACGAAACAAGAAATCGACTTGCGGCACGGTGAGCTACATGCCCGCCGTCTTCGGCTGCTACCTGGCGGAGTACGTCATCCGCCGGCTATAATAATAAGGAAAGAAAGTATGATACGACTCGAACAGATAACCAAGGGCTTCGGCAGCCTGCAAGTGTTGCGTGGCATCGACCTTGAGATACAGAAAGGTGAAGTGGTGAGTATTGTCGGCCCCAGCGGTGCCGGCAAGACTACGTTGCTTCAGATAATGGGTACCCTCGACCGCCCCGATACGGGCACGGTGTGCATCGACGGCGTGCGTGTCGACGGGCTGAAGGAGCGCGCACTCTCCGCCTTCCGCAACCGCCGCATCGGCTTCGTCTTCCAGTTTCACCAACTCCTGCCCGAGTTTACGGCCTTGGAGAATGTCATGATACCCGCCTTCATTGCCGGGCAGGGGCGTCACGAGGCCCAGGCTTCCGCGCTCGAGATGCTGACAATGATGGGCCTTGCCGACCGTGCCTCGCACAAGCCCAACGAACTTTCGGGCGGCGAGAAGCAGCGCGTGGCCGTGGCGCGCGCCCTCATCAACCATCCGGCCGTCGTGTTGGCCGACGAGCCGTCGGGCAGCCTCGATACCCACAACAAGGCCGAGCTGCACCAGCTCTTCTTCGACCTGCGCGACCGTCTGGGGCAGACGTTCGTCATCGTGACCCACGACGAGAGCCTGGCTTCCATTACCGACCGTACCATCCATCTGAAGGATGGAGAAGTCGTGGCGGATACGGCGTCTGCTATCTGAGGGTAATGGGACTTTGCTTCGAATATCACTTCCTTTGATTAGAAATCGTACCTGAAAACTTTCACCACAGATTACCCGGATTTTCACAGATTACTCGATTGGTTAATTTAATTATCAAGTATCGTCTGTGTTAATCTGAGTAATCTGTGGTGAACTTTAAGAGCATTCTGCCAATTTGCTGTTTTTGTAAGATATCTTTATCCCCTTCGTCCGATTTCCCTTTCCATCTTCTTAGAACTCTTTCCCGGCGTCCTATGGGAATGTTTGAAACCAAGGGGCCTTATGTTTGAAACATTCACCCCTTATGTTTGAAACATTCGCCCTTTGGGGTTTAAACCTGGGAAAGAGGGCAGGAAAAAACTATTTGGCTCCCGGTCTGATTCGTGTAAACATTATTGATTTAGTCGAAACTTAGGTAGTGATTGATCCGCTCCAAGTCTTCGCGTGTAAACTCCTCATAGAGAACGAAGGGTTTGAGGCTTTTCAGAGGGCCATGTTTGCGTCGGTATTCTACCAGTGCTTTGGCTTGGTAGAAGTTGAGATAAGGATGGCGGCGCAGGCGGTCTACACTGGTGTGGTTGACGGGGATGCGACGGATGGCGGTGGTGTCGAGACGAAACCAGTCGGTCAGTTGGCGGTAGTCGAGGTTGATTTCTTCCAACTGGCTGAGGCGGTAGAAGCCGCCCAGTTTTTGTCGGTATCCACTGATGAGGCGTGCGATGCCGCTTCCGATGCCGGGTATCTTTTTCAGTTCGGTGGTATCGGCACGGTTCAGATCGACCAGAGTGCCGGGAGCGTATTTCAGAGGCATTGCCTGCCGGAGGCTGTCCTTGCGTCGGTCGGCCAAAAAGAGGGAGCGATGGCGGGCGGTGGTATCGGTTGCGGGGATGCGGATGTAAGGCTGCAAGGTGGCATATTGTTCTTCCGTCAGGCCGTATATCTTGCGGAAGTCCTCCACCCGACGGAAGACACCGCCCTTTTCGCGATAACGCAGAATGTTGCGAGCCATCCAGGCGGGGAGGCCCAGTTGGCAGAATGTGGCGGAGTCGGCCGTATTGGGATTGAAGGGAGCAAGTATGGGAGGCGTGTCACGTTCTTCTTTCCATGTCGTGTAGCGGAACTTGTGGTTCTCTTTTTTATCCTTTTCTTTTTCGCGGATGGAAGCGACGAAGGCTTGATATTCTTCCATCGCCTGTTGTTGCTTCTGTAGGTCAGCAGAAGAGCAGGTTTCCTCCGATTTCAAGTGGACATAGACTTCCCCTCCCACGAAGAGGAGAAGGGAAATGGCAAGTAACACCAGAATGCCTCGTCTTTCCTCTCGGGAGTAATAGAAAAATTCACTGAACCACTTCCGCATGAGCCGTATTTCTTATTTCAAGAATCCTAGTTCGTTGATGAAGATGAAGCCGATGCCTATCGGGGCAATGTACTTCAACAGGAACAGCCAGATTCGGTAGATGGCTTTCGGCAACGTGCCGTTGTTGCTTACCTCTTCCCACACGATGCGTTTGTCCAGATACCAGCCGGTGAAGATGGCAATGAAGAAACCTCCTAATGGAAGCATGATCTTGGCCGTCACGAAGTCGAACAGGTCGAACAGGGTCAGGCCGAAAATCGTCAGTTCCTTGCCCACACCCAGTGAGAGTGAACAGAGCACGCCGAGCACTGTACAGCCCGCCGTCACCAGCTTGGCGGCGCGTCCGCGGGTCAGGTTGAACTCCTCGTGCAGGTAGGCCGTCACCACTTCGTGCAGGGAGATGGTCGATGTCAGTGCAGCCAGGGCCAGGAGAACATAGAACATGATGGACAGGATGACTGCCAGCCAGGGCAGGTTGCCGAAGGCCTGCTGGAAGACGTTGGGCAGCGTGATGAACAGCAGGCTGGGGCCTGCGTCGGGCTGAATGCCTACCGAGAAGGCGGCGGGGAAGATGATGAATCCAGCCAAAATGGCCACCATGGTGTCTATCCAGCCCACGTTGAGTGCCGTCTTGGTCAGATTGGTGTCGTTGCGGAAGTAGGAGGCGTAGGTGCAGAGGCACCCCATGCCCAGGGAGAGCGAGAAGAAAGCCTGCCCCATGGCACCCAGCAGCACGCTTCCGTTCACTTTGCTGAAGTCGGGCTTCAGCAGGAATTCGATGCCGGCTCCTGCGCCCGGCAATGATATGGAGCAGACGGCCAGGACGATGAGCAGGATGAAAAGCATCGGCATCATGATTTTGGCCGACTTCTCGATGCCCCGTTCCACACCTTTCACGATGATGAAGTGGGTCATCAGCATGAAGACAATCATCCAGAAGGCAGGTCGCCACGGATTGGATACAAAGCCGTTGAACGAGGCGATGAAGTCGTTGGCCGACTGGCCGGCAAAGGCATTTGTGGCGGCCTGTATGATGTATTCCAGCGTCCAGCCTGCTACGACCGAATAGTAGCCCAGTATCAGGAAGCCGGCCAGTACGCCCATACGTCCCACCCAGCGCCACTGCGTGCCGGGGGCCAGTATCCGATATGCGCCTGCCGTGTTGGCACGCGAATGCCGTCCGATGGAAAATTCGGCTACCATGATGGGGATGCCGAAGAAAAGGACGCACCCCAAATAGATAAGAATGAAGGCAGCTCCACCGTGATTGCCCGTCTCAAAAGGAAAGCGCCAGATATTGCCCAGCCCTACGGCCGATCCTGCCGAAGCCAGGATGACGCCCAGCTTGCTTCCGAAGTTTGCTCTGTTGTTCTTTGTCATAAATCGTGGTTTATTCTTGCAGATTGTTACTAATACCGGTTGAATTGTGCAAATATAGAAAATGTTCCGTACATTTGCATCTCGTATTGAAATATATTTGATTATGCTGTATTACATCCGTAAATATCCTGTTTCACTCCTGATTATTCTGGTCGTGATTTATTTGTCGTTCTTCAAGCCTCCCAAGACGGAGATGGAGTCCATCCCCGGCATCGACAAGGTGGTGCATGTGTGCATGTACTTCGGCATGTCGGGCATGTTGTGGCTGGAATTCATGCGGGCGCATAAAAAAGCACGCGTGCCGATGTGGCACGCGTGGTTGGGGGCCTGGCTCTGCCCTGTCTTGTTCAGCGGGGCGGTGGAGCTGCTTCAGGCGTATTGTACGACCTATCGGGGTGGCGATTGGTGGGACTTTGCCGCCAATACCACGGGAGCTACGCTGGCATCGCTCATTGGCTGGTATTGGATGAGGCGTCATACCTCTTTATAAGTATTCGACGATGCTGCTCAACCGCACGCCGTTCGATCCTTTGATGAGGATGGTCTTGCCGGCGGGCTTCTGCTGCTTCAGGGCTTCGATGAGGGCGGGAGCGTCGGCATACGTCTCGTAGGTGTGGCGCGTAGCGGCAAACTGGCCACCTACCAGGATGACACGCTCGAAGCCACATTCCTCCAGGTAATCCACAATCTTCTGATGCTCCTCGGCGCTGTCGGCGCCCAGCTCGCGCATGTCGCCCAATATGGCCACCTTGTGCGCCGTCTCCATCTGGCGGAAGTTGGTCAGCGAGGCCATCATGCTGGTGGGGTTGGCGTTGTAGGCATCGATGATGAGGGTGTTGTCGGCCGTTCGTTTCAGTTGCGAGCGGTTGTTTTGAGGCGCATATTCTGTCAGAGCCTGGTCTATCAGGGCGGCGTCTACGTCGAAGTAGGTGCCAAGGGTGACTGCGGCCAGGGCATTGGGCAGGTTGTAGCTGCCTATCAGTTGGGTTTGTACGTGATGCGTTTCCGTTTCTCCCTGTTTCTTCCATTCGAAGGCGAGGAAAGGCGAGCAGCCGGTCAGCCGGCCGCAGATGTCGTTGTCGGCTCCTTCGCCGTAGGTCACGTGGGGCAGGCCTGCGGCCATCTTTGTCAGATAGGGGTTGTCGGCATGCAGGAAGACGACGGGAGCGGGCAGCGTGCGCAGCCAGTCGTAGAGCTCGCCCTTGGTGCGCATCACGCCTTCGAACGATCCGAAGCCTTCGAGGTGCGCCTTGCCCACGTTTGTGATGAGGCCCATATCGGGCTCAGCAATCTCCACCAGCTCGCGGATGTCGCCCGGATGGCTGGCACCCATCTCGATGACGGCCAGTTCGTGTTCGGGCCTGAGGCGGAGCAGGGTGAGGGGCACGCCGATGTGGTTGTTCAGGTTGCCTTCCGTGTAGAGCAGGCGGTAGCGACGGCTCAGCACGGCGGCTATCAGTTCCTTGGTCGTGGTCTTGCCGTTGGTGCCTGTGATGCCGATGATGCGTGTGCCCAGCTGGCGGCGGTGATGGCGGGCCAGGCGTTGGAGCGTCAGCAGGCAGTCGTCGGTCAGCAGGTAGCGGTTGTCGCCCGGCACGAGGTATGCGGCTTCGTCCACGACGGCGTAGGCACATCCGCTTTCCAATGCCTTGGCGGCAAAGGCGTTGCCGTTGAACGTGTCTCCCTTCAGGGCGATGAAGAGGGAGCCTTCGGGGCAGTGGCGGCTATCGGTCGTCACGCCGTTGCATCGGCAGAATATCTGGTAGAGAGTTGAAATATCCATGTCTTTTCTGTTTTTTGTGGTTGACGGGTACAAAGGTAGTCTTTAATTGAGAATTGAGAATCAGAGAATGAAAAAAATAATCGTAAACATTTTCCCTTTCTCTGCGTTATTGTTCATGTAATTTTCTGTATATTCGCCCTGAATTCAGAAAATAATCGTTTTTGAAGTCAAACTAAGTAAAATTGTAGAGTATGATGTTTTCATTATTGAGTGCCGCGTCCATCATCAACGTGGAGAAATTGTTGGACCGTCTGCTGAACTATGGTATCGAATTGGGCAAGAGCCTGCTGGCTGCTTTGGTCATCTATATCGTCGGTCGCTTTATCATCAAGTACATCATGCGTTTCGTCACTTCTGTGATGGTGAAGCGCAAGATGGAAATCAGCGTGCAGACTTTCCTGCGCAGTTTGCTGAGTATCGTACTGAACCTGATACTGGCCTTTGCCATCATCAGCAAGCTGGGTGTCGAGACGACCAGCTTCGCCGCCCTGCTGGCCTCTGCGGGTGTTGCCATCGGTATGGCCCTGTCGGGCAACCTGTCCAACTTTGCGGGCGGACTGATCATCCTCGTCTTCAAGCCTTTCAAGGTGGGCGACTACATTGACGCCCCTGGCGGAAGCGGTACGGTGAAGGAAATCCAGATTTTCCACACGCTGATTGCCACCACGGACAACCGCATGATCTATATTCCCAACGGTTCGCTGAGCAGCAATGCCGTGACCAATTACAACAAGCAGGAGACGCGCCGTCTGGAGTGGGTCTTTGGCGTGGAGTATGGCGAAGACGTGCAGAAGGTGCGAGCCGTCCTGCAGCGCATCATCGATGCCGACCCGCGTATCTTGACTACACCCGCTCCGATGATTGTCTTGAAGACACTGAATGCCAGCAGCGTTGACATTATGGTACGTGCCTGGACGAAGACGGAAAACTATTGGGATGTACTGTTCGAAGTGAACGAGCTCGTCTACGACACCTTCAACAAGGAAGGTATCGGCTTCCCCTTCCCGCAGCTCACGGTACATCAGGCCAAGGATTGAGGCGGCCTATATCGCATCTGTGTTTGGGGCGCGGAGTGTTCGGATGGCAAAGGGCTGTCCGCATACTCCGCGCCTGCCTGTTCCTTGCGCCAGACAAAGCGGTGCTTTCCCAGGCATAAAGCAGTGCTTTGATGTTCGGAAAACGGTGCTTTACTTTTTTCAGGGGACAAGGAGGCGAAAACTGAAAATAATGCGAGGATTGTGCGGCTGTGCCTTTCTTTTTGTTTACATTTGCAGGGATTAATTGTAGAAAGACGATTTCCATGAACCAGGAATATACGAAATATTTGAATGTCAACGGCCGGCTGCTCGACCTCTCGACACCGTGCGTGATGGGCATTCTGAACGTGACGCCCGACTCCTTCTATAGCGGGAGCCGCATGCAGACGGAGGAAGAAATCGAAGCCCGCGTGCGGCAGATTGTAGACGAGGGGGCGGCCATCATCGATGTGGGAGCCTATTCCTCGCGCCCCAATGCCGAACACGTGTCGGCCGAGGAAGAGATGAAGCGTCTGCGCATGGGCTTGGAGGTGCTGCGCCGCACGGCTCCCGAGGCGGTGGTGTCGGTCGACACCTTTCGGGCGGACGTGGCGCGGATGTGTGTGGGGGAGTATGGCGTGGCCATCATCAACGACATTGCGGCGGGTGAAATGGATGCCGACATGTTCAGCACGGTGGCCGAACTGAATGTGCCCTACATCATGATGCACATGCAGGGAACGCCCCAAAACATGCAACAGCATCCGCACTACGACAACCTGCTGCGCGAGGTCTTCCTCTATTTCGCCCGCAAGGTACAGCAGCTTCGCGACCTGGGTGTGAAGGACATCGTGCTCGACCCCGGCTTCGGCTTCGGCAAGACGTTGGAGCACAATTATCAGCTGATGGCCCATCTGGAGGAATTCCGACTCTTCGAGCTGCCGTTGCTGGTAGGCGTGTCGCGCAAGTCGATGATCTACCGCCTGCTGGACACGACACCCCAGGAAGCCTTGAACGGCACGACCGTTCTCCATACGCTGGCCCTGATGAAGGGAGCCGATATCCTGCGGGTGCACGACGTCCGTCCGGCCGTCGAGGCGGTAAGGATTGTCGGGGCGATGAAGGCGAACGGGTAGCGGTTAGTATTTTTATCATAATAATATAATAGTAGTATCGTGTTTTTCGATTTTGGTATAAAAGACTTTATAGACATCTTGTCGGTGGCGTTCCTGCTGTACTACACCTACAAGCTGATGAAGGCATCGGGCTCCATCCATATCTTTACGGGTATCTTGGTGTTCATCCTCATTTGGCTGGTGGTGTCGCAGGTACTCGAGATGAAGCTGCTCGGCTCCATCTTCGACAAGCTGGTCAGTGTGGGCGTGCTGGCGCTGATTGTCCTTTTCCAGGAGGAAATCAGACGCTTCCTGGTGACGCTCGGCTCGCATCAGCATGCCAGTGCGCTGGTGCGCTTCTTTACCGGCAACAAGAAGGACGGATTGGAGCATGACGACATCATGCCCATCGTCATGGCCTGTATCAGCATGGGCAAGCAGAAGGTGGGAGCCTTGATTGTGGTGGAGCACAACATGCCGCTGGACGACGTGGTGCGTACGGGCGACGTGATAGACGCCAACATCAACCAGCGGCTCATCGAAAACATCTTCTTCAAGAACAGCCCCCTGCACGACGGTGCCATGGTCATCAGCAAGCACCGCATCAAGGCGGCCGGCTGTATTCTGCCCGTCTCTCACAATCTGGACATCCCCAAGGAACTGGGCTTGCGCCATCGGGCGGCCATGGGCATCTCGCAGGTTTCAGACGCCCATGCCATCATCGTGTCCGAAGAGACGGGTGCCATCTCCGTGGCCTACAAAGGGCAGTTCCACCTGCGTCTCAATGCCGAAGAGCTGGAGCGGCTGCTGACCAACGAGGGATGAACAGAGATGTTACATTCGTTAGAAAGAACATGAACAATACATTCTAATATCATCAGAAAATGGACAGAAGAGAATTCCTACGGACAGGCAGCCTGGCTGCCTTGGGTGCATTGACCCTGCCTTCGCTGGCCATGTCGTCGGGCAAACTGAAGCCAACCGGCAAGCAGTCGGCTACGGAAGCAGCCATGGCCCATTTCGGCGTAACCGAGGCCGACCTGAAGAAAGTGATGCAGGCGGCGCTGGAAAAGGGAGGCGACTATGTAGACCTTTATTTCGAACATACATTCAACAATAGTGTCACGCTGATGGACGGCAAGGTGAACAATTGCAGTGCCAACATCGACTTCGGTATGGGCGTGCGCGTCCTGTCGGGCGACCAGACGGGGTATGCCTATGTCGAGGGTGTTACGCTCGACGAGATGCTGCGTGCCGCCCGCACGGCTGCCCGCATCGCTTCGTCGGGCAAGTCAACCCGCGTGGCCGCTCTGACGGAAAAGACATTGCCCAAGAGCCGATATGCCGTTGTAGAGCCGCTGGAGGATGTCAGCGTAAAGGAGAAAATCCCTTATCTGGAGAAACTGAACGAAAAAATCTTCTCGCTGGACAAGCGGGTGATGAAGGTGCAGGCCGTCTTGTCGGACAGCACCTCGCATGTGCTCTTCTGCAACTCCGAAGGCACCAGCTATTACGACTATCGCCCGATGGTGAACTTCATAGCCGTCTGCATCATGCAGGACAAGGGACGGGTGGAGAACTATGTGGCTTCCCGCTCCTATCGCAAGGGCTTTGAGTTCCTGACAGACGACATTGTCGACATGCTGGCGCGCGAAGCCGTGGAAAAGACTTCGCTGCTCTTCCAGGCTGTCAAGCCGAAGGGAGGTGAAATGCCAGTCGTAATGGGTGCCGGCGGTTCGGGCATCTTGTTGCACGAGGCCATCGGGCATGCGTTCGAAGCCGACTTCAACCGCAAGCGCACGTCCATCTTCTGCGACATGCTGGGGAAGAAGGTGTGCGACGAACACATCCAGGTGGTGGACGACGGTACCATCCCCTTCAACCGCGGTTCGGTCAACTTCGACGACGAAGGAGTGGAAGGACAGAAGACCTATCTGGTAAAGGACGGTATTCTGACGAGCTACATCCACGACCGCATCAGCGCCCGCCACTACGGCCTGCAACCCACGGGCAACGGGCGGCGCGACACCTTCCGCAACATGCCCATCCCCCGTATGCGTGCCACCTATATGGAGGCAGGCAACCTGAAGGAAGAAGACATCATCTCTTCGGTCAAGCAGGGTATCTATGTGGACAGCTTTACCAACGGCCAGGTGCAGATCGGTGCGGGCGACTTTACCTTTTTCGTGAAGTCGGGCTATCTCATCGAGGACGGCAAGCTGACGCAACCCATCAAGGACATCAACATCATCGGCAACGGTCCGAAGGCTTTGGCCGACATCACGATGGTGGCCGACAACGCGAAGATAGACAACAGTACGTGGACGTGTGGCAAGGACGGGCAGTCTTGTCCTGTGACGTGTGGTATGCCTTCGGCACTGGTCAGCAAGCTGACAGTGGGAGGAGAGTAAAAACGATTAAAGAGGAAGTATGACTATGATAACAGACAATAATAAGAAACTGGCACAATGGGCGTTGGATTTCGCTCTGAAGAACGGTTGCCAGGCAGCCAAACTGGTGCTGTATGCCAACTCCAATACGTCGTTCGATCTGCGCAATGCACAGATGGACAAGCTGCAGCAGGCTTCGGAAAGCGGGTTGACCATCAATCTCTATGTAGACGGGCGCTATGGCAGCTATTCGACCAACCGTCTGGACAAGAAAGAGCTCGAAACCTTCATCCGTAACGGCATTGAATCGACCCGCTATCTGGCGGTAGACGAGGCACGTGTCTTGCCCGACCCTTCACGTTATTATAAAGGAGGCAAGCCCGACTTGCAACTGTTCGATGAGAAGGGACGGAAGGTAGGTCCCGACGACAAGGTGGCCATTGCCCGTGCGGCAGCCGAGGAGGTGATGGGCAAGGACGAACGCATCATTTCGGTCGACACGTCTTTCAGTGACGGCGAGAGTGCCTCTTATCGCCTGACAAGCAATGGCTTCGAGGGAGAGGAACGCTCTACCTGGTATTCCGTCTCGGCCAGTGTGTCCATTAAAGGAGAGGGTGAGGCGCGTCCTTCGGATATGTGGTATGACTCCGCTCTGTTTTATGACAAGTTGCAGAAAACGGGTATCGGGCAAAAGGCTTTGGAACGCGTCCTTCGAAAGCTGGGTCAGAGGAAGACTGCTTCGGGCAAGTATACCTTGATTGTCGATTCGCTGAACTCCAGCCGTCTGCTCAGTCCTCTGCTCAGTGCCTTGTATGGTTCGTCTCTCCAGCAGCACAATTCTTTCCTGCTCGACAAGTTGAATACAAAGGTCGGAGCCGATTGTCTGACACTGACGGACGAACCCCATCTGACAGGTGCCAATGGTGCCGGGTATTTTGATGCGGAGGGAGTGGCTACCGAACGTCGTCCCATCTTCGATCAGGGTATTCTGAAGACTTATTTTATTGATACCTACAATTCGAAAAAAATGGGAGTGCCGCCTACCATCAGTTCACCGTCTGTATTGGTCATGGCGCCGGGTGAAAAGAGTTTGGATGAACTGTTGGCTGGTGTCGGGAAGGGCATTCTGGTAACGGGCTTCAATGGAGGAAATTGTAACAGTACGACGGGTGACTTCTCGTATGGCATTGAAGGATTTCTGGTAGAAGACGGACGGATGGTGCAGCCGGTCAACGAAATGAATGTGACGGGCAACATGCTGACCCTGTGGCAGTCGTTGGCGGCCGTAGGGAATGATCCTCGTCTGTCTTCGTCGTGGCGCATTCCTTCGCTGCTGTTTGAAGGTGTGGACTTCAGCGGCTTGTAATTCAGTTGAGCATCAGGCTCATGTAGGGGAGGTGGGGAACCAGTATCTTTGCGGTGAGCTCTCCGATAGTAAGTGCCAGATGGCTGACAGGCAGCCGTTTGGCACTTTTCATGCAATGCCCGTTGTTCAGATAGTAGTAACCCGTGTTGGCTTGCAGCTGTTCGTCGGTCAAAGCCAGATTCCATTCTGTTTCAGGATGAGCGGCTGCGTAGAGCTGGAGCATGGCATGGGCATCAATGATGCGAGCCATACCCAATCTTTCACTCTTTTCTTTTTCCTGGACGGGATGGAGCAGACGGAGAGTGTCTTGCTGAGTCGTCTGGCAGATACGTTGCAGCAGATTTTGGGCCTCTTGCTCCGAATTGGCCAATAGTTCGCCGATCCACCATTCTCCTTCTTTAGCTGGATAAGCGAAGGCCAGGGCAATGGGTCCCTGCTGGAGGGTATGATAAAGGGTATAGATGTGACCACCGCTTAGTTGCAGATCGGCCAGGATGACTTTGAGATCGGCCGCAGTATGTTGAATACAGCAGGGACGTTGGTGCATGCTTTGTTCAAAGTAGTCATAAGCAGCGGCCGTCAGCTCATTAGTTATTGTCATTGTATACTCCGATGGTAGCTTGCAGTCTGCTGTTTGGTGAAAGATTGTTGTCTGGTAATGGAAGGCTGTCGTATATCCGCTTTGGGCATAATAGTCGAACAGCCATGGTTCGGCCGGAATGAGAGTGGACAGCAAGATGCCTTTCTGATGCATTTTGCCAAAGGACTCGGCCAACAGCTCGCGCATCACCCCTTTGTTTCGGAAGTCCGGATGGGTACAGGCCCCTGAAACATAAGAGGTGGCTATCGTTTTTCCACAATAGGTCATGGGGTAGGGCAGCATTTGCAAGGCTGCAATGACCATATCTCCGCTTTGGATGGCAATGTTGACTTCGTTGTTGTATCTCATTTGGAAATACAAGTCGGTAAAGGCAGGGCTGTCATGGAAGCAGAGTTCCCAAAGTTTTCTGACTTTTTCTTTCATAACGCATGCGAATTGCTACCATTTGATAGGCTCTACGGGCTCATCGCGTAGGCAGGCAACATATTTTTCCAAAATAATGGCAGGTTGGTAGGATAGCTTTGCTTTACGCAATCCTTCGATGCCCAAGTCTTCTTCCCGATTGATATAGACATATTGTTCAGGAATGTGGTTGGCAAATTCATAGTTGATCATTGCGTATGCTCCTTCAATGCGCGTGTCTGCCTTTTCTACATGTACACCAAAGGTGTCTTGATTAATAGGCATGCCGAAGGTAAAGGCGGCGATACGTCCGTCCACGTGGAGTATACCTCCTGTCAGCCCTAATTCATCGAAGTGGTGCAATGCATAGACCAATGCCCGCCGTTCGTTGCCCGTTCCTTCGTGCTGGTCGCAATGGTTGGCTTTACACCATTCGGCTTCCAGTTCAAGGCATTCTTGAATGCGGTCGGGCGTGATGGGTGTGTATTCGTAATTGGGATAGGTACGTTTGAACTTGTTGACATGGTTACGTTTGGGCTGCAGTTTTTTGCCGGCCAAGGTTGCCAGGTCGGTTCGCAGATACAGGTAGTCGGCGTAGTCGCGGTCGGCCGTAAACTGAAATCTGCCGGGCATGAATGCTTCCAGTTCTGCACACATGTCCGTGCAGATGCCCAACAAGCAGAAGGGGGCATGTTCATCATGAGCGTCCTGTATCATCGCTTCCAAGACTTTGTTCAGGTTGCCTTCTCCAATAGGCATCATATAAACCAGTTCGCCTTCGGCGCAGAACTTCAGAAGCAGGTAACCGTCCAATACGGCGAATTGAGTATTGTACAGAAAGCGCCAACTGCATAGGTTGGAAAACGACAGGTCACAATTACGCCTCTTGCTGTGCAAGGTAAAGGAGGTAATCAGCGCCTTGTCTTTCAGCTCAATGTCTTTGAATGCTATCATATCATCGTATTTCCTAATCGAGTGGGCAAAGATACAAAAAGATAAGGCATAGACAAATGAAAAATGTGGCTTTCAATTTGTCTATGCCAAATGACTTTTGTTCGAACCTATTTTAAAGTAATCCTAATAGTCTTAGGATGGTAGGAGTAAACAGTGCTGTAAATATACCGTTCAATGTCAGTCCCAAGCTGGCAAAAGCACCATATTTCCGGCTGACGTCCATCGCTGTCGAGGTTCCTACGGCATGGGCGGCAGTACCTAGTGACAATCCTTGGGCCATCGGGCTTCCGATGTGGGTCAGTCGCATGGTCTTGAATCCCAAGATACCTCCCAGCAGACCTACGCATACGACGACGGCCGCTGTCAATGAGGGAATGCCGCCCAGTGATTTGGTTACTTCCATGGCTATGGGAGTGGTAACCGATTTGGGTGCCAGTGAATAAATGATTTCATCGGGAGCTCCCATCCATTTGGCTATCAGTACGACAGATGCGACTCCGACGATACAGCCGGCCAGTTGGGACAACAGAATGGGGAGCAATTGTTTTTTGATGGTTTCCAGTTGGAGGTACAAGGGCACGCCCAAGGCGACTACTGCCGGTTTCAGCCAAAATTCGATGAGGTGTCCGCCTTCATTATAAGTTTCATAGCTCACTCCAGTCATTTTCAGAAACACAATGAGCAGAGCAATGGTAAGCAGAATGGGGTTGAGCAACATGATACCCGTCTTTTTCTGCAGGAGCTTGGCCAGGAAGAATATGCCGAAAGTGATGGCCAGCAGGAAGAATTCGTTTTCTAAGAAGTTCATTTGATCTTACGTGTTAATTGGTGAACCCATCCGGTAACTACAATAACCAATAAAGTACTGATAAGCGAAGCAGTGACGATGGGCCAGAATTCTGCCGCTATAACGTCGAAGTACAGCATCAGTGCCACGCCGGGCGGCACGAAGAAAAAGCCGAGGTTGGCAACCAGGAAGTCGGACATCCCTTGCACCCAGTGCAGTTTGATCCAACCCAATTTCAGAAACAGGGTGAGCAATAGCATGCCGATGATACTTGAAGGCAGTTTGATGCCTGTCAGCCAGACAATCAGTTCACCCAAAGCCAGACATCCGAAAAGGATGGCGCATTGACGAATCATAATCCTAAAAACTAAATATCCTAAAATACCTTTTTGAAAACGGGTGCAAAGGTAGTTATAATGTTTATAAGGTGTAGCGTTTTCAAGGAGTTTTTGTTGTATTTGTGAGTTATGGTAGGACGTTCGTTTTTTTAATGAAAAGAGAGTGTTAAATATTATAATATTTGTCATTCGCTCCTCAAAAATCCGCGGATTTGCAATGTTGAAGTTGCAAAATTGTGTATTTTTGCAGCGTGATAAACACGTATTGTCAAGTATTTGAACACAATCTTATATATCATGCAAAGATTAATTAATGAAATTCTCGAACGTGCCAAGGCCGACCGCCAACGCATCGTTCTTCCTGAAGGTACGGAGGAACGTACCTTGAAAGCTGCCAATCAGATCCTGACTGACGGAATTGCCGATTTAATTCTCCTGGGTAATCCCGATGAAATTCATGCTTGTGCCAAAGAATGGGGATTGGGTAATATCAGCAAGGCTACCATCATTGATCCTGCCAATCATCCGAAGCAGGAGGAATATGCACAGCTCTTGTATGAATTGCGCAAGAAAAAAGGCATGACGATTGAAGAAGCTCGTAAGCTGGTGCTGAATCCGTTGTATCTGGGTTGCTTGATTATCAAGAGTGGTGATGCTGACGGCCAATTGGCTGGCGCTCGCAATACGACTGGTGATGTTTTGCGTCCGGCCTTGCAGATTATCAAGACGGCTCCGGGCATCACTTGCGTTTCAGGTGCTATGCTGTTGCTGACTCATGCTCCTGAATACGGAAAGAATGGTATTCTGGTGATGGGAGACGTTGCTGTAACTCCGGTACCTGATGCTTCTCAGTTGGCGCAGATTGCCGTATGTACGGCTCGTACCGCTCATGCAGTGGCTGGTCTTGATCCGAAGGTGGCTATGTTAAGCTTCTCTACCAAGGGATCTGCCAAGCATGAAGTCGTGGACAAGGTGGTTGAAGCCTTGAAGTTGGCTAAGGAAATGGCTCCCGATATTGCAATTGACGGTGAATTGCAGGCCGATGCAGCTCTGGTTCCTGAGGTGGGTGCCAGCAAGGCTCCGGGATCTTCGATAGCTGGACATGCCAATGTCTTGATTGTGCCCAGTCTGGAAGTCGGTAACATTTCTTACAAGCTGGTTCAACGTCTGGGGCATGCCGATGCTGTAGGTCCGATTTTGCAAGGTATTGCCCGTCCGGTAAACGACCTTTCGCGCGGTTGCTCCATTGAAGACGTTTATCGCATGATTGCCATTACGGCTAATCAGGCTATCGCCGCGAAAGCCAATGCCAATAAATGATTAACCTTAAATAATAGAGTAAGATTATGAAAGTCTTAGTATTGAACTGTGGTAGCTCGTCTATCAAGTATAAGTTGTTCGACATGGACCACAAGGCAGTCATTGCCCAAGGTGGCATCGAGAAGATTGGTTTGCCCGATTCTTTTCTGAAGCTGACGTTGCCGAACGGTGAGAAGAAGATTCTGGAAAAGAATATTCCCGAGCATACAGTGGGTGTGGAATTTATCTTGAACACGCTTGTCTCGCCTGAATATGGTGCCATCAAGTCGCTGGACGAAATCAATGCCGTAGGTCATCGTATGGTCCATGGTGGCGAGAAGTTCAGTGAATCGGTCTTGCTGACCAAGGAAGTGCTCGATGCCTTTACGGCGTGCAACGACCTGGCTCCGCTCCACAATCCGGCCAACCTGAAGGGTGTTCGTGCCATTGAGGCTATTCTGCCGAATGTTCCTCAGATTGGAGTCTTTGATACGGCTTTCCATCAGACGATGCCCGACTATGCCTATATGTATGCCGTTCCCTACGAATTGTACGAGAAATATGGTGTACGTCGCTATGGCTTCCATGGAACTTCCCACCGTTATGTTTCGAAACGTGTATGCGAGTTTCTGGGTATCCAGCCCGAAGGTACGAAAATCATTACCTGCCACATCGGTAACGGAGGTTCCATTTCGGCTATCAAGGATGGCAAGTGTGTAGATACCAGTATGGGGCTTACTCCGCTCGAAGGTCTGATGATGGGTACTCGCAGTGGTGACATTGACGGTGGTGCCGTGACCTTCATCATGGAGAAGGAACACTTGGACGCTGCCGGTGTATCCAATCTGCTTAACAAGAAGAGTGGTGTAATGGGTATTTTCGGCAAGTCGAGCGACATGCGCGACTTGGAGAATGCTGTGGCTGCCGGTGATCCGAAAGCTGTTCTGGCTGAGAATATGTACTTCTATCGCATCAAGAAATATATCGGTGCATACGCTGCCGCCTTGGGTGGTGTGGATGTGATTGTCTTCACTGGCGGTGTAGGTGAGAACCAGGCATCTGCCCGTTGGGGTGCTTGTTCCGGTTTGGAATTCATGGGCGTTAAGCTGGATGCCGAAAAGAACAAGGTTCGTGGCGAAGAAGCTATTATCTCTACCGATGATTCAAAGGTAAAGGTAGTTGTTATTCCCACTGATGAGGAACTGATGATTGCTTCTGATACGATGGCTATCCTGAATAAGAAAGCCTGATTGTCAGCTTGAAAAATATGAAAAAGCCCTGAACGCAATGCGTTTCAGGGCTTTTTTTAACGCAATCTTAATGTCTCCTTGAAGGCTTTTCGCTATATTTGCCCCAATATAAAAGCCATGAATATTCATTAAATAGAGGATTTATTATGAAAAGACTGACTTATTTGTTACTTTTTGTCCTGATGGCAGGGATGACCTGTGCCCAGCAGGCCAAGTACGTTTTCTTCTTTATCGGCGACGGTATGGGAGTCAACCAAGTGAATACTACGGAAATGTTTCGTGCCGAAATGGAGGATGGCCGCATCGGTACGCAGAAACTGTTGTTCGGATCTTTTCCGGCTGCAGGTATCGCCACGTCCTATTCGGCCAGCAATTCGGTAACCGACTCTTCGGCTGGCGGAACGGCTTTGGCCACAGGATCGAAAACCTACAATGGTGCCATTGGCGTGGATGTCAACAAGGAAGCTTTGGAGAGCGTAGCCTATCTGGCTAAGAAGAGCGGCAAGAAGGTTGGTATTGCTACTACCGTCAGTGTGGATCATGCTACGCCGGCAGCCTTCTATGCCCATCAGCCTAATCGTAGTATGTATTATGAGATTGCTTTGGAACTTCCCAAGAGCGGTTTCGACTTTTTTGCAGGTGCCGGTTTCTTGAAGCCGTCCACAACGTTTGACAAGAAAGAGGCTCCTTCTATTTACCCCATTATGGAGGAAGCGGGTTATACCATTGCCCGTGGTCTGAAGGAATATAAAGAAAAGGCCGCTGCCGCCGATAAGATGGTGCTGCTGCAGGCTGAAGGTGCTTCCGCCAGTTGTTTGCCCTATGCCATCGACCGCAAGGAGGGTGACTTGACGCTGGCACAAATTACGGAAAGTGCCATTGACTTCCTGACGAAAGACAACAAAAAGGGATTTTTCCTGATGCTTGAGGGAGGAAAGATTGACTGGGCCTGCCATAGCAATGATCCGGGTACGGTCGTTAAAGAGGTTATTGACATGGATAATGCCATCCGTGTAGCTTACGAATTCTACAAGAAGCATCCGAAGGAAACACTGATTGTAGTTTCTGCCGACCACGAAACAGGCGGTTTGGGTATGGGTACCGGAACATATACGCTGAGCCTGAAGGCGCTCGATTGCCAGAAGCAGTCTGTTGAGGCTCTGTCTCGTCGCATCACAGACTTGCGCCGCAACGAACACGCGTCTTGGGAGCAAGTGAAGGAACTTCTGTCTGAGACAATGGGCTTCTGGAGCAAGCTGCCTTTGACATGGGAACAGGAACGTTCGTTGCGTGATGTGTATGAAACGTCTTTTGTAAAGAACAAGGTGGCTTTCAAGGAAACGCTCTATGCCAAGACGGAGCCGCTGGCCGTAGCAGCCAATGATGTGATGAGTCAGATTGCCCATATCGGATGGACCAGCAGCAGCCATACGGCTGAATATGTTCCTGTCTATGCCGTTGGTGCAGGTTCTGACTTGTTTATGGGGAAGATGGACAATACGGACATTCCGAAGCGCATTGCCAAGGCGGGAAGATATTGATTTAGGTATTAAGATTAGGTATTAAGTATTAGGCATAAGGTGTGAAGAACGAGTTTCACAACTTATGCCTAATATTTTATAATTGTGTTTCTCCCTCAATGTAGTTTTCCAGAAAGAGATGTTCGCCGTCGAATACGGCATAGGAGAAGCAATTGATCCAGTCACCCAGGATGATGATGCGTGAGTTGGCGTTCAGCATCAAGTCCAGCTCGATGTGGCGGTGGCCATAGATGAAGAAGTTGATGTCCGGGTGGCTTTTGAGGTAATCTTTGGTGTAGAGCACCAATGGTTCCTCGTTTTCTCCCATATAATCCGGTTCCTTGCCGTCAATCCGCTTCAGGCGGCTGTGTTTGGCCCATGTCAGTCCCAGTTCCACACTCCAGCGGGGATGAAGCGCGGAGAACAGGGTTTGCAACGTGTGACTGTGGAAGACGGCACGAAGGAACTTGAACTTGCGGTCGGGGTCGCCCAGTCCGTCACCATGGGCCAGATAGAACTCTTTGCCATGGATTTCTGTGGTCAGCGGTTCGCGGTGCAGGATGACGCCGCATTCCTTCGTCAGGTAGTCGCCACACCAGATGTCATGATTGCCCGTAAAGAAATGTACTTCCACTCCGAGGTCTGTCAGTTCGGACAGCTTGCCCAGAAAGCGCGTGTAGCCTTTGGGCACCACCAGCTTGAATTCGTACCAGAAGTCGAACATGTCGCCCAGCAGGTAGACGGCCGAGGTCTTGTGCTTGATGCTGTCCAGAAAGTTCACCAGACGGCGTTCTTGCGTACGTCCGTGCTCGATGGCACGCGAACCCAGATGGGCGTCAGAGAGGAAATATACATTCTTCATAAGGCGTATTCGTTAGGTTTTTATTTGAACAGTTCGTCCAGATATTTATAGAAGGCGGGGTCTTCGCCTATCACAATCTTCGCCACCTTGCCTTCGGGATCGATGACAATCTTGGTGGGATAGCCTTGTATGCCATACTTTACCGTGATGTCTGTCTCGTCCGTATTGCGTACGTGGAGCCAAGGCAGTTCGTATTTCTCTACTGCGGCTTTCCATTTCTCTTCCGTGTCGCGACAGTCCACGCCCAGTATTTCCATGCGGTCCTTATACTTTTCGTAGTATTTCTTCATGTCGGGGATGCCTTTGATGCACCAGCCGCACCAGCTTCCCCAGAAGTCCAGCACGACATACTTGCCGCGCAGGGACGACAGGGTGAGGTCTTTGCCCTGGAGGTCCTTTAGTGTGAAGTCGGGGGCCACGGCTCCTTCTACCATATTCTTGCGTGCTTCTTCGCGGGCTTTCTGCCGCTCGATGGCTTCTTTCATGGCCTTGTAGAGGGGAGCCATCGGACCGTTCTGTGCCTTCTCGCCGATGAGGTCGAGCAGGTCGCCCGCTTCCTTGCCCAAGTCGGATATCAGATAAACGGAGATGTCTTCGTCAGGATGCTGGCGGATGTAGTCTTCCTTTACCTTTTTCATGTCGGCATTGATCGGCTCATAGATTTGACGCAGGGAGTCGAGGCGTTCGGGTGTCAGTGTGCCATCACTTTGCATGCCCATGATGACTTGCGTTATCCCGTGCATCTTGTCCTCATAAGGCTTGCAGAGGGCACGCACTTCTTCGTAAGCCTGGTGGAAGGCATTGCCTTTCATGTGGTAGTCGTCCATCGAACCGCTTACTTCCACCGTTTCGCCGGGGAAGGTTACAACTGTGATGGTTTTGCGGAGTGATGCTGCGGCGGCTCCGTTACGGGGTTGGGCGTAGAAGAAGGCCTCCATCGGCACGCTGTCGTTCTCCAGCTGGCAGGTGAAGCTTCCGTTCTGCAAGGCGATGGTGTCGCGGTGTATCGTGCTGCGGCTCAGATCCGATACGGCAAAATAGTTCACAATCAGGGTGTCGCTCTCCATGCCGGTCAGTGTGCCGGTAATGGTTGTTTGCTTTTGTGCGGGCTGGCAGGCGCAGAGCAGGGCCGTACAGGCCAGCAGGCTGAATTGTTTCTTGTTCATGGTATGTCGTTTTGGTTATAAGAATCCCAGTTCCAGTTTGGCTTCCTCGCTCATCATGTCCTTGTCCCATTCGGGTTCGAAGACCAGGTTGATGGTGGCCGAGGCCACGCCGTCGATGCTTTCTATCTTTTGGCGGATGTCCTCCATGATGAAGTCGGCCGCCGGGCAGTTGGGCGCCGTCAGCGTCATGTCGATGCTGACGTTGAAGTCGTCCGTCACGTCTATCTTGTAAATCAGGCCCAGGTCGTACACGTTGACGGGTATTTCGGGGTCGTACACGGTCTTGAGCATCGCTACGATCTTTTCTTCTATTTCAAATTTTGTCATCATGTTGTTTACAATTCTTGTTTCAGAAGCAAAGCTAAGGTTTTTTTGTGAAACTACCAAAAGGGGAGTGTGTCGGGATGGCAGGAAAACATTGCTTTTTGTGTCGGAAAACATTGCTTTCTTTGGGGGAAAACATTGCTTCTTTCGAGTGGGGACATTGCTTGTTTGGGGAGGAAATATTGCCGCGTATCTTGTAGACATCCGCTCTTCCAATTTCTTGTCGACGGGGATTCCTGTCCGATTGCCGCCGCAATGGTGCAGGCAATGCGTGGAATGTCTAACTTGCCTGTCGGAAATAATAAGAAATCCGTTGGAGAATGACCTTTAGCCAGGAAACATTCTGCCAACGGATTACAAAGTTAGGTAAGACTGTAAAGTTTATTGAGGTGATTATGTGATTTTCAAGATGCTGTTGTCTGAAACTGGAAATAACCTCTATTTTAATTTAAAACCGATTTTTTCAAAAGGTATGGGCTGAAAATGCTCAATCTTGTCAAAGACTGATGCATTCTCAATAAAACCCTCAAGAATGTTTTGTTCGTTTTTGAATCCAGGATTTTTTTGGGCCATGTAGTTGTTATACCAGTTGGCATAGGACAATGATCCGGACAACAATTTCTCAACTTTGTAGAACAGATTGCCCTCGATCAGATTGTTCCGAGGAAAACTTGGGTCTCCCTTCCAGTAATCGGCCAGTAGGGGGTATGCCTTGCTGTAAGGAGGCTGATCGTATTTTACAGTTTGCAGACGCTGGTCAAAGATTCCGCCTTTGTCCAGTGAATTTTTGGACCAATTTTGCATGCGATTGTCAATATAGATGGCCAGTGGCATATCGACAAAGATGTTGTTCCTGTATACGTTGTCATGTCCGCCGCCAATCAGGACGGGCATCGTTCCCGCCTGATAATAGATGCATCCATAAACTTCCATGCCGCAAGCGCCATCATCGTGGTAGGTTGCAGAAACCCGGTGTTGAGAATCAAAATGATGGAAATAGCAGTACCTGACTTTCAATCCACGTTCGGAAGGGTCACGGCCATAATATAGAGCACCCTGGTCATCCACTTCTTCGCAAACGTGATGTATGTCACAATATTCTATCATGTGATCGTTTCCGTTTATCAGTATGGCCATGCTGGGAGCATTGAATATTTCGCAGTTCTTCACATGGTTTCCTACTCCATCAATCGAAATGCCTGGCCGATACGATTTCTCGATTCGGTTGAAATCATAGATTTGACAATTCTCTACATAATTGTTTGCTGGCGTCAATGTCTTTCGGTCTCCTCCACCAAGGCTGATGCCACCAGAACCTACTTGGTATATTACGCAGTTGGTTACTCCATTGTTTTTACCGGCGTGTCTGTTGAACAGCCGGTCATCATACAGCCGGCTTGACAATGTGCCGATCACTCCCCCTACACCCTCTGCGAATTCCTTGTCTGATTCATGTTGTGCCTTGTAAATGTTGCCATTGGGCAAATCCCCCCGTCCGATGGATACGGCTACATAACCCAAATTCCTGAAAATACAATTGTCGATTTTTATATGGTCCGAAGTATCCATATATACTCCCATGCCACGAGAGTATTCGAAGGTAAAACCTTGTATCAGTATGTTTTCGGAGTCTTCGATATAGAATAGCGGTTCCTCCAGAATCGAAATATTTATATTGTTTAGCCGTGTGTCTTCGGGAAGGAAATATATCTTTCCTTGTTCCTTGTCAATGACATATTCACCCGGTTCATCTATTTCCTCTATAAGGTTCAATGCGTACCAACGGCGGAAAGATGCTCCGGTAAGAAAACCGTACATGGTAGGGATGGCGGCGGTGATTGTCTTCTCAGACGGGTTGATCGATTTTACAGGAATCATGTCGTCTGCATATCCATAGGCGAAATAGCCGGCAATCCACACATCCTTGGTCGACTTCCACGATGACGGACGATCTTCCAGGTATTCGAATACAGGATCACCAAGGCCAAACTTCTGGTTGCGTGGAATGTCGCCTGTGCAATGTACCTTACCAATCAGTACAGTACTGTCATTGGGCCATCTTGACAGATGTTGTGGTTTGCCGTTCACGAACAGTTCGCTCCAGGAGGGAAGGGCCGCACGGCCAAAACCTTTAGGGGAGATGCCGGCCAGTTCTACACCCATCGACTTGACGTCTATTTCCTTTACCTTGTCTTTTACGGCATCCTGAATGCGCGATCTGACGGCTTTGTCTTTTACAGACTTTATCCTGTTTCCTTCAATAGATATGCTGCCTGTAAACGACACCTTTTCAGAATTATAAGGGCGGAGAACAATGTTTTTGCCTTTAATTATTACACTTTCTATAAGTTGGTACGAACCACCCCTGAAAAGTATCTCCACGGTATCCGCTTGGTTTGCGTTGGCCGTTTCCAGTGCTTTTTGTATTGTTTTGAAGGGATTTCTCAATGTCCCGGCTGCCTGATCATTTCCTTTTGTTGACACATAATAGGTGCGCTTTTCGGCAAATGCTGTAAGTGGTATTAGAAATATGATCAGCACCCATAATATTTTATTGTTCGTCTTCATCATGTTACAAAATTTAGTCTAACTGATTTTATTTCATGGAATATATAAATGGTGAATTCTATTAACTGGCTGGTTTTGATGTTGGTTTTTGATGAATATCTATTTGTGGACGCTTTAGGTTGGAATATGGAAGTTGTCGTGATAGGCGATATTGACCACAATGTGCGACGAAGGTCGAATTGCTGTCGTATATCCATGGAGAGGTAGGCCGTTCGTATGAACTTCTCGGATTGCCATAACTCTGTAGGTCTTCTTCAGTTTCAGTGTTGCCATATTCGTTATGCTATATTTGGAATGTTAATGCTTGATGTGCAGTACACATCCAGAATTTTTCAGAACGCTAAAAGAAATTTTCTCTTGAAGTTTATCATATTTCTTTGTAGCGACTTTCCCCTTGCCCTTTTCTGAAGGTTGATAATAGAATATCGCTTTACAGTGATTTATGTCAACCAAGGAAGCCAGGTCAATTTCTATATTCTTTTCATTTCCGGCATTCAACACCGAAATATACCAGTTGGCCCCTGAACGGCGGGCTACGACTGCGTAATCTCCCATCTCACCTTCCAGAAACCTTGACTCGTCCCACACAGTTGGAATGGAACAATAGAAATGGGTTATTTCGTCTGTCTTTATGATAGATTCGGACGAATTGGCTCCGCCGACTTTCACAGGGGAGCCATAGGGGCGGTCATACCAATAGATAAATTGCCATGGACTATAGATTGCAATCTTCTTGGCCAACTGAGCCGCACGCCCACCCATTTTTTCGGATGTGATTCGATCTGCAAAATAACAGTTGGTGTAATCACCGGCGCCACATATCATGCGACTGAAGAATGTATATACAGTTTGCTGGAGCGAAGGACTTTCCTCATCTCCACGAATACCTTCTTGAGTCATAAGGTTGGGATATGTTCTGGAATAGCCTGTAGGGCGGTATTCATCATGTATATCGACCATGAGTTCATATTTGGCCGCTTTTCTCACGGCATGGTGAAGCCAGGATGTGGAATATTGGTCTCCAACGTCAACGAATCCGTACTTTACTCCCTTTATTCCCCATTTATGGTATAGAGGGAGAATTTCGTCAAGTTGGTTTTTTAAAGCCTTCATGTTTACATAAAGAATGATGCCTATCCCTTTGTTGTTTGCATAGTCTATCACTTTCTGTAAATTGAGTTCACCTTTTGATCTTGCAGGGTCTACAGTTACAGTTGTTGCATCTGACTGGGGATCATTTTCTGGGCCATACCAGCCGGCATCGTATTCAACATATTCTATTCCGTTGGCTGCAGCAAAATCAATGCAGGCCATACCACCTTGAGTGGTAAGCGTAACTTCGCGAATGACATTCCCCGGTTTTATCCAATCTGTGCGCTCAAGCTTGTTAGGCTCATTTAAATTTAAGACAAAATAATTGTTTTGTACTATTTCGCCGGGGTTATTCCCTACCATTACATAACGCCAGGGCGATTTGTAGTCAGCCAAGTCGAGTTCTACTTTCCCAGATAAATCAGATTGCAATCCTATGCCGTTATCACTTTTCTTCAGTTTCATTCTGGAATAGTCTATCAATGCAGCCTCTCCAACAGCTACATATTTAGTGGGGGAAACTTCTACAAGTTGTGGCCTGTCAAGGCTCCCTTTAAGTTGAGTGAGTTTCGTCTCATAGATAACAGACTGTGCACTGTCTGAAGCCCAAGTTACGCAATCTGAATCAAAAAGAAATTCAGTGTTTTCCTTAAGGAGAGTTCTATTCCAAAAGTCAAGTTTGTCAAAACTGTATCTGAAAGCTACGCCCTCATCATAAAGGCGTATGTCTACAGTCATGTCCTTATTGTTGCCTGTTGAAGCCAATTGTAAAGTCATGCTGTTGTAACAATCCATTATGTGATTGTTTTCGCCATAAAGCGGTTGCCAGCTGCTTCTTACTTGATCTGTTGTATATTTCTTCAGATTCCATTCCCCTTGAATGGTATTTTTGTCAAGTTCAAACTGGATTGTTTTGACTTCAATTAATTTTTGATTTTCCGAAAATAGTGATATTGAGACGTTTCGTGTGTCTACTTTTACTTGAGCCTTCAGATTTTCCGATGGACTCAGCAACGGAAGTTCTGATTGCGCCCATAAAAATAAAGGCTGGGATAAAGCTAAAAATAAGAATAAAAAATTTCTCATACTTGTTTTGTAATTATTTTTAGTGTTTCATGAAGTGCAATCATGTTCGAGAGAGTCCATTTGGCTCTAAGTATGACTCTTCATGAGAAACGAAGAGACTATAATCCTACTATTTTCATGTTGGTTCTCATCGTTTGATATCCAAGAATATATAGTTCAGATTATAGTCTCTTTGTCTTGGAGTTTAATACCCAGGATTTTGTATCAGGCCACCTTCCTTATTGGCTTCTATTTCAGAATTTGGAATAGGCAATTTGTTGAGATGGTCATCCAGTTGATACCCCGCTTGAATCACTTTTGTATTATATTTCATCAAATACTCTACCAGTTTGTTGGTTCTCATCAAAGTATTGATTCTGAAATCTTCCATAAACAACTCTCTGGCACGTTCGTCCAATATTAAATCTAAATTAACGTCAGAAGCGGAAACCGGAGTGGCATGGGCTCTTTCTCTTATCGCATTGATATCATTTGCTGCAGCTTGAAGATCGCCTTTCATCAAATAGGCTTCAGCTCTTAATAGATAAGTTTCAGCCAATCTCATGATATACCAATCTTTATAAATGCGGCCATTGTCATGAGTCTCACCGCTGGTAGCATCTTTAAATTGTCCATGGTGTTGGGCTGTCACTAATTTCATGGCTGTGGGACATTCTATGACATAGCGGTCTTCCTTATTCCCTAAATTGTCAATTGTAATTTTCTGTCCGTAGAAGCGACCTGCCGGATTAGTCCAATAATAATCACGCTTCATGTTGTATATGGAGTTTCTAATGTCATTATTCCAGTCATCTTTATAATTCCATATTTGTTCAGAGAAGTAGGGAGTTGCATAAGCTCCGCCTACCGGTCTTCCTGACAATATGTCTTTTAACCAATTGGGAGTGCCATCCAGATCTTTGAGATCCCACCATTTGGGACCGAACCAGCGTTCTAATACAAAATTACCGCCGGAATTGCCGACATTTCCGCCACCTACCAAACTAACGTCAAACTGTACATTCCAAATGCATTCCTTATTCCCATCAATTCTGTTAAAATTGTCTTCGCGGAAAAGGTCCCAGTATACATCTCCCCAAGGCTCTTTTTCACCTTGATAATCATATCCTTCAAACTGGAAATCTACAAGCTTGCCAAATCTTTCTTTCATGAGCGACATGGTCGGATTGTTTATTACAGCCGAAGCGGCTTGTATCGCTCCTTCATAGTCTTTAAGTCCGATCAATATTTCAGACAACAAGTGCTGGGCAGCTACTTTGGATGCTCTACCGCCCTTTTGGTCGTCAATGTCAGGCATCCATTCGATTGCAAACTCGAGGTCTTTTTTGCATTGTTCATAGAGCTCTGTCTGAGTGGAGCTTTTGTAATTAAATTGCGGTGTCGTCGTTTCCTTTGTTACGAGAGGTGCATTTCCCCACATGTTTGCCAGAAAGCGGTATGCAAAGGCTCTTAAGAACTTTGCTTCTCCTACAATCGCATTCTTTTCTGTATCAGAACTCCATTTGACAGATTCATAGTCAGCTCGGTCAATAATTACGTTGCAATTATAAATCATGGTATACAAACGCGACCACCATTTTTCACTAAAGTCATTATCTGCGTTTAGTGTATTCCAGTAAAAATATTCGGTATAGACAGTAGGGGAAGATTGTAATACCGTCAAGTCGACATCCACTCCCATCATGTCATAGTTCTGCCAAGAATCTGTTGTTGCATAAAAATTGGTTCTTATATCATAATAGATATTAGCCAGGGCAGCCTCGAATCCCTTTGCGTTTGTATAGGAGTTTTCTGGAGTCAAAAAATCCAACGGCTTTTCTTCTAATAAATCATAACATGAAGTCAAACCACTGACGATGGTAAGGACGAGACATATATTCTTTAGTTTCATTGTCTGTTATTTTAGAAGTTAAAAATTAAGTTCATTTGATAAGTTCGGATAGAAGGACGTGCGTTGATGGACAATCCTTGTTCTGTTTCGGCATCAAGGCCATCCCAATAAGGTGAAAATTCAAATAAGTTATCTGCGCTTAATGACAATTTCATGTTGTTTAATCCGATCTTCTTGACGAATTTAGACAGGTTGTAGGTTAATGCCACTTTTTGTAACTTTATAAAGCTCCTGTCTTGATACAATGTTGCTGTGTAACGGGCATTTTGCTGATAGTCTAAACGGGGGTATTTCGCATCAGTATTTTCTGGTGTCCAATAATCCAGAATGGTTCTGTTATGAGCGCCACTATTGATATATTCGTCATTATAGGGTGTGTTCGGTGCTTTGAAATATCCATTACCGCCCCATACAGAATTAATATAAATCATCAAGGTCCAATCTTTGTATGTAAGTGTATTAGTCATACTCCAACGGAAATTTTCTTTGGACGTACCAAGGAACTGACGGTCATGTTCCGAGTCAATCTTCCCGTCCTGGTTGACGTCTTCAATTTTATAATCACCGGGGCGCATTCCTTCCATTATGGTACCATTGTCAACGTCTTCTTGTTGCCACATTCCTATGATTTTATAATCATAGATGGTTCCAAGAGACTTACCGATATAATATCCGGAACTTATCAAGTCATCTTCTTTCCCGTCACCATTATTGTCTTCTCCATAAATAGTTGCCACTTTATTCCTATTCAAGGAAAATGCAAAATCTGTGCTCCAAGAGAAATCTTTTTTGGAAATGTTCAGGGAATGTAAGCTGATTTCAACACCTTTATTCTGAATTTTGCCAAGGTTTGATGTAATGGATGATTTTCCGGAAATGGTTGGTAATGCAAGGCTGAACAACAAATCTGTCGTATTGGTGAAATATGCATCCACGCTACCTGACAAGCGGTTACCGAATAATGAAAAGTCGATTCCTCCATTAAATCCGGTCGTCGTTTCCCAACCTAAATCATTCAGAGCAAAAGAAGATATATATTGAGTTATTGAATAAGAAGGATCGCCGGCAAAAATATATTTGTCTGTTCCTACTGTAGCTAATGTTGTATATGGACTAATGGACTGATTTCCATTTGAACCATAAGACAAGCGTAATGCCAGATTGTCGATCTGTTTAATATCCTTCATGAAATTTTCGTTGGAAATGTTCCAGTTAAAACCTCCGGAAGCAAATGTGGCCCACTTTTTGTTTTTGCTGAATGCGGAAAAACCATCGCGACGTACCGTACCCGTGAAAGAATATTTATTGTCGAAAGTATAAGTAGCACGTGCCATCATACCGATTGCTCCGCTCTCGCCATTGCCGGTATCCACAGTTTGTTTCTTACCATCTTCAAGTTTGTTGTCTCCTAAAACTGTATTGTCAAAATCTTCCGCATAGGCAGTCATATTATTCCATGTGCGTCGTTCTCGGGAATAAAGTAAGGTGACATCAATATTATGTATGTTGTTGAATGTGTTGTTATATTTGATAAGATTATCCAACAACATGTGATAATTGTTTTCATTGGCCCTTTCTCCTTTACCATTCTTCCCCTGACCGGCCGTGGTATATTCATTATAGAAATAATTGTTCTGAGACCAACGGAGATTGTTGGAATATACCATCTCGTACGACAATCCTTTTACCCAAGGAACTTTAATCTTTGCGTTCAGGATGGCACCAAGCATATTGTATTTCTCCAAATCATCTGTTCTCATGCTCCAAAATGGGCTTTCAAAGGATGTTGTTGTCTGAGGATATTGTAAATATTGACCTGATTGATCGTATAATGATGCATAGGGGCTGAATTGGGCTGCTTTATTTAAGTCTGGTGAACTGCCTGAATAGTCACGTATGCTATAATTGGATTTAACGCCAATCTTCAACCAGTCGGTAAGATTTGTTTCTATGTTGATGCGTCCTGAGAAATTCTTGTATCTGTCATTAAGAACAACGCCTTTCTGATCGGTTACGGAAGCCGAGATGTAATATGTCGCAAGTTCAGAACTGTTTGAAATGCTAACATTTGCCTTTACATTATATGCACTTTGGCGGAACAGGTCGTAAGGATTTGTAAAGGTAGGTCTATGGTCGGGAGTAGCGTTATAGTTTTCAGCTTCTATCGGCTGAAGATACATGGCAATTTGGCTGGGATCGGCTTCCATTCCGTTGGCAATACGATAATCTAAAAGTTTTTGTATATATCCTTCGGCATCATAAACCTTTTGTCGTTTTAATTCATGGCTATATCCATATGAAAGATTTACATTAAACTGGGGCTTTCCTCCTTCGCTTCTACCCCGTTTAGTTGTAATCAATATGACACCATTGGCAGAACGGCTACCATAAACAGCAGCTGCACTGGCATCTTTCAATACCGTTAGGTCTTCAATGTCGTCAGAAGGTAAATCTGCTAACGACCCATCAAATATGGCTCCATCGACTACAAGAAGAGGCTCATTTCCGCCTGTCGAATTTTGTCCACGTATACTGAAGCTGGCTACGGCTCCTGCGGTATTAGTTCCATCAATATTCAATCCTGGAACAGATCCTCTCAAGGTTTCCATAATATTATTGGTAGGTACATCACGATATGTATTGATATCGGCTTTAACTACAGAGCCGGTAATCGCTTGTTTGTTCGTCGTACCGTATCCGACAACAACCACTTCATCAAGCATTTCCGTATCTTCTTTTAACGTAATGGCCAGCTCTTTGCCAGTGACTGCTTTTAGTGTTTGTGATTGATATCCGATGAACGAAATTTCCAAAGTGGCATTTGCTTGTGTCTTGATAGTGAATTTTCCATCTAAATCGGTAATAGTACCATTGTTGGTTCCGGCTTCTTTAATGGTGGCGCCGATGACGGGTTCTCCATGTACATCCACTACTCTTCCTTTCACCACATTGTCCTGTTGTTGTACTCCTTGGGCAGGTGTTTCCAGTTCAGTAGATAAAATGATTTTTTTGTCGAGTACGGTATAGTGTACTCCTGTCCCCTTAAACACTTCGTCCAAAATAGAGAAGATGTCGCTGTTTTTTGCCGATACGGATACGCGTCGGTTTAAATCTACATGCGAATTGTTGTAGAAGAAATCGAAGTCAGAAACGTTCTCTATCTGTTTGAGAATATCGGCAACGGTCTCTTCTTCCGCATTCAAGGATAGTCGGGCATTCTGTGCATAGGTTTCAGCAGCTTGCAGTATGCCGATTGAGCAGAAGAGATAAAAAATAAACAGTTTCATAACTAAAGGAATTTTTTTCGTAAAGGTCCATAATGACCTTTTGATTTCCATGTTTTGGAAATTCCGGTTGTTTTTCATAACTTTGTGGTGAATTTAGTGAAAAAATAAAGTTTGTTTCTCATGGACTTTTTTCATACGGAAAGATGTTGGCGCATTTTTCCGTATGTTTTTCTTGATTATGGATCTCTGTCTTTCATAAGCTATTGTTAATAAATTAATGTATAGGGTTCTGTTTTAATAGATTTCTATCTGTATTTTCTCTTGATTAATTTCTGGATCATTTAAATATTTCCATCGGATGTGGGAGGAAATTTCAAAATATTCCAAAATCTTTTCCAGGCGTTGGGTAGTGAAAGTCCCGGTAAATCGATTTTCGTTCAAGTTGGAGTCTTTCACGATGAAGTCTACATTAAACCGCTTACCCAACATGTGGAGAGCTTCGGACAAGGGTGTGTTGTCAAAAATGATTTTCCCTTCTGTCCACGAAAGCTCAGAAAGTCCCGAGGTTATGTGGTGGGATAAGTGTTGGGTTGAAGTATTATATATTAGCTTTTGGCCGGGGGCGAGCATGGCTCGTTTTGTGATTCCCTCTTCTTTGTAGAGAAAGCCTACTTTCCCTTCAGTAAGTGTAGTCGTTATTTCAGGATGGTCGGGATAGGCTTCCAGATTAAAGTGGGTACCGTAAACCTCCACGGCAGATTGATCGGGAGTGTAAACTATGAAGCGCTGTTTCCTGTTTGGGGTTACTTCAAAGTATGCTTCGCCGGACAGTTGTACAGAACGGGTATCTTCAGTAAATTTTGAAGGATATTTCAAGGTAGATCCAGAATTTAAACATACGGAAGTTCCGTCCGGTAATTGGAAACGGGTGGTCATGCCAGGATTGGTATGTATTTCAAGCATTTCTGCCATAGATTCTGTCTGTTGAATCAAGCTTTGTTGCCAAAGTAAAAGGCCGACCAGCGGGAGGAAAAGGATGGCTGCGGCACGCTGCCCCCATTTCCACCAACTGATGGTTTCCTTTTGTACAATCTTTCTATCTTTAACCTTTTGCAATGCTTGTTCAATGTCAATTTCTTTGCGGACCTGATGTATATCTGTGGCTAACAGTAGTGAATAGATACGACGGGCGGTCGTTCGGTTGTCTTCGGAGGAAGCTATCCACTCTTTAATCTCATTGCAGGTCTCTCCTTCGAGTTTGCCTTCGTAGTATTCAATCAATCGTTGCTCAATATTTGTCTGTTGTCCGTTCATAAATGATTCTTTTGATAAAGAGACAGGTGAAAAAACAAAGTTCCTAAACGGAATGTTTGTTTTAACCTTTATTAATTATTCGGTACAGAAATGGGTATCTCTGATGAATGGAGAAATAAAAAAACTCCGAGAAATAACATACTTTCTCATCGAAAAAGCTATTTTTGCAAACGGAATATTCGCGAAACGATGCTTATGGAAATTACACGTAGGGATATGTTATTGCTGAATAAGTTACAAAAGGGTGATGCCAAGGCTTTTGATGAACTGTTCAGGAAATACTATCCTTTATTGTGTGCATACGGAAAACGGTTCGTCTCTTTGGAAAGTGCCGAAGAAATAGCGCAGGACACGATGCTGTGGCTTTGGGAACATCGTGAAGAGGATGTCGTACAGACTTCGCTGATAAAATATCTGTTGAAGATGGTTTATAGAAAAGCCCTCAACCGCATTGAACAGGAACAGGTAAAACTGAATGCGGATACTCATTTCTATCAGGATATTGTTGAAGGAGTATTGGAAGAGTCTGATTTGTGTGCATTGGATGAATTGAGCCATCGATTGCGTGAGGCTATCTGGCAATTACCCGACAGCTATCGGGAAGCTTTTATTATGCATCGTTTTAAAGATATGACTTATAAAGATATAGCAGAACAACTGAATGTGTCGGTTAAGACGGTGGATTACCGCATTCAGCAGGCACTAAAACATTTGGCACAGAGCTTGAAGGACTATCTTCCTCTTTTATTGTTATTAATGAATCATAGACTGATACCATGAAACTACGACTGCTGCTTCTTTCCCTTGTCCTGCTGCTTGGTCGGCAGGTCCTTCTTGCGCAAAGCGAGGACCGCTTTTTCAGCCAGTACAATTTTTATTATATCACCGAAACGGCAGGAATGCCCCATAGCTTTGTGGATGACATTATCTGCGATTCCGACGGGTTTATTTGGGTGGCTACGCATAATGGTATCGGACGCTACGACGGCTATCGGGTGACGGCCTTCCATTCGCAGACGGCTCCGCTGGGGCTGAAGAACGACTTCGTGCATACGTTGTGTGAGGACAACTTCAAGCGGCTGTGGGTAGGGTCGGAAGGCGGGTTGGAAATTATCAATCTGGATACGTATACCAAGGAGAGTCTGTTTGCCGATGCCGGAGAAGAGTTGGGAGCGTTGTCCGGCGGGTACATCCATCGGATTTATAAAGACGAGTCGGGCGACATGTGGATTTCTTGTAACAACAATGTGTGGTGCATTGAGCTGGATAAAAAAGGAAATATCCGAGGATATTATTGTCTGGAAAAGTCGTGTCAGTCGCCCGTGCGGGCCATGGAAGGTGTCGGGCAAGAAATTTGTGCCGGACTGGACAATCGGATTTGTGTGTTGAAGAAGAAAGGGGAACATAGCCTTCAGGCTTCTCCCTTGTCCGGCCGACTGACCCCTTATTCGGAAGACTGGCGGATATCCTGCATGCAGACGGACGGCGACTGGCTGTGGATAGGCACCAACCGGGGGCTGTTCAAGTATAACGGCAAGACCGAGGAGCTGAAACGCTATCGCTATTCCACCCATCGGGCCGGCATGCTGAGCCAGGCGTATATTACTGACATCAAGCTGACGGAGCGCGGCTCGCTGATTGTATCGACACTGAACGGGGTGAACGTGTATCATCGCGACACCGATACCTTCTCCTTTATCCGCCAGAGCGGCTCGCAAGATGCGGTCACCCTCAACTGCAATGCCATCAATTGCATTTGTACGATGGGCGAAACCATTTGGTTGGGAACGGAAACAGGTGGCGTGAACCTGCTGTCACCCAAACGTTTGCAGACGGAGTTCTGGACCTGTCCGACGATGAACCAGAGTGTCAAGTCGCCCGTCAATGCCATAGCCGAAGATTCACTGGGACATCTTTGGTTGGGGGTGGTGGAACACGGACTGGTGCAGTGGAATCCCGAGGAGAATACGTGCGAGCACTATTCGTTCTCTCCGGGCGATTTCACCTCCCTCAGTAACAATACCATTAACGGCCTGTTGATGGATTCGGACCGGCATCTCTGGGCTTATACCTGGGGCGTCGGCATCAATGAGTTCGACCTGAATGTGCCGGGTAACAGATACTTCAAGCGTTATACACGCGAGGAGATTCCGACGCTGGAGGGCGATTTCATCAACAGCGCCTGTGAAGACCGGCTGAACGGAGGCATTTGGTTTGGCTCTACCCGTGGGGTACTGTTTTTCAACAAGGCGAAGGGTACGTTTACGCGGGTACTGTTCGACGGGCTGGACAATGAGTTTGAGGCAATTTATGCCCTGACGGTAGACCGCAAGAAACGCCTGTGGATAGGAACGACCCAAGGTGTGGTCGTGGTGGATTTGTTGTCGTTTGCCCGTTCGCACAGACGCTTCAAATACACTTATCTGAAATACAAGTTGGACGATCCGTCTTCGATGAAGATGGAGAAAATTTCGTGTATCCTCGAGGATGAACACGGCACCCTTTGGCTGGGTGGAAACGGTAGTGGGTTGTACCGCCTGACGGACGATGAGGACGGTCGTTTCCGTTTTGCCAACTATACTGTCCGCGACGGCTTGGCTGACAATACTGTTATGGGAATGGCTTCGGACGGGAAGGGGCATCTGTGGCTGGTGACCGACGACGGCCTTTCCAAACTGGATGTAGGCACCATGACATTTGCCAACTTTAGTCGGGACGACGGTCTGCCTTTCACCCAATTCTATTGGAACGGCATCCACTACTCGCCGAAACGCGACCTGATTTTCCTGGCTACCAATGCCGGCATGCTGGTGGTACATGCCGAAGACAAGGCCATGGCCGGTGTGAAGCCAGTGGTGAAGTTGTCATCGCTTACGATAGCCGGCAATGCCGTTTATCCTTCCAGTGGCGATTATCTGGACGAGAGCATCCAGCAGGCTTCGTCCATCACCCTGCACGAGAAGGACAGCCGTTTCACGCTGGAACTGACTACGTGCAATTATGGTAACAATACCCGTATTCGCTTTGCTTACCGCATGAAAGGATACGAAGAAGAGTGGAACGAAACGAAGCCGGGCGATAATCTCGTGCGATATACGGCCGTCCCTCCCGGCAGCTATGTCCTTCAGATTCGGGCTACCGACGAGACGGGACGCTGGTCGGACCAGCTGACCGAGGTGCAAGTTCGCATTGTCCCCTATTTCTATAAGTCAGTATGGTTCTATCTGTTACTGCTGGCATTGGGATGTGTCGGTGTATGGATCTTGTACCGGCGGAAGATTAACCGTTATCGTCGGCAACGGGCCATTCTGGAGAAGAAGGTAGAAGAACGCACACAGGAACTGGCCGTTCAGAACAAGCAGCTGGAAGTAATGGCCCAGCATGTCAAGGAGGTTACTGAAGAGAAGATTGCTTTCTTTACCAACATTACACACGAGTTCCGTACCCCAGTCACGCTGATTCACGGGCCGATAGAGCATGCGTTGAAGGAAGTGCAGGACGAGGATGTGCGCACCCAGCTTCAGATTGCCGAGCGCAATTCGAGCTACCTGCTCTCGCTGGTGAACGAGCTGATGGATTTCCGCAAGTTGGACATGGATAAGGTGGCTTTGGACCGCAGGCCTTGTCATCTGGTAAAGTTCCTCACCGAATTGCTCTTGCCTTTCCAGGTCTTCGCCAGGGAACGGGGCATCGACATCCGCCTGTATTGCCACATGGCAAATCCTTGTGTCCTTCTGGATACGGCTTACATGCGGAAAGCATTGGTCAACCTGGTAGCCAATGCCATCAAGTTCACCCCCGACGACGGATATATCCGTGTCTATGCCGCTTCGCTGGCAGGCGGTGAAGAGGGCGGTCGTCAGTTGTATATCGATGTCTGCGATACGGGGTATGGTATTGTGGAAGGTGACCTGGATCGCATTTTCGACCGTTTCTTCCAGTCGAAGAAGAGCGATGCACATCCAGTGTTCGGACAAAGCGGTACCGGCATCGGACTGTTCCTGTGCCGACGGATTGTGGAGTTGCACGGAGGCAGCGTCTATGCGCGCAACAATCATGGGAAAGGAGCCTCTTTCCGCATCCTGATGCCTTGGTTGGCCTGCGAATGCGAACCCGATGTCAGCGAAGCCTCGGCGGTGGCCGGTGGGGCAGAAGTTCTTCCGTCCAAGATGGAAGAAGACGGGGCGAGGCGGGCCAACATTCTGGTGGTGGAAGACAACGCCGACATGCGTGCCTATATCGCTTCTTTACTTTCCAAAGACTATCGGCTGCTGGAAGCCTCCAATGGTGAGGAAGCCTTGCAGGTGGTGCAGAAGCATCATGTCGATTTGATTGTCAGTGACCTGATGATGCCGGTGATGGACGGTATGGAACTGTCGCGTCGGATCAAGGAAAATCTGTCTACTTCTCACATCCCCATCCTGATGCTGACAGCCATTTCTTCCCAGGTGCAGGAAAAGAAAAGTTTTGAAATTGGGGTCGACGAGTATCTGTGCAAGCCCTTCGATGAAGAAATTCTCTTGCTCCGCATACGCAATATGCTGAAACTGAGGGATCAGTATCGGAAGCGTTTCTCGGTTAGTAACGATGTGGGTGAACTGCACATCAAGGAGGAATCCCGCGACCAGCAGTTCATATCGAAGGCTCTCGGCCTGATGAAGCAGCACTTTGCCGATTCGGAATATAATCTGGAGTGTTTCGTTCGCGACATGGGGTATAGCAAGACGTTGGTGAACAGCAAAATGCAGGCCTTGGCGGGTCAGTCCATTGGCCAGTTCATGAAAAGCTATCGGTTGAATGTGGCCCAGCGAATGTTGCAGGAAGGGAATGGCAGTGCCAATGTTTCGGAAGTTGCTTATGCAGTAGGCTTCAACGATCCCAAGTATTTCACGAAATGTTTCAAGGAGTTCTTTGGCTATCTGCCGAGCGAGGTATTTAAGAAAAAGTAGGAGTATTCCGTCCGCACTTCACTATATTCTGCCCAAAGTTTTCTATTTTCCACTTGTAGGGAGAGGAAAGTGCTTACTTTTGTTGCGTAGAAACTTTTTTAATAATATCATGAAGAGAAAGAGACGGTTTATTTTTACTATTCTATTGTTTTTTATTTCGATGGGTGCCGCTTGGGCCAATCCGATAGACGGCTTGTTGGAGCGGATAGACAAAGGTGCTTCTCGTAAGTTTGTCATCGAGTTGAAGAAAGGCGACAAGGACTTCTTTGAACTGGATCAGAAAGGTTCGAAGGTCGTGGTGCGCGGCAATACCTATGTCAATATCGCAACCGGACTTAACTGGTATCTGAAATATTACGCCGGTATCCAGTTGTCTTGGAACGGCATGCAGGCCAAGTTGCCCGATGTGCTTCCGCCGGTCAGCCAACCCCTGCGTAAGGAGACAGACCTGCGTTTGCGTTACGATTTCAATTATTGTACTTATTCCTATACCATGGCGTTCTGGGATTGGGAGCGTTGGGAGAAGGAAATCGACTGGATGGCTTTGCATGGCATCAACCTGCCGCTCGCTGCTGTCGGCATGGAATGCGTGTGGCGTAACATGCTGTTGAAGCTGGGTTATAGCAGCGACGAAGTGAACCGTTTCATCGCCGGTCCTGCTTTCCTGGCCTGGTGGGCCATGAACAACCTGGAAGGTTGGGGCGGTCCCAATCCCGACAGTTGGTATGCCCAGCAGGAAGCCTTGCAGAAGAAAATCCTGAAGCGGATGAAGGAATACGGCATCAAGCCGGTCTTCCCCGGTTATAGCGGCATGGTACCCCATGATGCCGATGAGAAGCTGGGTCTGGATATCGAAAAGCCGGAATTGTGGAACGGCTTTGTCCGTCCTGCCTTCCTGCAGCCTACCGATCCTCGCTACAGCGAAATCGCTTCTCTTTATTATAGTGAGCAGCAGAAACTTTTCGGTAAGGCCGACTATTATTCGATGGACCCCTTCCACGAATTGGAGAATGCCGATGAGGTGGACTTTGACGCGGCCGGCAAGGCGGTGATGGCCGAAATGAAAAAGGTGAACCCGAAGGCCGTTTGGGTGGTACAGGGATGGACGGAAAATCCGCGTCCCGAAATGATGAAGAACCTGAAGAACGGTGATCTGCTGATACTTGACCTCTTCAGCGAATGCCGTCCTATGTGGGGCATTCCCTCCATCTGGAAGCGCGACAACGGATACGAACAGCACGACTGGCTGTTCTGTATGCTCGAGAACTTCGGTGGTAATGTTGGTCTGCATGGCCGTATGGACCAGTTGCTGAATAACTTCTATCTGACCAAGAACAATCCCCTGGCTGCTCATCTGAAGGGTATCGGCCTGACGATGGAAGGCTCGGAGAACAATCCGGTAATGTTCGAGTTGATGTGCGAACTGCCTTGGCGTCCCGAGAAGTTTACCAAGGAAGCTTGGCTCAAGGATTACCTCTTTGCCCGCTATGGCGTGCGCGATGCCAAGATTGAGCAGGCGTGGACCATTCTTGCCAACGGCATTTATAATTGTCCTTTCGGCAACAACCAGCAGGGACCTCACGAGTCCATCTTCTGTGGACGCCCCACACTGAACAATTTCCAGGCCAGCAGCTGGTCGAAGATGCAGAACTATTATGATCCCACCACCACTGCCCAGGCGGCTGCCCTGATGGTGGAAGTGGCCGACAAGTATCGGGGCAACAATAATTTTGAGTACGATTTGGTCGATATCGTCCGCCAGTCCATTTCCGATGAGGCACGTATCGTCTACAACCGTACGGTGGCCGATTTCAAGAGCTTCGACAAGAAGAGCTTTGCCCGTGACTCCAAACGCTTCCTCGATCTGTTGTTGATGCAGGACAGCCTGCTGGCTACCCGTAGCGAGTTCCGTGTAGGCCGCTGGATACAGCAGGCCCGCAAGCTGGGAACTACTCCCGAAGAGAAGGACCTCTATGAGTGGAATGCCCGTGTACAGATTACGACCTGGGGCAACCGCACCTGTGCCGACGACGGTGGCTTGCGCGACTATGCCCACAAGGAATGGAACGGTATACTGCGCGATTTCTATTACAAGCGCTGGGCAGCCTATTGGCAGACGTTGCAGGACCAGCTGGACGGCAAGCCCGAAGTGAAGCTCGATTATTATGCCATGGAAGAACCTTGGACGTTGGCCAAGAATCCTTATACGGCCGAGCCTGAAGGCGATTGCATCGAAATGGCGAAGAAGGCTATCAAACTGGTATTGAACGACTAATGAAGAAGGAAGGAACCATGACTGAAGTATTGGCCAAGAAGAGATTGTTGTCGCTCGATGTCTTGCGGGGCATTACCGTGGCTGGCATGATTGTAGTGAACAATGCGGGAGGCCCCCTGTCATACGATTCGCTGCGCCACTCGGCCTGGAATGGTATGACACCTTGCGACCTGGTATTTCCTTTCTTCCTGTTCATCATGGGTATTTCCACCTATATCGCGCTTCGCAAGTTTCGTTTTGAACCGTCGGGACCAGTTGTTCGGAAAATCTTGAAACGTACCTTGCTGATATTGCTGATAGGCATTGCCATCCATTGGTTCGAATATATTTGTAAGGGTGATTTCTTCCCTTTTGCTCATCTGAGGTTGACAGGTGTCTTGCAGCGCATTGCTCTTTGTTATTGTGCGGCCTCTTTTCTGGCTCTGTACATGCCTCATAAATGGCTGGGCTGGCTGGCTGGCGTCATATTGGCCGGCTATGGCATATTCCTGTTGTCGGCCAACGGGTACGCTCCCGACGAGACCAACCTGCTTTCGGTCATCGACCGTACCGTGTTGGGTGCCGACCATTTGTATCTGAAGAGTCCCATCGATCCCGAAGGTCTGTTCAGTACCTTGCCTTCCATTGCCCATACCCTGATAGGCTTTTGTTGCGGGCGTCTGATTATGGAGGCTGATACGTTGGACAAGAAGATTGTCGGCTTGTTTGTGACCGGCTTCCTGCTGATGTCGGTCGGCTTCCTGCTGACGGAGGCTTTGCCGTTGAACAAGCGCATTTGGTCGCCCACGTTTGCTCTGACCACCTGCGGACTGGCTGCCATGTTGCAGGCTACACTGATGTATTTCATCGATTTTAAAGGTAAACGGAACTGGTGCCGTTGCTTTGAAGTGTTCGGGGTGAATCCGTTGTTCCTCTATGTGCTGAGCGAGGTGCTGGCCATCGTTATCGGGGCTACAGGCATCAAACCTCCCATCTATGAGGCCATCCACTCGCTGGTAGCCAATCCTTATCTGGCCTCTGCCGTCTATTCCCTGTTGTTTGTCGGCTTGATGGCAGCTGCCGGTTATCCGTTGTATAAGAAGAAAATATATATCAAGTTATGAGATGGTCTGTATTCATTGCTATAGGTTTGTCTGCATGCAGCCTTTGTTGTGGCGTAGGATGTACCGATGCGCCGGCCGGAGTATCGCGGCTGTCGTATGTAGATACGCGGGTGGGTACGGCGCCCAGTACGACGCGGACAGCCGGCATGTTCGGCAAGAATACCGAAGAGTACGGGCAGACCTTGCCGGCTGTACTCGAGCCCAATGGCATGAATTTCTGGACACCTCAGACCCGTGATTCCGAAGAGAAGTGCATTGCCCCCTATTATTATCGCGACAGCCTGTTTCAGGGATTCCGCAATTCCCATTGGATTGTAGGCGGCTGTACCCAGGACTACGGCTCCATGACGCTGATGCCGCTGTATGGCACCCTGCGTTGCCAGGCCGGGGAGCGTGCCACCCGTTTCTCCCATGCGGATGAAGTGGCTACACCGGCCTATTATGCGGTTTCCCTGCCCGATGAGGGCATTCGGGCGGAGCTGACCGCCCGTTCGCATTCGGCTATCTTCCGCTTTACCTATCAGCAGGCCGGCAAGGCCTATCTGGTGGTGACTCCCAACAGCGACGAAGGGCAGGGCTTTGTGTGCATCGATACGGTGGACAACCGTATTTATGGCTATAATCCTGTTCATCGCATCTATCAGGGGTGGGGACAACCGGCCGGATTCAGTGGGCATTTTGTAGTAGAATTCCAGAAGAGAATCAGCGGTTATGGAACCTTTTCTGCCGATTCGTTGTCCGATGCTGCGTTGCAGCAGGATAGTCGTTCGGCTGTCGGTGCCTATGTGTCTTTTGATGTAGCTGCCGGTGAGGAAGTGCTCGTGAAGGCAGCGTCTTCTTTCGTGGATGCCGACGGAGCGCAACGCAACCTGCTGTCGGAGATTCCTCACTGGGACTTTGAGCAGACCCGTCACGAACTGACTGATATCTGGGAACGGCGTTTCAGCCTCATTCAGGTGGAGAGTGATGACCGGGAAGCCTTGGCCAAGTTCTACGGTGCTTTCTATCGGGCCAGCTTCCTGCCGCGTACATACAACGACGTGGACGGCCGTTATCCGGCTTTTGCTACCGGGAAGCCGGTGATGCAACTGGCCGAAGGACAGACATATTACGACGATTACAGCCTGTGGGACACGTATCGTGCCCTGCATCCGCTGGTCAATCTGATTACTCCGCAGCGGGGCGGTGAGATGATGCAGTCGCTGGTACGCAAGTACGAACAAGGCGGCTGGATGCCCATTTTCCCTTGCTGGAACAGTTATACCTCGGCCATGATTGGCGACCACGGAACAGCTGCTTTGGCCGACGCCTGGGTAAAGGGAATTACAAACTTTGACATGGAAAAAGCCTACGAAGGCATGCGGAAGAATGCTTTTGACCGTCCGGCCACTTTGGAGGAATACCGGAATGGTATGGGACGACGGGCCCTCGATTCGTATGTCAAGTATGGCTATATTCCGTTGGAGGACAGTGTGCCCGATGCGTTCCATACCTGTGAGCAGGTGTCGCGTACCCTGGAATATGCCTACGATGACTTTGCATTGGCCCAGGTGGCAGCCTCTTTGGGAAAGACGGACGACTGCCAGGCTTTGATGGAACGTGCCCGCAATTATCGGAATGTTATCGATCCCCGTACCGGTTATGCCCAAGGACGTCATGGCGATGGTACGTTCCTGAACGACGACAATGCCTTTCGTTTCACCCGCTTCATTACCGAAGGGGCTCCATGCCATTACACCTGGTATGTGCCGCAGGATCCCTATGGCCTGATGACATTGATGGGTGGTCGGGAAGTTTATGCTGCCAAGCTTGATTCCATGTTTACCGAAGGACGCTATTGGCATGGCAATGAACCTTGCCATCAGGTGGCCTTTATGTTCAACTATGCCGGACAGCCGTGGAAGACACAGCAGGCTGTACGCCACATTCTGGATACGGAATACCATAATACGCCCGGTGGTCTGGCTGGCAATGACGATGCAGGTCAGATGTCAGCCTGGTATGTGTTTGCAGCCATGGGCTTCTATCCGGTCTGTCCGGGTACTCCTTATTATATGTTGGCCAGTCCTTCCTTCCCGGTTGTGACGCTGTGTCCCGAGGGAGGACATCCGTTTACCGTCAAGGCCAAGGGGGCTTCTGCCCGGAATATCTACATCCAGCGTGTTACGTTGAACGGCCGTCCCTATACGCTGAACTATCTGAGTCATGCAGACATAGTGCAGGGCGGTGTCTTGGAACTGGAGATGGGACCGGAACCCAACCGCGAATGGGGCAGCTCGCCTTCGGACTGTCCGCCGGAGGTGATGGAGAATTGATAATTGACGATTGGTTATTGACCTTTGAACATTAAATTAACTATATGAATATCAAGAATATTATTTTCGTTTTCTGTTGTTTGTTGCTGACAGCCTGCGGAGGGCAGAAACAGTCGGGCAATGTGTTCAACATCATGGATTTCGGGGCCGTAGGTGACGGGAAGGCCGATGATGCACCGGCTATCCAGGCGGCAGTCGATGCCTGTACAAAAGCCGGTGGCGGTCGGGTGTTGGTGCCGGCGGGCCATACTTTCCTGTGCAGTCCGTTCAAGCTGGCCTCGTTTGTGGAGTTGCATCTGGAAGCCAATTCGCGCCTGCTGGCCAATCCCGATGAGACTGTCTATACCGAGAGCGCTTTCCGTGAGAACCGGGGCGAAGGCATGATGTGGATCAGCGGAAAGAATCTGAAGCAGGTTTCCATCACCGGTACAGGTACCATCGACGGCAACGGCGTGGCCTTTATGGGCAAGGAACTGGAAGACTCGTACGAACTGAAGCCCGTGACCGACTTCGATCCCCGTCCGCATGTGTTGACGCTGGAAGCCATCGACCGTCTGGTCGTTCGGGACGTCACCATCTGCAACAGCCCCTATTGGACCGTCCATCTCATCGGTTGCAAGGATGCGGTTATCGACGGTATCAGCATCCGCAACAACCTGAAGATACGCAACGGCGACGGCATTGACGTGGACCATTCCCGTCATGTGCGCATTGCCAACTGTTACATTGAGTCGGGCGACGACTGCATCTGTCTGAAGAACCGGCGCGAGTTTGAGGAATATGGCTCCTGCGAGGACATTGTGGTGACAAACTGTACCATGGTTTCGCGTTCATGTGCCATCAAGATAGGTTCCGAGAATATGGATGTCATCAACAACGTCCTGTTCAACAACTGCATCGTCCGTGACAGCAACCGGGGTATCGGCATCCAGAACCGTGACGAGGGAACCGTGACGAATGTCGTCTTCGACAACATGATTGTCGATTGCCGTCTGTGGTCGGATGTGTGGTGGGGCAAGGCCGAACCCATCTACGTCACTTCCTATCCCCGTGCCGTAGGCAATCACAAGGATGCCGGCTGGCGTTTCCCCAAGGGCGCTACCGAAGGCCGTTGTGGGGAGGTGAGCCGCATCTGGTTCTCCAATGTGAAGTGCATCAGCGAAAACGGTATCTTTGTCGGCGGGGATGTCCCCGGTAAGGTGAACCACATCTATTTCGATGACATCAATCTCCAGCTGCTGAAGCGTACGGACTATCCGGGCGGTGTCTACGACAAGCGTCCGTGCGACGGCGAAGGGTTTGTGAACGATAAGGTTTACGGCTTCTATATCGATACCGCCAGTGATATCTTCATCAACCGTCCCCGTCTGACGTGGGGCGATACCCGTCCGGTAGCCGCTTCCGGCGAGTTGCTGAAACAGAAGGCTTCGACGAATGTCGTGGTGGCCCAATGAAAATCTTTAATGCTTGAACCATTATGAACAGAATAGCGCTCTTTTTATGTATATGCGTGTGTGCGGTGGCTACTGCCACCGCTCAGCTGAGGCCCACGGAAGAAGAACTGGGCAGTATCTATTTTGCCTATCCGGCACCTGCCGTCAGCCAGACACCGGCTCCTGCGGGATTTGAACCGTTCTACATCTCGCACTACGGCCGCCATGGCTCACGTTGGCGTACCGATGATGCCCATTACAAGGTAGTGGTCGACGCTTTCGATTCGTTGGCTGTGGCACAGGCTCTCACTCCGCTGGGCGAGGATGTCCGCGAACGTTTGCATCGGGTGTGGGAAGACGCCCGTGGCCGTAGCGGCAACATCACGCCGTTGGGCGAACGTCAGCACCACGACATTGCCTGTCGCATGTTTGCCTCGTTCCCGTCGGTCTTTGCCGACAGTGCCGTGGTGGATGCCCGCTCGTCCACGTCGCTCCGCTGTGCCATGAGCATGAGCTATTTCACCGAGGCTTTGAAGGAGCAGAATCCCCGTTTGCGTGTCAGCCGTCGGGCCTATCAGAGCTATATGGATTACATCGCCCATACCTCGCCCCAAGCTGAAGCTTTCTGTTCCGATACGGCAGCCTGGCGTGCCGACTTCCGTCGTTTCGAGCGGGAGCAGATACAGCCGGAACGTTTTGTGAAAGCCCTGGTCGCTCCGTCCGTGCCCCTGACTTATGCACAGCAACGGAAGTTGATGGAAGATATCTATTGGATTGCCATCGACATGCAGAATTGCGACCATCTGAAGGGAGTCGGTTTCTTCGATCTCTTTACCTATGATGAACTGATGTCGTTGTGGAAGGTGGTGAATGCCCGCATGTACGTGTGCAATGCCGCCGCTCCGCTCAACGGGGGATTGATGCCCCGTCAGGCAGTGCCTCTGTTGTGCAACATCGTCGAGAGTGCCGACAAGGCCATAGCCGGAGGCAAGCCGTGTGCCGACCTGCGTTTCGGGCACGATACCCATCTCATCCGGCTGCTTGCCCTGATGGGAGTGGAAGGTTGTGAGGGGCGTGAGGAGGATATGGAGAAATTCCATCTGGCCTGGCAGGACTACCGCGTTTCGCCGATGGCTGCCAACCTGCAGCTTGTCTTTTTCCGCAATGCATCGGGCGATGTGCTGGTGAAGCTGCTCCACAACGAGCGTGAAGTGCATCTGCCTCTTGTTGCCGTCGAAGGGCCTTATTATGATTGGAAGGAGTTGCGCCGCTACTTTATGGGATTGCTGGACGGCGTTGACTGATATTTTGTTTGACAGGCACGGATGGCCTGGGTCTTTTCACAAGAGTCTTTGTCTCTGTGTATGCCCGTGCCGTCCGTGCCTGCTTTTTATTGTTTGATTTCCACCCGCCAGTTTATCTCCAACGGATTGTTCTGCATGCTCCATACGAGGGGTAGGGAGGGATTGTCCAGAATCCACATCTCTCCACCTTCCAGGATGTCGCGCACGTGCAGCAGTGCGAAGCCTGCGGCCCGTTCGTTACTGTCCAGCAGCTCGTATTCCGTGTGGTTATAGGCGAAGCGCTGCCGGGCCTTGAGGCTGCGGTAGGCTTCCTGCGACAGGAGATAGGCCGTCTGGTCGTCGGGCAGCGTGACGTGCCGTTTGTCCTCAGGCATGAGGAAGCTCAGCAAGGTTGCCTTTTGCAGGGCCTGGGGCGTCAGGGTGTACGTGCCTGTCTGCCAGTGCAGGTTGCGCAGGATGCGCCAGTTCAGGACGACAGCATCGTTCTTGGGCGTAAAGGTCATTTCATACTTGCGCGTCTGTCCGTGCAGCTTGAATACGAAGAGCAGCGTGTCGGGCAGCGCGTTTTGGGCGGCTCCTCCCAGGGCAATACACAGGAGGAGCAGAGTCATAGCTATTTTTTGTTTCATATTCCTTTCTTTATTTTTCAGGTTTGAACATTTCCTTTCCCCATTCCGAGGGTTTCTTTCCCATTTTCAGTACCAGCGTACCGCCCGCCGTCAGGTCCTTGTGGCGCAGGGTGGAGTAGGGATAGTCCTGGCCGTTCAGTGTGGCGCTCTGGATGTAGCGGTTCTTCTCCGAAAGTCCTTCGGCCACGATACGGAAGTCATGTCCGCCCTCCAGGTGCAGGGTCGTGGTGCGCAGCAGCGGTGTGTTGATGAGATAGTAGTCCTGTCCCGCATTGGGGTAGAGACCCATCATGTGGAAAGCCAGCCACGACGACATGGCTCCCGAGTCGTCGTTGCCCGGCAGTCCTACGGGACCGTCGTTGTAACTCTCTTTCAGAATGGTGTGGATGCGGTCGCTGCTCCGCCAGGGCTTGCCCAGCCAGTGGTAAAGGCAGGGTGTGAGGAACGAAGGCTCGTTGTTCACGTTGTAGTACTTGCGGATGAAGAACGTGTCCAGCCGCTGTTCGAAGGCTTGCGGGCCTCCGCATTTGGCAATCAGTCCCGGTACGTCGTGGGGGATGCTCAACGAGTATTCCCACGAGGAGGCTTCATAGAAGAACATACTCCACCAGGGTGTGTACCAGGGGCCTTCGAAGGTCATGGGCGTGTAGACGTATTTGGGCTGCATCACGCGGCTGTGGCCGTAGGGCAGGCTGTCCAGCCATTGTCCCTGTGCGTCGCGCGGCATGATGAACCCTTGTGCTCCGCTGTGCCGGTAGTCGCCGCGCCACAGGTTCTTCCAGTTGCCGCTTTGTTTCAGGTAGTGGCGGTAGAGGTCGTCTTTGCCCAGTCCTTTTGCCACGGTGGCAATGGCATAGTCACAGTAGCTGTATTCTACGGTACGGTTGCCGGCGCGGTCGATACCCCAGGGCACATAGCCCAACTCCAGGTATTCGCACAGTCCGCCGCGTCCCTCCGCTTCATGGTTGGCGCCCGGGTCTGCCGTGGCGTCCTTCAGCATGGCTTGCAGGGCCAGTTCGTAGTCAATGCCTTTCAGTCCCTTCACAAAGGCGTCGGCGATGACGATTTCTGCATTCGAGCCGCCTTGCGTACGTCCGTTGCAGTTGCCACTGCGGGCATCGGGCATGTAGCCGTCGCGTTTGTAGATGTTCACCAGCGAGCGGACGATGCTCACTTCCCTGTCGGGGTCGATGAGGGTGATGAGCGGAGAGGAGGTGCGGTAGGTGTCCCAAATGGCGTAGAAGTCGTCGTAATAGGGCTCCGGATCGCTCCACAACGGATTCTCTCCGGTACGGTCTACCGGCATCAGCATGGTGTGGTACAGGCCGGTGTAGAACATCCGTTTGTGAGCCTCGGGGGCTTTTTCGTCTATCTCTATTTTCGAGAAGAGGGCTTCCCATTGGGCCAGCAGTCGATTGTGTACTTCCTCGAACGACCAGTGGGGAATTTCGTTGTGTGCATTGGCTTTGGCCCGCAGACAGCTCAGGAAGGAAATGCCAACCTTGAGTTGCAGCGTATGGCTGTCGCCCTGGAAGCGGAGCAGGGCACCGGTCTTCTGGTGGGTATCATATTGGGTATGGTCTGTAGTGATGCTGTCGCCTTTCCAGGTGGCCGTTTCGCTGAAGGGTTGGTCGGTCTCTGCATAGAAGTACACGGTGTAGGCCCTACCGTTGTTCCAACCTCCACGGATGCGGGTGTAGCCGCATACCTCGTGGTCGGAGAGGATCTGTATTTCGGAACCGACAAACTGCTGTGCCTCGCGTGTATCGGGTACAGGGCTTTCGCCCAGGAAGAAGCCTGCGTCAATGGCCAGCGACTTGTCGGCCTGCGGATAGGTGAAGCGGTAGAACGAGGCCCGTTCGGCAGTCGTTATCTCCGTCCGGATGCCGCTCTGCTGGAAGCGGGTGTCGTAGTAGCCCAGGCGGATGTTTTCGTACTCGCGGTAGTCGATGTGCTGTGTGCGGTCCAGTGCGCCGCAGAAGGGCGCTACAAGGATGTTGCCGTACTTGGGGCCGCCGCCCGTCCCACTGACGTGTACCTGGGCAAAGCCGTCCACCCGTGCGGGCATGGGCAGCCAGCCGCTGTTGGGCGAGGGTGTACAGTCGGGCGAGGGTTTCACCATGCCGAAGGGGCAGGAGGGACCGATAAATACGCGTCCCAGTCCTTCGGAGCCGATGCGCGGGTCGACGTATCGGGACAGCGGATAGGAATCTTGTGAAGCCGTCAATTCGGCAGCCGGATTGTGCGGTGCCGTTGTGGCCATTCCTGTGTTTGCCAGGCAGCATGCCAGCAGGACGCAGGATAAGGTTCGGAATATTCTCATAATGCTTATGGCTTATATAATGATGTTTGTTTGTAACGTGATAAAAAGACAAATAGCAGAAACGGGCGGGCTTCTGGAAGAGCCTGCCGGCTGCTGCTATCGGAAAGATGACATTATCCTTGTAGGAAGTTGGTGCATGGTTCTGTCTCTGTGATTCTTTAGAGTGGTAAAATAGAAGCTCCGTGCATTTGCAGAGGTGTGTCAGAATAGAGATGGGTGACTAAATTCCCCCCTCTGGGAAGGGGGGAATGAAAACTTAATGTTTTTACACCTCCGGTTACACGGAGCTTCCTTGTTTACTCTAAAAACAATCGCTTGTTTTTACCTTATAAAACCTTATTTTGAGTGATTAGTATCCTGCGTTTTGAGTCCAGTTGGTGTTAGTGTTCAGTACATTAACACTCAACGGCCACAAGCGGTATTGCGGGTTGGCTGCATCGGGGTTGAAGTCATACTTGAAGCCCCAGTCGCGCTCAAAGTCACCGAAACGGATCAAGTCGTTACGACGCCAGTGTTCGTCGAGGAACTCACGACCACGCTCATCCAGGATTTCCTGAAGGCTCGGATTATGATCCAGCAGCGGAGCATTTACATAGGCGCGGATTTGGTTGAACAGGCTCATCGGAGTATCGCCGTTGGTAGCTGCACCACCACGGGTGATGGCTTCACATTTCATCAGAATGACGTCAGCATAACGGAAGATAGGTACATCGTTGTCCTGATTACGGCTGAAGTTGTTATAGTCGTTGATGTCCGGGAAGAACTTGATGGAGCGATAGCCCTGTGTCCAGCCAGTCAGATCAGCGCCACAGTTTAAGTCTGCGTTGGGGTATACGGGAGGTTCAGCCGTCGGTCTGCTCACCAGTGTGATAGACTTTGTAAAGGTTACGTTCTCGCCACCATAAGTGTTGCGGATATTGGTCGGTTCGCCGGTTGCATTGTCATACTGATAAACATCGAAAGAGGGCAACCCAATGTTTTCGCCGGTACTACCGGCAATCACGTCGTTACGGCGGTCACCGGGCAAGCAGAACAATTCAACAAACTCAGGAGTTAATGTCATATTACCACCTACTGAATTTGTCATCTCAATGCTGTAGAAACCATTACTGTTCTGTCCGCGACGCCAAGTGCGGAAACGTGCAAAAGTCATACCTTGAACGGTTTCAGCATCAAACGGCATGGCATAAATGAAATCTTTGATTTGCGAACCGTTGTTGTACATGAACTTTGTCTTGTAGTCGTCGTTCAGGTTGAAGTAACCAGAAGCGATGACGCGGTCACAGGCTGCGATACAATCATTCAGCTTTTCATTAGCTGCATTGGGATCCCAGCTTGCACTGGTCACGTCTTTGGTATATACGTTCCAGTTGATATACAGCTTGGCCAGCAGGGCGTCTACCATCCAGCGGGTCGGCTTGCCATAGGTCGATGCATCTACATTTTCGTAGCAGTTGTCGCGGACAGCGAGCAATTCCGATTCAATCCAGCGGGCAACGTCAGCTCGCGGAGAGCGGTCTATCTGTTCGTCATCACCCAGCAAGTGGTCAATGATAGGCGTATCACCCCAGTGGTCCATGATCATGAAGTGATAGAACGCGCGTACGGCACGTACAGGTGCCAGGTCTTCTTCAGAAACGCCGCCTGCACTCAAGTCAAACATAACACGGTTGCAATTTGTGATACCTGTTTGTAATTCGTTGAATACGTCCAATTGGGCAGCTGAGTTTGTCGGGCTGATCATGTGCAACGAGAAGTTTGCCATATCACGGTTGTTCAGATAGTCGCCGTCGAAGCTGACAGCGGTATATTCATCCGAGTTGCAGGATACACCTTCATCGAAACGACGCCCGATAGCCGCACGGAATGAATAGAAGGCGTTGCTCATTTGGGCCTGAATGGCTATTTCCGAATCAGGCATTTCCGTATATTGAGATTCTATCTCTACGTTCAAATCGGTACAACCGATAGTCGTAAGTGCCAGGAGGGCACTGGTCAATATATTTCTTGTTTTCATATCTTTAAATCTCCTGTGTTACGAGTTAGAAATTCACGTTTACACCCACCATGAAAGTACGTGTACGCGGGTAAGTAGTGTTACGCCAGTCGATACCCGGAGCCAAACCAGCCAAAGAGATTTCGGGGTCAATGCCTTTGTAACCGGTGATGGTGAATACGTTGTTGCAAGTAGCATACAGGCGCAGGTTGTTGATCCAATTACCAATCTTGCCAAAGTTATAACCTAAAGTCAGTGTCGCTAAACGGAGGTATGAACCATTTTCCAGATAGCGGTCAGATGGGGCTTGGGCACGGGTATCGTATGCGTTTTGTCCCCGACTAACTTCTGCCAATACATTCTTACCATTGTTTACCAAGCTTACGTTGTTGTAGTAGCAGCGGGTAGCGTTGAAGATCTTGTTACCGGCCATGCCTTGGAAGAAAGCGGTCAGTGTCCAGTTTTTCCAAGTCAGGTCATTGTTCCATCCGTAAACAATCTTGGGCTGTGCCGATCCGTGCATGCGCTTATCCTCCAGTTCAGGAGAATCGGTTGTGCCTATCAAATTGCCGTTTTCATCGTAATCGTTGAAGATGGAAAGGCCGTTTTCATCATACCCGGCCCATTCCCAAAGGCAGAACTGACCGATAGGATATCCTTCCTGAATGCGTTCTACTTCTGCATTGGTTGAATAACCACCTACATCCGGATTGCCTTGTGGAATATAGTTTACTGAATAGGTTTCATTGGACAGTTTTTCAACCACATTCTTGTTGTGTGACAGATTCAGTGAAGTGCTCCATGTGAAGTTACGAGTCTGTACCGGAATTGCATTGATGGTGATTTCAATACCTTTGTTGCTGATGTCACCAACATTAGCTGTCATTCTATTATATGGATAGCGATTAGTAGAAACCTCATAATCATAAATCAAATCACTTGTCTTCTTGCTGTAGTATTCGATGGTACCAGTCAACCGATTATTGAAGAATCCGAAGTCCAAACCGATGTTGAACATGCCGGTAGTTTCCCATTTCAAGTCGGGGTTTGAGTTACGGGTAGCACCCAATACGCGGTATTGTGATTCGGTACCGTTGGCATCTACATAAGTAAACCAACCGGTAGAACCATATACTGGACGAGAATAGAAGGCATCGAATCCCAGTGAGTTACCGCTGATACCATAGCCAACGCGCAGCTTCAAGTCATCGAATACATTCTGGTCTTGCATGAATTCTTCTTCCGTGATGCGCCATGCGGCAGATACAGAGGGGAAGGTACCCCAACGATTGTTGACACCAAAAGCAGAAGAACCATCACGACGAACGGTTGCCTGCAACAGGTACTTGCTGTTGAAGCTGTAGTTTACACGTCCGTAGAATGAAATCATACGCAGCGTAGAAAGGTTGTTGCTGATCACATCGTTGATGGAGATGTTGTTGGCAACACCCATGTTGTGATAAGTCAGGTCGTCGTTGTAGAAGTTGTAAACTTTCAAACCGAAACCGTCGTTATTGTCTGCTTGCTCCCAAGAGTAACCCAGCATGACACCTACCTTGTGGGCATCGGCAAAGGTATGGTTCCAGTTGAGGTAAGTTTCCATTTGTTTGCGGATGTTTTCCGATGTGCTGCGGTCAGCCTGTCCATGACGTGAAGCCACTGCAGAAAGTTCAGTCTGGCTACTGTTATAATTACTGTAAATATACTGCTGATTTTGATAAGACAAATTCAAGTTCCAGTCCAGCCCATCGATGATGTGCAGGGTAGCCTGTGCAGTTCCTTGCAGCAATTTTTCTTTTGTATTATAACGGTCTTCGTAAATCATACGGACCGGGTTGTAGTTTTGGGAAATCTGCGTGTTGCCATACCAGGAACCGTCTGCATTTCTTACGGGTACCAACGGGCTGTAGTAGTACATGGCATCCAACACGCTTTCACCTGAGCCGCCAGTAGGACCTGTCGAGCTGTTGCGTACACTGGCATTTACGCTGAAAGCCAACTCCAAACGGTCGTTCAAGGCTTTTGTCTTTACGTAGGAACGGGCGTTAAGACGATCCATATTTGTTCCGCGTACTGCACCTTGGCGGTCCATAAAGTTAATAGAGGCACTATATTGTGTCTTGTCGTTTCCTCCGTTAATGGAAACATTGTGGTTATGGCTGAAGCCGGTACGGAGCACTTCATCCTGCCAGTTGGTGTTGGCCGGATTGTTAACGTCATAATACGGAGAAAGATTGATCTCATTGGCTGCGGCATAGTCAAGCAGCTCGCTGGCTGTCATCATGTCGAGTGAGTTCATGGTCTTGTCCCATGCTACATAGCCGCTATAGCTGACACTTGTGCGTCCGTCCTTGTTTCCTTTCTTGGTAGTAACGATGATTACACCGTTGGCAGCCTTCGAACCGTAGATGGCTGTTGCAGAGGCATCACGAAGTACATCGATGCTCTCGATGTCATCCGGGGCTACGAGCGACAGGCTGGCACCGGGTACACCGTCGATTACATAATACGGTTCCATAGCCTCACCGGTACGCAATGAAGAAGCACCGCGCAGTGAGATTGAAGCCGAACCGTTCGGGTCGCTGGTGTTGGCTACTGTCAGGCCCGGAACTTTACCTTGCAACATTTGTGCAGGACTGGTAACGACACCGATATTCAGGTCTTCTGCCTTTACGGATGTGATAGAGCTGGTCACATCCTTGCGCTGCATGCTACCGTAACCGATAACAACTACTTCATCCAATGCCTGCAGGTCTTCCTGCAATGTTACGTCGATTTGGCTTTTGTTGACTGTTATCTCCTGCGTCGTGAAACCGATGTAGGAAAACAACAGGGTCTTGCCCTTTTCTACATTAATGATGTATTTGCCGTCTACATCCGTGATGCTTCCGTTGGTGGTGCCCTTTTCAAGGACGTTTACGCCGGGAAGCGGCATACCGGTCTTGTCTTTCACTGTACCGGTCACTCTGTTTTGTGCAAATGCTAAGGTACTGCTTAGCAGGAACATTACAAAGACTACGCTTTGCAATAATGTCCACCTCTTTTTTGATTGTACATTCAGCATAAAATTAGATTTTTAGTTTGGTGAATTATTATTTGTCTGTACACTATAGTTGGTTATAATGTTCTTCTTTAGATTTCGCGGTGCAAAGGTATCGGGGAGATGTTACATCTGTGTGACAGACTCGTTACATAGATTTTATATCTTCTTGATAATCAATGCGTTAAATCATAGTAAGGATGTCCTTCCGCATTCTTCTCCGGGAGGAGCATCGTGCAAAGGGGCTGGCAGGTGTGGATAGCCGTCCGTCCGTTCGGATATCCGCTTGCGGGTAGTGTAGTTCATGTTTGCTTCCATAGACTTTTCAGGTTTTTGGGCAAATCTACACTCTTTATAAGTTTCATGGGTGGAATTCTGTACAAAACAGGTGTAATATAGTAAACGGAATTCTCCCCTTCGGAGGGGGGATTAATTAATTGTCTGAAATACACTTATTTGCCTGAAATGTAACAGGTGGGAAATAAAAAACTTTTTTTAAGTTCTTGTTACAGATTGCCTTCGTCGTTGAAGCTGTAGTAGTGTCCGTCGGCCACGATGAGGTGGTCTACGAGGCGGATGTTCATGGTCTGTGCGGCACGTTGAACGACCTGCGTCAGCCGGAGGTCGTCGTTGCTGGGTCGTACGTTGCCCGACGGATGGTTGTGTACCAGGGCAATCTGTGTGGCCCGCTGGAGGAGGGCTTCGCGCAGGATGGCCCGCACGTCGGCCGTGGTCTGGTCGATGCCGCCGCGGCTGATGCGGACCTTGTCTATCACCTTACCTGCCTGGTTGAGCAGCAGGACCCAGAATTCTTCGGTGGGCAGGTCGCGCAGCAGGGGATGGAAGAGCCGGTAGATGTCGGTAGAGGCCCGGACGGCCGGGCGTTCTCCCGGTGTCTGGAGGTTGCGGCGTTTGCCCAGTTCGAGGGCAGCCATGACGGTGATGCTTTTGGCGGGGCCCATGCCTTTGAAGCGGGCGAAGTCGCGCACTTCCCACTTGGCCAGCCGGTTCAGGTCGTTGCCACAGGCCGAGAGAATACGTTGCATCAGGGCCACGGCACTCTCGTCCGTATTGCCCGAGCCGATCAGGATGCCCAGCAGCTCGGCGTCGGTCAGGGCTTCGGCTCCCTTCTGCATCATCTTTTCACGCGGGCGGTCGGCTTCGGCCAGTTGCTTGATGGTGAGTTTGTCCATGATGATAGTGGTTAGTGGTTAAGTGGGTGTGTCAAAATAGAGGTATCTGAGACTCTCCTCCTTCCAGAAGGAGGAGTACCCGATAGGGGGAGGTGGTAGGTGAATACATAACGCGTTGATTGATACCCCTTCGTGAAAACCTACCACCCCGCCCTTTGGGCACCCCTCCTTCCAGAAGGAGGGGAGTTAAAATTGCCTCACTTCATTTTGACACACCTTTCTTCATTTATAAAAGTTCTTTTTGAATGCTTCAAATTCCCCTTTCCGGCAAACGCAGCGGTTCCACCAGGCACGCCAGAAACCGGTGCCGTAACCGATGAGCTGGATGTAGGCGGCGGCAATGGAGTAGAGGCCGATGCGGAGGCTGTGGTTCTGCAGGGCCGAGTCGGCGCACACCAGCAGGGCATAGAGCACGAGAGGCAGCGGGGCGTAGGGACAGAACAGGGCTCCGACAAGCAGCACCGCCGTGCCCAGCGTGAACAGGGCGGGCAGGAGGTGGACCAGCTTCAGCGATTCGGGGTACTTCTTGTAGAGGTTGATGCGGGCGATGCCCGAATTGTGTACCTGCTTGAAGAACTTCTTCAGGTCCGTACGCCGCTTGTGGTACACCCACGCATCGGGGAAGAGGCGGCAGCGGTATCCGCCCTTGAAGATGCGGATGCTGAAGTCGATGTCCTCGCCGAAGCGCATCTTTGAAAATCCTCCCAGTGCCAGGTAGACTTCGCGGCGGACGCCCATGTTGAAGCTGCGGGGGTAGAACTTGTCCATCTTCTTCTTGCCGCCGCGGATGCCGCCGGTGGTGAAGAACGAGGTCATGGAGTAGTTGATGGCCTTCTGGATGTCGCTGAACGAGGGATGGGCGCGGTCGGGGCCTCCGAAAGCGTCGGCGGATGCCGTCTGGAGTTCCTTTTCGACAGCAGCCAGATAGTCCGGGGGCAGGATGCAGTCGGAGTCCAGTATGATGAGGTATTCTCCCCGGCTGCGTTCGGCGCCATAGTTGCGCGTCTGTCCGGGGCCGGAGTTGGGCTTGGTGTAGTAGTGCAGGTCCAGCCGGTCGCTGTATCGTTCGGCCACGTCGCGGCAGGGGACCGACGAACCGTCTTCCACCACCAGCACTTCAAAGTCGCGGAACGTCTGGGCCGTGAGGCTTTGCAGCAGTTCGTCCACCTCGTCGGGACGGTTGTACACGGGGATGATGAATGAGTATTTCATAGGTTTGTCTGACTTTTCGTAAGAATGCTTGCTCCCGTAGGAGACGTTGTACAAAAGTAGGAAAAATATTCGGTTCCGCCCGAGCTTCCGGGGAAGAGTTTGTGCACGTACCGCTCTTTTTTCTTCGAACGGTGAGAATATCCTTTACAAATGGGAAACGGGGCGGGATGAGTCCCGAAGAGAGGTACCATGAGTATAGGACTCATGTACCATCTGTATACGACTCATGGTACTTGAGTCCTATACTCATGGTTCCTGTTTTTATGGGTGCTGATAATCAGGATGTTGCGGAATAATAAGTGTTTGTGTATAAATGCTTACAAATGGGCTGCGCTGCCGGAAATAAAAAATGAGACTGCCTCAAAAAAATGAAGAAGCAGTCTCATGGGGAAAACGGATGTCCCGTTCCTCCTTATGCCTTCACGCGTCCTACGTAAGAACCGTCGCGCGTGTCGATTTCGATGGTTTCGCCTTCGTTGATGAAGAGGGGTACGCGGACTGTGGCACCCGATTCAACGGTAGCGGGTTTCAGCGTGTTGGTTGCCGTATCGCCTTTCAGGCCCGGTTCGGTATAGGTAACCTTCTGCTGTACCTTGATGGGCATGTCGGCATAGAGCACGGTTTCGGTAGAAGCATCCGATACGACGTCTACTACCTGGCCTTCGAGCAGGAAGTCCACACCGTTGATCAAGTCGTGGGCGATGGGAATCTGGTCGAATGTTTCCTGGTTCATGAACATGTAGTCGTCACCTTCCTTGTAGAGGAACTGGTAGGGGCGGCGTTCTACGCGTACGTCTTCCAGCTTTTCACCGATGTTGAAGCGGCGTTCCAGTACGTAGCCGTTCACTACGTCTTTCAGTTTGGTACGCATGAAGGTATTGCCTTTTCCCGGTTTTACATGCAGGAAGTCGATGCAGAAATACAGCTTGCCGTCCATACGGATGCAAGTTCCGATTTTAATGTCTTGGGCATTAATCATACTTATAGTCTTTAATATTATTATATTGGTATTTACTTCGTTAGTGCTGGTTTGCGGGTGCAAAAGTAATGGAATTCGGTAAAAAACACAAAAACTTTTGAGAGAAAATGAGTTATCTCTTGGTTTATTTGAAAAAACTCCCTATTTTTGCAGCCCGAATTCGTGAGAATAATAACGTAAAACAAGATACAGCAATGAAAAGAACATTCCAACCCTCTAACAGAAAGAGAAAAAACAAACACGGTTTCCGTGAGAGAATGGCTACAGCCAATGGCCGCAGAGTATTGGCAGCACGTCGCGCCAAAGGTCGCAAGAAACTGACCGTTTCCGACGAATACAACGGCGTGAAGGCATAAGCATCTTCTCGTAGAAAAAATAAGAAGACCGCAAAAGTCAGATAGCTTCTGTCTTTTGCGGTTTTTCTTTTGTGCTTGCGGTTGAGGCTTCATCGTGGTGGGGAGGGCTGGCATTCCGTTATCCCGTATTTATTCTGTTACCCTGCACTCCGCAGTCATCCCGCACTTGATGCGGGATCCAGTATACACAAACAAAAGTCATGGCATGGATCCCGGCTCAAGGCCGGGATGACGTAGTATTTACCTTTATTTTCATTTTGAGATAAGGCCGGCTGCACCTCGGACGTAAAAGCAAAATCATGGCTTTTGCTTTGTACTTCTCTCGGTTTGCACTATCTTTGTCGCAATAAATGAAGGATTATGACTATAAAAGAATTTTTCTCGTTCCGGCAGAACCGCTTTTTCTGGGTAAACATCATTGCGATGGTCGTGGTGGTGGTTGTGGTGATATTCGGCGTGTTGAAGGCTCTGGATGTCTATACCCGCCACGGCGAAGCGGTGGTGGTGCCCGATGTCAAGGGACTGGACCTGGCGGATGCGCAGAAAATGTTTGCCGACCGCGGACTGACGGCGGTGGTGGCCGACTCCAGCTATGTGAAAAACCAGCCTGCCGGATGCGTGCTCGACTATAATCCCGTGGCCGGACAGCGGGTCAAGGAGGGACGGACGGTCTACCTGACCATCAATACGCTGAACACCCCGTTGCAGGAGGTGCCCGACGTGGCCGACAACAGCTCGGTCCGCCAGGCAGAAGCCCGTTTGCTGGCTGCCGGCTTCCGGCTGACGAACAACGACTCCATTCCCGGCGAGAAGGACTGGGTGTACGAGGTGAGATACAGAGGACAGGTGTTGAGGCTGGGCGACAAGGTGCCGACGGGTGCCACGCTCACGCTGGTTATCGGGAACGGTAAGGAGGCTCCCCAGCCCGACGAGGCACTGGATACGGACTCGCTGGGCAACCCGCAGCCCGAAGCTACGCAGACCGACGGACAGATGCTGGAAGAAGAAGACTGGTTTTGACGGCCTATGATGGAAGAATACATTGACATAATAGATGATATAGAGAACGATTGCCCGGACGATGTGGAACCGGTGGGCGACGAGGCCCAGCTCTACGAACACTTCCGCGTGGTGGTGGACAAGGGGCAGGAGATGATGCGTGTGGACAAGTATCTCTTCGACCGCATCACCAACTCTTCGCGCAACCGCATCCAGAAGGCGGCCGACGCCGGTTTCGTCATGGCCAACGGCAAGCCCGTGAAGAGCAGCTACAAGGTGAAACCGCTCGACGTCATCACGGTGATGATGGACCGCCCGCGCTATGACAACGAGGTGGTGCCCGAAGACATTCCGCTGAACGTGGTCTATGAGGACGACTACGTGATGGTGGTCAACAAGCCTGCCGGACTGGTGGTGCATCCGGGTCACGGCAACTGGCACGGTACGCTGGTGAATGCCATCGCCTGGCATCTGAAGGACACCAAGGGATATGACGCCAACGACCCTCACCTGGGGCTGGTACACCGCATCGACAAGGATACGTCGGGCCTGCTGGTGATTGCCAAG
>CATXSD010000001.1 GCA_958402075.1 Mediterranea massiliensis | reverse complement strand
CTTCGACATCCGTCTCGACTTCATGGGCGACCAGCCCCACGGACAGGTACAGACGACCCTGGCCAAGCAGCTTGCCCTCTACGTCACCCTCTACAGCCCCCTGCAGATGGCAGCCGACCTCGTGGAAAATTACGAGAAGCACATGGATGCTTTCCAGTTCATCAAGGACGTGGCTGTCGACTGGGACGAGAGCCGTTACCTCGAAGCGGAGCCGGGCGACTACATCACCATTGCCCGCAAGGCCAAAGGCTGCAACAACTGGTTCGTGGGCGGCATTACCGACGAGAATGCCCGTACGGCTGAGTTCAAGCTCGACTTCCTCGATGCAGACAAGAAGTACGTGGCCACCCTCTATGCCGACGGCAAGGATGCCGACTACAAGGAGAATCCCACTTCCTACCAGATAAAGAAAGGCATTGTCACTGCCAAGACTCGCATTTCCGTTCAGGAGGCGCGTAGCGGCGGATTTGCCCTGAGTCTGATGGAAGCCACGCCGGCCGACCTGAAGAACCTGAAGAAATGGAAAAACTGAGTAGGGGTAAAAAGATAGCTCAATAGGCTCTCAGTTTTGGCGTCCCGCTGGAAAATCTTTTTCTGGTGGGGCGCATTTTTTTCTCAAAAAACTGGGGTATGGCGCAGGCCGCCTGCCGACTTATTTGTACCTTTGCACACGTCTTTATGAGACAGGACACTATCAACGTAATATAAAAATAAGAATATATGGGAGGATTCTTCGGTACAGTCGCCCAAGAAAGTTGCGTGACTGATTTGTTTTATGGTACAGACTACAATTCTCATTTAGGAACGAAGCGTGGCGGTATGGCCACCTACGATGCGCAGACCCGCAGCTTCAACCGTTCCATCCACAATCTGGAAAGCACTTATTTCCGCACCAAGTTCGAGGACGAGCTCGACAAGTTCAAGGGCCATTCCGGCATCGGCATCATCAGCGACACCGATGCGCAGCCCATTATCCTCAATTCCCACCTCGGCCGTTTTGCCATCGTCACTGTGGCCAAGATTGTCAACATCGCCGAGCTCGAAGAGCAGCTGCTCCGTCAGAACATGCACTTTTCCGAGCTCAGCTCCGGCCAGACCAACCAGACCGAGCTCATCGCCCTGCTTATCATCCAGGGAAAGAACTTCGTCGAAGGTATTGAGAATGTCTATAAGCACATCAAGGGCTCCTGCTCCATGCTGCTCCTGACCGAAGACGGCATCATCGCCGCGCGCGACAAGTGGGGACGCACCCCCATCGTCATCGGCCGCAAGGACGGAGCCTATGCCGCCACCAGCGAGTCGAGCAGCTTCCCCAACCTCGACTACGAGGTCGACCGCTACCTCGGTCCGGGCGAGATTGTCCGCCTGCATGCCGATGGCGTCGAGCAGCTTCGCCGTCCTGAAGAGCGGATGCAGATCTGTTCCTTCCTGTGGGTTTATTATGGCTTCCCCACCTCGTGCTACGAAGGCCGCAACGTCGAGGAAGTACGCTTCACCAGCGGACTCAAGATGGGACAGACCGATTCCTCCGAAGTCGACTGCGCCTGCGGTATCCCCGATTCGGGTGTCGGCATGGCCCTCGGTTACGCCGAAGGCAAGGGCATCCCTTACCACCGCGCCATTGCCAAGTATACCCCCACCTGGCCCCGCAGCTTCACCCCCAGCCGTCAGGAGATGCGCAACCTTGTGGCCAAGATGAAGCTCATCCCCAACCGAGCCATGCTTCAGGGCAAGCGCCTGTTGTTTTGCGACGACTCCATCGTGCGCGGCACGCAGTTGCGCGACAATGTCAAGGTGCTCTACGAGTACGGAGCCAAGGAGGTACACATCCGTATCGCTTGTCCGCCCCTCATCTACGCCTGCCCCTTCATCGGCTTCACTGCCTCCAAGAGCCCGCTCGAGCTCATCACCCGTCGCATCATCAAGGAGCTCGAGGGCGACGAGAACAAGAACCTCGAGAAGTACGCCACCACCGGCTCTCCCGAGTACAACCGTATGGTCGATATCATGCGCGAGCGCTTCGGCTTCACCTCTCTGCGTTTCAATACGCTGGAGACTCTGGTCGAGTCCATCGGCCTGCCCAAGTGCAAGCTCTGCACCCACTGCTTCGACGGCAGCAGCTGCTTCTGATTGACAAAACGTTAACTTGAAAATAAAAAAGGGGCGTGGATTGCTTGGCAATTTACGCCCCTTTTCCTACCTTTACGGGCACAATGAACAAATATTGTTGAATCTTATTTTTATTTTGAATGATATGACTTTAGTAGAACGTTTTTTGAAGTATGTCAGCTTCGACACCCAGTCGAGTGAAGAAACGGGTGTCACTCCCAGTACGCCGGGGCAGATGGTTTTTGCCCGCTACCTGAAGGAAGAACTGGAGTCGATGGGTCTTGAGGAAATCACGCTGGACGAGAACGGCTATCTGTTTGCCACGCTTCCCGCCAATACGGACAAGCCGTTGCCGACGGTAGGCTTCATCGCCCACATGGATACAAGTCCCGACATGAGCGGCAAGAACGTGTCTCCCCGCAAAGTGGAAAACTATGACGGTAAGGACATCGTGCTCTGTGCCGAAGAAAATATAGTGCTGTCTCCTTCTCAGTTCCCTGAGTTGCTCGACCATAAGGGCGAGGATTTGCTCGTGACCGACGGAAAGACTTTGCTGGGGGCTGATGACAAGGCTGGTATTGCTGAAATCGTTTCGGCCGTTGCCTACCTGCAGGAGCATCCTGAAATAAAACATGGCAAGATACGCGTCGGCTTCAATCCCGACGAGGAAATCGGTCTCGGTGCCCATAAGTTCGATGTGCAGAAATTCGGTTGCGACTGGGCCTATACGATGGACGGCGGTGAGGTAGGTGAACTGGAGTTCGAGAACTTCAATGCCGCTTCTGCCAAGATTACGTTCAAGGGCCGTAACGTGCACCCGGGCTATGCCAAACACAAGATGATCAACTCCATTCGGGTGGCCGGCCGTTTTATGGCCATGCTGCCCAGCCACGAGACGCCCGAGCATACCGAGGGTTATGAAGGCTTCTATCATCTGGTGGGTATCAGCGGAGAGGTAGAGCAGACGGTTGTTTCCTACATCATCCGTGACCATGACCGTGCCCGCTTCGAAAGCCGCAAGCAGGAGATGGAGCACTTGGTGCGGAAGATCAATGCCGAGTACGGCGAGGGGACGGCAACGCTCGACCTGCACGACCAATACTACAACATGCGCGAGAAGATAGAGCCGGTGATGCACGTCATCGACATCGCTTTCCAGGCCATGAAGGAAGCCGGCGTGGAACCTCGCGTGAGGGCAATCCGCGGTGGAACGGACGGAGCGCAGCTCTCGTTCAAGGGGCTGCCTTGTCCCAACATCTTTGCCGGCGGACTCAACTTCCACGGCCGTTATGAGTTTGTGCCCATCCAGAGCATGGAAAAAGCCATGAAGGTGGTGGTGAAGATTGCCGAGCTGGTGGCCGCACGCTGATGAGATAAAAATACTGAATGCTTAAATATTAGTTTCATGAAAACCACTCCATTTACTGAAAAACATATCTCGCTGGGTGCCAAGATGCACGAGTTTGCGGGATATAATATGCCGATTGAATATTCGGGCATCATCGACGAACATCTGACCGTCTGCCACGGTGTGGGCGTCTTCGACGTGTCGCACATGGGCGAATTTTGGGTAAAGGGTCCGCATGCGCTGGATTTCCTCCAGAAGGTAACCTCCAACAATGTGGCTGCTCTCACTCCCGGTAAGGTGCAGTACACTTGTTTCCCTAACGAAACGGGAGGCATTGTGGACGACCTGCTGGTCTATTGCTACGAACCCGAAAAGTATATGCTGGTTGTGAACGCGGCCAACATAGAGAAAGATTGGAACTGGTGCGTGTCCCATAATACCGAAGGGGCCGAGCTGGAAAACGCTTCCGACCGCATGGCCCAGTTGGCCGTACAGGGCCCGAAAGCCATTCTGGCCTTGCAGAAACTGACATCCATCGATCTGTCGTCACTGCCTTATTACACCTTTACCCACGGCGAGTTCGCGGGCGAAAAGGATGTCATCATTTCGAATACCGGCTATACGGGAGCCGGTGGCTTTGAGTTGTACTTCTATCCCGACGCTGCCTTGAAAATCTGGGATGCGGTGTTCGAGGCCGGTGCCGAGTTCGGCATCAAGCCCATTGGCTTGGGAGCCCGCGATACACTTCGCCTGGAGATGGGCTTCTGCCTGTATGGCAACGACATCGATGACACCACATCGCCCATCGAGGCCGGCCTGGGCTGGATTACCAAGTTTGTGGACGGCAAGAACTTCATCAACCGTCCGATGCTGGAGAAGCAGAAGGCCGAGGGTGTGGCCCGCAAGCTGGTAGGCTTTGAGATGATAGACCGGGGTATTCCCCGTCATGGATACGGACTGATGGATACGGAAGGTCATCCGATTGGTACGGTGACTTCGGGCACCATGTCGCCCATGCGAAAGATAGGCATCGGCATGGGATATGTGAAGACCGAATTCAGCAAGCCGGGAACGGAAATCTGCATCGACATGCGCGGCCGCAAGCTGAAGGCTGTAGTCGTGAAGCCGCCTTTCCGGAAGTAAGTTCTGGGTGGAGGTCCTGTTTGCCCTGCTTAAAGCAATCGTTTGTCCAGCTTAAAGCAGGGCTTTGCCCAGCTTAAATGATTCGTTTGGGCTGGGCAAACGGAAGCTTTAAGCAGGGTAAACGGACGCTTAGGTCCATTATTGACAAAAAGAAAAGAGGATGCGCAGGTACGCATCCTCTTTCTTAGTCTTTTCAAATAAAGAAATGATTATTTCTTCTGGCTCTTGGCGTAGCGGCTCATGAACTTGTCCACACGACCGGCTGTATCGACCAACTTGGACTTACCGGTGTAGAACGGGTGGGAAGAGCTGGAGATTTCCAGTTTTACCAACGGATAAGTTTCGCCTTCGAATTCGATTGTCTCTTTCGTATTGACTGTGGAACGAGACAGGAACATGTCGCCATTCGACATATCTTTGAATACTACCGGACGGTAATTTTCGGGATGAATACCTTTTTTCATTTCGATATTGTTTTTAATTTTTTTATTTCGGTTACTATATGCTTGGTAACAAATAGTGGTGTGTAATGGTCTTTTTGACTTTTCAGGGTGCAAAGATAGTGCTATTTATTGAAACAGAAAAAAAGTTTGCTGAAAAAATAGGTTTATCTCGTTTTATTTCTTTCTTTTGCAGCCGAAACCATTCGCATAATTATGAAAAAACTATTCTTCTTAATGACTCTCTGCCTCTTTGCCGTCGGCGTGGGGGCGCAGAACGGAAAGCGCGGCTTGTATAGCGTGGCGTTCTACAATCTTGAGAATCTGTTTGATACCATTCACGATGCCGGCAAGAACGATTATGATTTCTTGCCAGGGGGCAGCTACAAGTGGACATCACAGAAGTATAAAGCCAAGCTGGCGAATATGGCACGGGTGCTTTCGTCCCTGTCGCGCGACGAAGTGCCCCAGGGACCGGCCTTTATCGGTGTGGCCGAAGTGGAGAACGACCGGGTGCTGACCGACTTGCTGGAGCAGCCTTCCCTTTCCCAATACAAGTTTATCCATTACGAAGGGCCTGACAAGCGGGGTATCGACTGTGCCTTGCTTTACGACCCACAGCAATATGAAGTGACGGCTTCCAGGCTGGTCTTGTCCGAGCCCTATCAGGGCGACACGGTACACCTGACGCGCGGCTTTCTGATTGTGGACGGGCGGATGGCCGGTGAGCGTGTCTGTGTCATCGTCAACCATTGGCCTTCGCGCGGTGCCAAGTCGCCGGTGCGGGTGCATGCAGCCCGCCAAGTACGGGCGCTGGCCGACTCCCTGCAACGCAGCGACCGGAGGCTGAAGCTGATCGTGATGGGCGACATGAACGACGACCCCATGGACGAGAGCATGCAGACGCTGGGCGCCCGCAAGTATAAAAAAGAGGTGAAGAAGGCCGATTTCTATAATCCGTGGTGGGAAACCCTGCAGGACGACGGGGTAGGTACCTTGCTGTATCGGGGTAAATGGAACCTGTTCGACCAGATAGTTCTGTCAAAACCTTTGCTGAAAAAGCGCAGGGGATTGCGTTATGACCATCATGAAGTGTTCCGCCGCGATTACCTCATCCAGCAGGACGGTAAGTACAAGGGTTCGCCCTTGCGTACCCACGGCGGCCGTACGTGGCTGAACGGTTACAGCGACCACCTGCCTACCATCATCTATCTGAAGAAATAAGTTGCATGCCGATTTTCGGATCGGGTTTGCAACGTAGACATTGCAATCTTTTGTTAAAACTCTTCAAACACATGAAAAATTTTTGTTTTTCTTTGTGTTCGGATAGTTTTTTTATAGGCCTTGTGACCGCTTTTTAAAGGAGAATGTGTACTTTTGCACAGAATTTGATTCACTAACAATAAACTTTTAAACAAAATGGTTAATTACAAAGATTTAGGTCTCGTAAACACCAAAGCGATGTTTGCGCGTGCCATCAAGGGCGGTTATGCCATTCCGGCATTCAACTTCAACAATATGGAGCAGTTGCAAGCCATCATCAAGGCTTCTTCTGAGGAAAAGAGCCCGGTTATCCTGCAGGTTTCTAAGGGTGCCCGCAACTATGCCAACCAGACTTTGCTGCGCTACATGGCCGAAGGTGCCGTTCAGTATGCAAAGGAATTGGGATGCGAACATCCTGAAATCGTTCTGCACCTGGACCACGGTGACAGCTTCGAACTGTGCAAGTCTTGTGTAGACATGGGCTTCTCTTCTGTAATGATCGACGGTTCTCATCTGCCTTACGAAGAGAATGTCGCTCTGACTAAGAAGGTTGTTGAATATGCTCATCAGTTTGATGTAACAGTTGAAGGTGAACTGGGTGTATTGGCTGGTGTAGAAGATGAAGTATCTGCTGAACATCACACTTATACAAACCCTGAAGAAGTAATCGACTTTGCTACCCGTACAGGTTGCGACAGCTTGGCTATCTCTATCGGTACTTCTCATGGTGCATACAAGTTCAAACCCGAACAGTGCCACGTAGATCCGAAGACAGGCCGTCTGGTACCTCCTCCTTTGGCATTCGATGTATTGGATGCTGTTATGGAGAAATTGCCGGGCTTCCCCATCGTACTCCACGGATCTTCTTCCGTTCCTCAGGAATATGTAGACATGATCAACCAGTATGGTGGCAAGCTGGAAGCTGCTATCGGTATCCCCGAAGACGAGCTGCGTAAGGCTGCCAAGTCTGCTGTCTGCAAGATCAACATCGACTCAGACTCTCGTTTGGCTATGACAGCTGCTGTCCGCAAGGTATTTGCTGAGAAACCCGCTGAGTTCGATCCTCGTAAGTACCTGGGTCCGGCTCGTGACGAAATGGAGAAACTGTACAAGCACAAAATCATCAACGTGCTGGGTTCAAACAACAAGTTGGCCGAATAATTTCTTCACCGGTATATGACAAAGGAAGCCGTCCCGACTGGGACGGCTTTTTTTATGCTGTAACATTCAGATAGTTGTTGGATATATTTTTTTATTGATGTAAAGAAATTCTTCAAAATTGTATTGTTATTTTCTGATTATTCACTATTTTTGTGGTAGAGTAATTTGCTAATCTTTAAATCATACAAGTCATTCATGAAACGATTTCTTTTCTTATTAGTTCTATTTTTAGGGGGAATAGCTTCTGCTGAAAATGTAACAGAAAATCAGGCGAGGCAGTTGGCTCTTTCGTTTTGGAAGTCTGCACCCGCAACACGTGGGGGAACACCGTCGTTGCAGTTGGCATTCGATAGCGAAAGTATAGCGACGCGTTCGTCGGGATTGGAGCCGGCGTACTATGTTTTCGACAATGCCGGCGGACCGGGGTTTGTCATTGTGGCAGGCGATGATGTGGCTATGCCTGTCCTTGGTTATTCTTTCGAGTACGAATTCTTGAAAGATAGCATCCCGCAAAACCTAAAAGACTGGCTAAACCTGTTGCGCGAACAAGTGAATGCCGCGCGTCGTGACGGTACAAAGACTCAGGAAGCTGTTACACGTGCCTGGAAGTCTATGGATGCCGGGGAGGTTGTCGTAAAATTGGAGACGGCTGAATGGAATCAGGGAGAACCTTATAACTGGTATTGTCCTATGATTAATGGACAAAGGACTCCTACAGGTTGTGTCATTACCGCTTTAGCCATCGTTATGCGTTACCATCAATGGCCCGAAAAAGGAGTTGGAGTCTTGCCGGGGTATGAGACTTGGGATGGAATAACACTTCCGGAAATTTCTTTGGGACATCCCTATAATTGGGCGAAGATGCTTTTGGAATATCCTTGGGAAGACTATACTCAGACAGAGGCTGAAGCTGTAGCAACCCTAATGCGCGATTTAGGTGTGATGCTGCAAGCTGGTTATGGACTTGATGGGACAGGTGCTGCTACTTCAAACATTCCGTATGGTCTGATTACTTATATGGGGTATGATAAAGCAACTAGGTGGATTAATCGTGATTACTATTCTACAGTAGAATGGCATCAATTAATGAAAGTTGAATTGAATAACAACCGTCCTATTATCTATAGTGGTTCTAATGATGAAGGAGGTCATGCATTTGTTTTGGATGGTTATACTACTGATAATTATTTCAGTGTCAACTGGGGTTGGGGAGGATCTTGCAATGGTTATTTCTTACTAACAGCACTTGATCCAGCTGGACAAGGAGTCGGTGGCTTAGCAGAAGGTTATAATAATAACCAAGATGCTGTAATAGGTATTCAAAAAGAAACAAATGGTAAAAATTTCATAGAAGAATTAAGATTTGCGAAATATTCAGGAGGACCAGGATTGTGGGTAGAACAGGAAATTTCTACAGGAATACCCTTTATATTAAATGCTCTTATAGTGAATAGCGGTTCTATGAATTTTGTGGGGGATATTTTATTTGCATTAGTAGATAAACATGGAAATATCGTAGAAGAATTAGAAACTTGGAATGTTTCAGAATATGATAATTTTTATTCAGGTAGTAGCTTTCTTTTTAGCGTGTATTTAACTATTAATCATAGAATTAATATTGGATACCGTATCCGCTCATACTATCGTAGTATGAATACTCCTGATTGGACGCTCATCAAGGGAAACGATGAGGCAGGTTGCGTATGGGATCTGCTGATTGCCGATGAATATTCCATCGAAGAAACCACTCAGCTCACCTATAATAAGAAGAACCGTCTGTTGAAGCTTCATTTGAAGGATGGGGTTACCGTTACCTTGCAATCGTCTGACGGCAACGACTTGAGTGACAGATGTCAGATTCAGGAAAATGAAGTCACTGTTGATACTTCCCTGCTTGGCACCGGAACCTATACGCTCACGTTGCAGAAGGGAGACGACAAGAAAACGTTGAACTTCTCCACATCCAATGCGGCTGAATAATCTAAAATCAAACATACATAAATCTATGAATATGAAACTGAATATATATCTGATTATAGGGATTCTTTGGTCAGCAGTCTTTCTGCTGTCGGCTTGTTCGGACGACCCTGAAAATAGGCAGCCCGAAGCTCCCACCATCACCTTTGACAAGGGACAGCAACTTGTGTTCGAAACGGCCGGTGGCCAGGCTGATGTGCATTTCACTTCCACGGCTGCGTGGACGGCCGAAGTCGATCAGGATTGGTGTAGTGTCACTCCCACTCGGGGCGATGCCACGTGTTCGGTAGTTACGCTGACCGTTACTGCCAACGAAACGCCTGACGAACGGAATGCCACGTTGATTCTGAAGTCAGGAACGGCAACAGCGCGCATGACCTTTGTACAGAAACAGAAGGATGCGCTGACCGTCACTTCCAATCGTGTGGAAGTAGGTGCCGAAGGTGGAGAAGTGACGATTGAAGTGAAGGCAAATATCGCTTTCGACTGTCAGGTAGACGAGAAGGCTGCCGAATGGTTGGCCGCCGTGCAGACGCGTTCGATGACGTCCACCCAGCTTCGCTTCACGGCTGCTGCCAACGAGTCGTTTGACAAGCGGGAAGGGAAGATTGTAATCCGCAGTGGCGAGCTGTCCGAAACCGTTACCGTCTATCAGGCCGGGGAACAACCGGGTGTAATGCTTACCCAGGATGAGTATACGGTGGGCAGCGAAGGAGGTATTGTGGCCGTAGAACTTCGCAGCAATGTGCCTTTCCAGATGCAAATGCTTGACGATGTTGCTTGGCTGACCGAGGCGGTTACCCGTTCTTTCTCTACCTATACGCGGCGGTTCGAGGTCGCTCCGAACGAAGATTATGATTTTCGTTCGGCACGCATTGCATTTTTTAATGAAGAATCGGGAGTGGCCGATACGGTGACCATCACGCAAGTGCAGAAAGATGCCATTCTTGTGGCGCAGGAGGAATATACGGTGGATGCCATGGGCGGTACTCTGGATTTTTCTGTAAATACAAATGTCGATTTTCAGGTAGAACTTTCTGCCGAATGGATACGACAGCCTGCTTCAACCCGTACATTGATGGAAGTGCCTTTAAGTTTTATTATTGACCTGAATCCGAGCACGGAGTCTCGTGAGGCTGTCATTACACTGAGTGCAGGTGAGTTGCAACAAACTATTAAGGTTGTTCAACCTGGGCGTCAGGATCGGGGGTGGCTTCGGATTACTCATGTCAACAGTACGTTTGGCATTCCGCTTTTCTATGGTACCTATTTCAGCTATGGCCGGATTTATTGGGGAGATGGACAGGAAGAGGCCTATCAGGAGGAGGCTGTTCATTCCTATCAAGGTGGAGGAACGCATACGGTATCTGTAGAACTTTTGGGAGCTGAAGAGGTTCGATTGCCCGATCTGGTCGGGGTGACGGATCTTGATTTGACCCAATTCTAAGAAAGGTCAGATTCAGATCAAGGAATAATTGGCACGGGAATTTGGCTTCACTTTGGATGCATAATGTTCGAAAACGATGTTTTCACTTTGTGTTTCACTCCGTTTGCACTATCTTTGCAGTCCGAAAAATTAACGATTACTGGAAGATGGCTAAAGCATTGACTGACCAAGAAGTGGCCTTGTTAAGAAGGAAACTTGATTTGTTGCTCCGTACAGGAAAATTATTAGTGGAGAGTGCCGCCGATACAAACCGCATTGTCCGTAACATGAACCGCGTGGCGGCCTATTTGGGGCTGCCTGAGGAAAAGCTTCATATTGATGTGAGTTATACCATGCTGATGGTGAACGTGAGCGACGGCTCGCATTCGTTCTCCAAGTTTCAGAAATGCGAGAAGCATGGCATCAACATGACGGCGATTTCTGAAATCAGCAAGTTGTCGTGGCGGGCCATCGAGAACGACTATTCACTGGACCAGTATGAAGAGGAACTGGAGCGCATCCGCTCAAAGAAGCGCAACTATGTGCCCTATGTGGTGGCTATCGGCGCCGGTTTTGCCTGTGGCGGATTCTGCAAACTGTTCGGTGGCGACTGGATTGCTTTCCTGTTTGCTTCCATTTGTGCTTTTGCCGGATTCCGGGTACGTGCGCGTTGCAATGAGTTTGGTATCAATCATTATATGAGCATCGCCATTGCGGCCTTCATCTCTACGTGCCTGGCTTATGTTACGACTTTTTTCGGATGGTCGGATACTCCGTATCATCCTCTGTTGGCTTGTGCATTGTTCATTGTGCCGGGAGTTCCGCTCATTAACTTTGTGGACGATATGATAGACAACTACATACAGGTGGGTATCGTCCGGGCCGTGAATACGGCCTTGATGGTGGTAGCCATGGCGTTCGGCATTGTATTGGCCATGCGTGTCCTGGTAATGGAAGATCTGGTCATCGACAGGAAGTTCAGCGAACTGAGCATTGTTCCGCACGACACATACTTGACGTATGCTGTCGCGGCAGCTATTGCTGCTATGGGTTTCTCTATGATTTTCAACATCCAGCGCCGCTTGTTGTGGGTAGTGGCCATCGGCGGTATGCTGGCTGTCTGTACCCGAAATTTTGTCAACTTCGAGCTGGGCTTCGGTCCGGTGGTAGGCTCTTTTATGGGGGCGTTGGTGGTGAGCCTGGTGGCTGTAAAGGCGGTACACTGGTTTCATGTTCCCAACCATGTGCTGACCATTCCATCGGTCATCCCGATGATTCCCGGTGTATTGATGTATCGGTCGTTGATGGCACTGATCAATATGAACGGTGTTGTAGGCGAGGTGACTATCGCGGTTTCCAATGGCATCAATGCTTCGCTCATCATCCTTTGCATATCGTTGGGCGTAGCTGTACCCAACATCTTTGCACGCCGCTACATTGCCAAGGACAGGCAGCGCTTCTTGGCTGAAGAGCTGCAGAAGCGGAAAGAACGTGGCAAGTTTATAGAATGGTAGAATTTCAAAGGCAAAAGATAAATGGCTACCCGAAACGTCGGATTTGACACCGGCGTTTCGGGTAGTTTTTTTATCGGCGTACTTCTATTCAGGCCGATAGCTGTATGCTATGGCTTTCCTGTTCTTCAGGGAGGCGGGGACGTCTATCAGGCGCTGGTTGCTGCTGCCGCGGAAATAAAGCGATTCGTCCCGCAGCTCCTGCCGGAAGCGGCCGTCCACCAGTACGTCGATGTATTGCAGGAGGCGGGTATGCCGGGAGCTGTTCAATAGCTGTTCGAACGTATATCCTGTGTAGCACCAAATGTTCTTGTCACTGTTCTCTTTGATGGCTTGGGCCAGTTCGGCAAAGCCTTCGGGCTGGAACATCGGGTCGCCTCCGCTGAACGTAACATCGGCGAAGGGGTCATCGAGCACTTTTTGCAGGATTTCATCCGTAGTCATCCGACGTCCGTGGCGGATGTCCCATGATTCGGGATTGTGGCATCCGGGACAGGCGTTCGGACACCCGGCGGCGTAGATGGAGGTACGGAAGCCCGGACCGTCTGCGGTGGTATCTTCGAGTATGTCGAGTATGGAGAGCATGATTCGGGATTTATTGGTGGATGACGCGGTCGTTCAGCTCGGCCAGTTTGGCTTTGTTCCAGCGGTCGGTGGTGCCGACCAGATAGCCTGTGATGCGTTGCAGACGGTCGATGTTCGTGCTGCCGCATTGGGGGCAGGCGTCCAGATGTTCGGCCGAATTCTCGTATCCGCAATCCATGCAGCGGTTGCGGTTGTGGTTCACGGAGCCGTAGCCGATGTTGTAGCGGTCCATCATGTCCACTACGCGCATGATGGCTTCGGGGTTGTGGGTGGCGTCTCCGTCTATCTCCACATAGAAGATGTGGCCTCCGCGGGTCAGGTCGTGGTAGGGAGCTTCCACTTCGGCCTTGTGGCGGGCACTGCATTTGTAGTACACCGGTACGTGGTTGGAGTTGGTGTAGTATTCGCGGTCGGTGATGCCGGGCAACTGGCCGAACTTCTCGCGGTCGGCACGGGTGAACTTGCCGGAGAGGCCTTCGGCCGGCGTGGCCAGGATGCTGTAGTTGTGCTGGTAGCGGTCGGAGAACTCGTTGGCGCGGTCGCGCATGTAGGTCACGATTTTCAGACCCAGCTCCTGGGCTTCGGCCGATTCGCCGTGGTGTCGTCCGGTGAGGGCCACGAGGCACTCGGCCAGGCCGATGAAGCCGATGCCCAAGGTGCCTTGGTTGATGACGGGGGCAATGGTGTCGTTGGGTTTCAGCTTTTCGCATCCCAGCCACAAGGACGACATCAGCAGGGGGAACTGCTTGGCAAAAGCTGTCTTCTGGAACTCCATGCGTTCGTGCAGCTGGTGGGCTGTGATGTCGAGCATGGCATCCAGCTTGGCGAAGAAGCGGGCGATGCGCTCTCCCGGGTTGTCAATGTCCATGCACTCGATGGCCAAGCGGACGATGTTGATGGTCGAGAACGACAGGTTGCCCCGGCCTACCGATGTCTTGGGGCCGAAGCGGTTCTCAAAGACACGCGTGCGGCATCCCATGGTAGCCACTTCGTGCAGGTAGCGTTTGGGGTCGTCGGCCTTCCAGTCCTCGCTCCGGTTGAACGTGGCGTCCAGGTTTAGGAAGTTGGGGAAGAAGCGCCGGGCGGTCACCTTGCAGGCCAGGCGGTAGAGGTCGTAATTGCGGTCGTCGGGCAGGTAGCTGACGCCGCGTTTCTTTTTCCAGATCTGAATGGGGAAGATGGCCGTTTCGCCGTTGCCCACTCCCTGGTAGGTGCTGTTCAGCAGTTCGCGGATGATGCAGCGGCCTTCGGCCGAGGTATCGGTGCCGTAGTTGATGGAGCTGAATACCACCTGGTTGCCACCGCGCGAGTGGATGGTGTTCATGTTGTGGATGAAGGCTTCCATCGCCTGGTGTACGCGCGCCACGGTCCGGTTGACGGCATGTTGCAGCAGGCGTTCTTCGCCCTGCAGGTCGTCCAGCGGTCGTTGCAGGAAGTCGTCCAGTTCCTTCTGATAGAGGTGTGAATAGTCGGCACCGTTCAATTGTTCGAGCGTCTGGATCTCTTCGATGAAGCTGTGGCGCACGTAGGGGGCCAGGTAGAAATCGAAGGCAGGGATGGCCTGCCCGCCATGCATTTCGTTTTGGGCGGTCTCCAGCGAGATGCAGCCCAGGATGCTGGCCGTTTCGATGCGTTTGGCCGGACGGGATTCGCCGTGTCCGGCAGAGAATCCGTGAGTCAGGATGCGGTCCAGCGGATGCTGCACGCACGTCAGGCTCTTGGTGGGGTAGTAGTCCTTGTCGTGGATATGCAGATAATTCCCCTTTACGGCGTTCAGGGCTTCTTCACTCAGCAGATAGTCGTCCACGAAAGGCTTGGTGGTTTCGCTGGCGAATTTCATCATCATGCCGGCCGGAGTGTCGGCATTCATGTTGGCATTTTCGCGGGTGATGTCGTTGGACTTGATGTTGATGATTTCCAGAAACATGTCGCGCGTCTTGGCTTTGCGGGCGATGCTGCGCTGGTTGCGGTAGGCAATGTATTTTTGGGCAACGTCCTTGCGGCTGCTTTTCATCAGTTCCAGTTCGACCATGTCCTGGATGGCTTCTACGGTCATCTGTGAGGCGCCGCGGAAAGCGATGTGGTCCGTTATCTGGTGAATCAGCTGCAGGTCTTCGCCCTTGTCGGTGTGCAGCATGGCTTTGCGGATGGCGGTTGCGATTTTCTCTTCGTTGAAGCCGACGATGCGGCCGTCTCGCTTGATAACAGTCTGTATCATAACTATGGTGATGTTTGGGGTGGTGAAATGTTTTTTTTGGATGATGCAAAGTTATCAAACTTATCCGAAAGTTTTCTGTTTTAGAAAACTTTTATGTATGTAAAAATTGTTAAGTTGCTTATAATCAGTTGTAATATTAGCTATTTTGGAAAACTCTGATAGTGTATGTGTTTTCTGATATGATAAACTTGATGAAATAAAAAAGCCTCCGGAATATGCCGGAGGCTTTTCATGATATCAGTCGTATGGAGTATTATTTCAATACTTCAGCCAGCTTCTTTTGCAGGTCTTCGCCATGCAGGCCACGGGCGATGATGGTACCTTCGCCGTCAATCAATACCGTGTGAGGGATGCTGCTTACGGCATACAGTTGGGCGCCTTCGCAGTTCCAGTATTTCAGGTCGGACATCTGCGGCCATGTAATGTTGAGTTGCTCGATGGCAGCTTTCCAGGCGTCTCCGTTCTGGTCGAGAGATACACCGACAATTTCGAAGTTCTTGTCTTTATACTGTTTGTAGGCTTCTACCAGGTTGGGCATTTCGCGACGGCAGGGGCCGCACCAGCTGGCCCAGAAGTCTACCAGCACCACCTTGCCTTTTCCTACGTAGTCGGACAGCTTGACGTTCTGGCCGTCAGGTGTCTGCATTTCGAAGTCTGTGAACTTCTGACCTATGGCGGTAGCTTTCATCTTTTCTACATTGGCTTTGATTTTTGCGATGGTTTCATCGTTGTCGTATGCAGCCGGAATCTGGGGCATCAACGGATCCAGATCTTCAACGTCCATATAGTAGAAGTTCTGTTTCAGCAGGTGGATACCTACAGCATTGGTGATATTCTGCTTGATGGCGTCCTTCAGAATGGAGATGGACTTGTCTTGCAGCGCTTCAATTTCCTGTCCTTTGGCTTCGCGTTGCTCCTGGGTGAGGGTGGTGTCGGTTGATACGCTTTCGTAGATGGCGTTGATTTGGGCGTTCAGTCCGTTGAGCTGGCTGCGTACAGCCTGATAGGCGTCGTTGTTGGGCGTACCGGTAGCCGAGTCGTTGTTGCGGGTCAGGCTTACGTTGATTTTACCATTCTCCAGGAAGAAATCCATCATCAGAGGTTCCTTGTCTTGTGCGGCGTAGGTGATGTAGCGGTTAGCAGCTGTGTCCTGTACGCCTTTGAAGGTAAATGTTCCGTTGCTGATGACAGCCGAGTCGAGGCTGACGAGCTGGCGGCCTTCCACCTTTTTCAGATATACGGTGTCGCCGTCAGAGGCTCCTTCTACGGTACCGGTTACGGTGTAACCTTTGTTGCCGTTACAAGCGGCCAGTACGGCAGCTGCGGCAAGCAGATAAGTAAGTTTTTTCATTGTTTCTATGGTTTTAAAATTAGCTGGGCAAAGATAGTGCAAACCGAGCGAAGTGCAAAGCGAAAACGTAGTTTTCAGCCTTGCATTTCCGAGGTGCAGCCTATCTTCTTGAAAGTAGTGCAAACCGAGCGAAGTGCAAAGCGAAAACGCAGTTTTCAGCCTTGCACTTCCGAGGTATCGCTTTTCTTCCTCTTGAATGGTTCAAGCCGGGTGAAGAAAATAATGGATTGCGAAAGATAATTACAGATAAGGCATCTGCCGGAAGAGTGGCGCGGCTATGTATTGAAAATGGGTTTGAACCCCAGAGGGCTTATGTTTCAAACCCAAGGGGGGAATGTTTGAAACATAAGCCGTCTATGTTTGAAACATTCCCTGGCGGCACTTTTGCTGCCTTTGAGGCGCGGTTGTTCTCCAAAAGTGGACGGATGGTTATATAATTTGACACTTAAGCGCGGCGTCGGGGGAAATGTAGCAAATAAAAATCCCTTCAAGCCAGCAAGCTTGAAGGGATGGGGTTGTTTGTTTGAAATAAGCGTTCTTTAGTTGTCCGCGTGCTTTATTCGGCAGCGGGTGCTTCAGCAGCTTCTGCAGCCGGAGCTTCTGCAGCTTGTTCAGCGGCCTTGGCAGCTTCTTCAGCAGCTTTGGCAGCCTCTTCAGCGGCTTTCTTTTCAGCCAGTGCTTTGGCTTTTTCTTCGTTCACCTTCTTTTCGGCTTCGAGGCGTGCTTTGGCTTCAGCCTTCTTGGCTTCTTCCTGCTTTGCCTTCAGGGCAGCCAGACCGTTCTGCTTGTTGTTCTTCCAAGCTTCGAATTTGGCTTCTGCTTCTGCTTCGCCGAATGCGCCTTTGGCTACACCGCCCAGGAGGTGCTTCTTCATGTAGACACCTTCGCGGGAAAGGATGTTGCGTACTGTGTCAGTAGGCTGTGCACCTTTCAGTACCCAGTCGAGTGCGCGGTCGAACTTCAAATCTACTGTGGCAGGGTTAGTGTTCGGGTTGTAAGTACCGATTTTTTCAATAAATCTACCATCACGTGGTGCTCTTACGTCAGCAATTACGATGGAGTAGAAAGCGTAGCTCTTACGTCCATTTCTTTGCAATCTGATTTTTGTTGCCATAAATGTTTAATTAGTTAATTTGATTTGAATTATGCCATTAGCTCGTAATGGCGGGCGCAAAGGTAAGCATTTTCTTCCGGTCGGCCAAGCAAAAGTCCACAAAATGTGTGCAATACCTCCACATTTGGCCAGCCGTTGCTTATGAATACTTCCGCGGATACCTCAGCAGGATGGCCAGCAGGGCAAAGGCACCCATGCAGAAGGGGTAATACAGATTTCCGATGATGTCCAGCGGCGAGATGGAAGCCAGCCCCGCGGCAATGAGCATCTGTGCGCCGTAGGGGATGAGGCCCTGCGTCAGGCACGAGAAGGTGTCGAGGATGCTGGCCGTCTTGCGGCGGTCCAGGTGGAAACGCCGGGCAATGTCGCGGGCAATGGGGCCGGTGGTGATGATGGCGATGGTGTTGTTGGCCGTACAGAGGTTGGCGATGCTCACCAGGGCGGCAATGCTCAGCTCGGCTCCCCGCTTGCCGTGTACATGACGGGTGAGGCGGGTGATGATGAAGTCGATGCCTCCGTTGTAGCGTATCAGTTCGAGCATGCCTCCGGCGAGCAGGGTGATGATGATGAGCTCGCCCATGCCGGTGATGCCCGAACCCATGGCTCCGAACCAGTCGAAGAACGACATGCCGGTGAGGAAACCGACGAGTCCCGTAGACACGATGCCCAGCATCAGTACAAGCATGACGTTCATGCCTGCAACGGCGGTACCCAGCACGATGAGGTAGGGCAGAACCTTGATCCATTCGATGGTTTCGGTCTGTGGCGGTGCACTGACGCTCAATCCTTGAAAGACATAGACTCCCAGTACCACAATGGCTGCGGGTACCACGATGAGGCAGTTCACGCGGAACTTGTCTGTCATGACGCAGTCTTGCGTGCGGGTGGAGGCGATGGTGGTGTCGGAAATGAACGACAGATTGTCGCCGAAGAAGGAGCCTCCCACGACGATGGCCGTCATATAGGCCAGGTCGACTCCAGTCTTTTCGGCCAGCCCCACCGCCACTGGAGTCAGGGCAACGATGGTGCCGACGCTGGTGCCGATGGAGAGGGAGATGAAGCAGGCAGCCAGAAAGATACCTGCCAGCAGCAGGTTGTCCGGCAGGACGTGGAGAGTCAGGTTGACCGTTGCGTCGATGGCCCCCATCTGCTTGGCACTTTGTGCAAAGGCTCCGGCTAGTACGAATATCCAGATCATCATCAGGATATTCTTGTTGCTGGCCCCGGCAGAGAAGTGGTAGATGCGTTCCTCCAGTTTCAGGCCGCGGGTGATGGCCACAGCATAGCACGACGAGAACAGGAAGGCCACGGTGATGGGCATCTTGTAGAAGTCGTTCATCAGCAGGGAGGTCACCAGGTAGAGGCAGAGGAACACGACGAGCGGACTCAGCGCCCACCAGCTTCCCCGGCGGGATTGGATGGTTTCTTGCATAAAATGGTATTCAGTCTGTTGATGCTTTCCTTAAAGTGTCACTCCATTCTTGAAGATGGCTATTTCCTTATAACCTTTTTTCTCGTTGTTGACCAGTTCGCCGCTGGCCACACGGATGACATAGTCGATGAAGCGTTCGCACGTCTGCTGCATCGGTTCGTCTTCGAGGATGACACCGGCGTTGAAGTCTATCCATCCCGGCTTGTGCTTGGCCAGATTGGAGTTGGTGGATATCTTCATGGTAGGGACGTAAGTGCCGAAGGGCGTTCCGCGGCCCGTTGTGAAGAGTACCATGTGGCAGCCGCTGGAAGCCAGTGCGGTGGCAGCCACCAGGTCGTTGCCCGGAGCCGACAGCAGATTGAGCCCCTTCGTGTGGAGGCGTTCGCCATAGGCCAACACTCCCTCGACGTAGCTTTTGCCACATTTCTGCGTGCAGCCCAGCGCCTTGTCTTCGAGCGTGGAGATACCGCCAGCCTTGTTGCCCGGCGAGGGATTCTCTCCGACGGGTTCTCCGTGGCTCAGGAAGTATTCCTTGAAGTCGTTGATGAGCTTGACCGTCTGGTCGAACAGCTCCCGGTTGCGGCAGCGGTTCATCAGGATGGTTTCTGCGCCGAACATTTCGGGCACCTCCGTCAGGACGGTGGTGCTTCCCTGGGCTACCAGGAAGTCGGAGAACAGGCCGAGCAGCGGATTGGCCGTGATGCCCGAAAAGCCGTCGGAGCCACCGCATTTCAGTCCCACGCGGAGCTCGCTCAGGGGAACGTCCTCGCGCACATCCTGCGAAGCTTTGGCATAGAGTTCGTGCAGCAGCTTCATGCCTTCTTCAAATTCGTTGTCCACTTTTTGGGCCACCAGGAACTTGACACGGTCTGTATCATACTCACCTAGAAACTCGCGGAAGACGTCCGGCTGGTTGTTCTCGCAACCCAGGCCGACGACCAGCACGGCTCCGGCGTTGGGATGGAGCACCATGTCGCGCAGTATCTTTTTGGTATTCTCGTGGTCGTCGCCCAGCTGGGAGCAACCATAGTTGTGCGGATAGGCCATGATGGCGTCTACACCTTTGCTGCCCGTTTCGGCACGCAGGGCTTCAGCCAGTTGGTTGGCGATGCCGTTCACGCAGCCCACGGTCGGGATGATCCAGATTTCATTGCGCACGCCTACGTCGCCGTTCTTGCGGCGGTAGCCCTTGAAGGTCAGGTGCCGGTCGGCAATGTCCAGGTCTGCCTTTACCGGATGGTAGGTATATTCCAGTAGGCCGGACAGATTGGTCTGTATGTTGTGTTCGTTCATCCAGTCGCCCTGTCTGCGGGCTTCGCGGGCATGCCCGATGGGGTATCCGTATTTGATGACGTTTTCACCTTCGGCCAGATTCTTCAGTGCGAATTTATGGCCGGCCGGGATATCTTCGTTCAGGGTAATTTCCTGTCCGTCTACATTTATTTTTTCACCTGCCGACAGCGGTGCAATGGCTACCGCTACATTGTCTGCCGGATTGATTTTCAAGAACTTTGTTTCCATGTTACTGGGGTTGAGTGTTAGTTTATCGGTTTGTAGTAGAATTCGATGTTTTCCCGCGTCAGCAGGTCGATGGGCATGAAGTTGATGCGGTTGACCTCCTTCTTCAGAATCAGGTGGTCGCACAGGGTTTTGATGCCGTTGAATCCTTGCAAGGTAGGTTGCTGGGCGATGAGGAAGGAGATGGTCCCTCCCTTCAGGCATTCCACATTGCGTTTCAGCAGGTCGTAGCCCATCAGGTTGAAGTCGGCGATGCCTCTCTTGTGCAGGTATTCGCCGATGATGTACGCTTTCGAGTTGAAAGTGATGCCGTTGTGCAGGGTGGGGTGGGCCTTGAAGAAGTCGTCCAGCATCTGGGTGTCTTCCGTGTCGCGTTTGGCATGCAGGTCCAGTTCCCAGATGTGGCAGGTGGGATGATGGCGCTCCATGTATTCGCGGAACCCGATTTCGCGCCTCTCCTGCTGGTTGGAGCCAACCACTCCTTCGTTTATCTTGCGGAAGATGGCTATTTCAGTCGCATTCTTGCCGGCCAGCAGCATCAGCATGCGTGCGGCAAAAAATCCGCTTTGGTGGGAGTGTTGACCGAAGAACGACAGGGCCGGCTGTTCCTGGATATTCGAGTCTATATATATATAAGGTATATGGAGCTGGTTTAGCTGCTCGACGAAGGGGCACGTATATTGGGGGGCCGTCGGTGCCAGCAGTACCCCGTCCGGCTGTTTCTCAACAATCTGTTGCGAAGCCTGTTCGAACGAGTGGTAGTCATAAGGGTCGTAGTGGGTAACGTCGGCCTGGATGTTGAAGTCCGAGTAGGCAAGGGTGGCTTCGCGGATGCCTGCTTCGATGTCGGTCCAGTATTCGCTGGCTTCGTGCTGGGGCAGCAGGCAGGCGTAGGTGTATTGCTTGTTGGAGGCCAGGGCGCTGGCATACATGTTGGGCTGGTAGTCCAGTTGCTTCAGTATTTCTTCCACTCGTTTTCGGCTGGCTTCCGATACGCCGCTGCGTCCGTGCAGCACCCGGTCTACGGTGCCCACCGAGACATCAGCCATTTGTGCGATATCTTTGATTCTGATTCTGCTCATCTGTTGGTTCTATTGATGGTGTACAGACTCTATTTGTGTGCGTACACAATAATAATCTTAATATTTTCGTCACAAATATATGATAATTTTTTGTATTCCAAAAATTGTTGTATCTTTGTGCCCGCACACGGAAGCATGCATGAATTCTGATGTTGTATCTGTAATATGCAGATTGTCAGATGTTTGATTGCTATTTCTTCGTGTGGATTATAATTTGAAACAACGTATTATAAAATAACAATTTAATCCTAAAATAAAAGATTATGGGAAAGAAAGTCGTAACACTGGGTGAAATCATGCTGAGATTGTCTACTCCGGGCAATACTCGTTTTGTGCAGTCCGATTCGTTTGATGTCGTGTATGGCGGCGGTGAGGCCAATGTGGCTGTCAGTTGTGCCAACTACGGACATGACGCTTATTTCGTAACCAAGTTGCCGAAACATGAAATCGGCCAGTCGGCTGTCAATGCCTTGCGCAAATATGGTGTGAAGACCGACTATATTGCCCGTGGTGGTGACCGTGTAGGTATCTATTATCTGGAGACAGGCGCTTCCATGCGTCCCAGCAAGGTGATTTACGACCGTGCCCATTCGGCCATTGCAGAAGCCGATCCTTCTGATTTTGATTTTGATGCCATCATGGAAGGTGCCGACTGGTTCCACTGGTCGGGCATTACACCGGCCATTTCAGACAAGGCTGCCGAGCTGACCCGTCTGGCCTGCGAGGCTGCCAAGCGTCACGGCGTGACGGTTTCTGTGGACCTGAACTTCCGCAAGAAACTTTGGACCAAGGAGAAGGCACAGTCTATCATGAAGCCTTTGATGAAATACGTGGATGTCTGCATCGGTAACGAGGAAGATGCGGAGCTTTGCCTGGGCTTCAAGCCCGATGCCGACGTGGAAGGCGGCAAGACAGACGCCGAAGGCTACAAGGGTATCTTTAAGGCCATGGCCAAGGAGTTCGGATTCAAGTACGTCATTTCTACCCTCCGCGAATCGTTCTCTGCCAGCCACAACGGTTGGAAGGCCATGATTTACAACGGCCAGGAGTTCTACGAGTCCAAGCGTTACGATATCAATCCCATCGTAGACCGTGTGGGTGGTGGTGACTCTTTCTCCGCTGGTATCATCCACGGACTGCTGACGAAGGCCACTCAGGGCGAGGCGCTGGAATTTGCCGTAGCTGCTTCCGCCCTGAAGCATACCATCAACGGTGACTTCAACTTGGTTTCTGCCGAAGAAGTGGAAGCCTTGGCCGGTGGTGATGCCAGCGGACGTGTTCAGAGATAATTTCTTTCAGAATAACCGAAAAACGATCATAGTAAAATGGCAAAATTTGACAAGATAGCCGTATTGAACAAGATAGGTTCTACGGGCATGGTTCCTGTGTTCTACCACAAGGATGCAGAAGTGGCAAAGAAAGTAGTGAAGGCATGTTATGACGGTGGTGTCCGTGCTTTCGAGTTTACCAACCGCGGTGATTTCGCCCACGAGGTTTTTGCCGAAGTGGTGAAGTTTGCTGCCAAGGAATGTCCTGAAATGGCAATGGGCGTGGGTTCTGTAGTGGATCCTGCTACTGCGGCTCTTTACATTCAGCTGGGTGCCAATTTCGTGGTAGGTCCGTTGTACAATCCCGAGATTGCCAAGGTCTGCAACCGTCGTCTGGTGCCCTATACGCCGGGTTGCGGCAGCGTGTCCGAGGTAGGTTTCGCCCAGGAAGTAGGTTGCGACCTGTGCAAGATTTTCCCGGGCGACGTACTGGGACCGAAGCTTGTCAAGGGCATGCTGGCTCCGATGCCGTGGTCCAAGTTGATGGTAACCGGCGGTGTAGAGCCGACTCAGGAGAATCTGACTTCCTGGATTAAGGCCGGTGTGTTCTGCGTAGGTATGGGTTCCAAGCTGTTCCCGAAGGATAAGGTGGCAGCCGAAGACTGGACATACATTACAGAAAAATGCAAGGAGGCTTTGGGCTATATCGCTGAGGCCAGAAAGTAAGAAGCTGTATAAGCGACCGGAGGGGAAGGTGGTTCGGTCCATCCGTCCTTCCGGCATGAATTGGAAATTTCATTTTGTTTAAAGGTGTTTAAAGGGGACGGCCATCGGAATGTCTGAAGCAGATATTTCGGTGGCTTGTTTTTTGTTGTTTTCCTTAAAAAATCTGTAAGGATATCCCAAAAGTGTAAACAGAGCTATTGTTCTTGAAAAAGATGTTATATAACAGGTTTTATTCTACCGAATGTTTGCAGATTGCAGGAAAAGCGCTACCTTTGCATCGTGGTTGTGAAACCGCAGAAGACATAAAACAATAAAAGTTTTTTCATAGGCTATTTTTTAAGTGTTTTCATAGTGTATTGGATTTTTTTTGAGTGAAAAGAAAGATTGATTTTTGGGTAACAATTGACGAATAACAAGAAAAGCCATTCGGGCTTTTCTTATGTGGACGGGCGGTTCGTGAGAACAAGCTCGTTTTTTTTGTATCTATTTCTACAATCTGTAATTTTTTTGATTGACTTGCTGATGTTCGTCAGCAAGTCTTGGTAATCTCTCCTGCCAGGTTGGAGTCCATGAGGCGGCGCACTTCCTGCTGGTTCAGGCCGTGGCCCAGGAGGAACATCAGTTTGGTGACGGCACACTCGGGCGTGCTGTCGTAGCCGCTGATGACGCCTGTCTGGAGCAGCTGTAGGCCGGTGCCGTAGCGTTGCATCTCGACCACACCCCGTTGGCACTGGGTGATGTTGACGATGACGATGCCCCGTTCGTTGGCTTCCGTGAGCTGACGGATGAGCCATTCTTTCTGCGGGGCATTGCCCGAACCGAAAGTCTTGAGCACAACAGCCTTCAGGCCGGGAACGTGGAGCACGGAGCTGACGATGCTTTCGCGGATGCCGGGGAAGAGGGTAAGCACCACGACGTTGGTGTCGAACAGGTAGTGGGGCTTCATCGGGCGCGACGGGTCGGGGCGTCGGATGAGGTGTTCCTCGTAACGGATGTGGATGCCCACCTTGGCCAGCGGCGGATAGTTGAACGAGCGGAAGGCATTGAAATTCTCCGCATTGATTTTGGTGGTGCGGTTGCCGCGCATCAGCTCGTTCTCGAAGAAGATGCAGACTTCGGGCACCATGGGCGTGCCGTCGGAGCGGCGGGCGGAGGCTATCTCGATGGCGGTGATGAGGTTCTCCTTGCCGTCGGTACGCAGCATGCCGATGGGCAGTTGCGAGCCGGTCAGGATGACGGGTTTCGACAGATTTTCGAGCATGAAGCTCAGGGCACAGGCCGTGTAGGCCATGGTGTCGGTACCGTGCAGGATGACGAATCCGTCGTAATCGTTGTAGTGGCTGCTGATGATTTTCACAATCTTGGCCCAGAGTTCCGGCTCCATGTCCGACGAGTCGATGGGCGGGTTGAACTGGTAGGTGGAGATGTGGCAGTTGAAGCGTTTCAGTTCGGGCACATGCTTGAGCAGCTGGTCGAAGTTGAAGCTTTCCAGAGCACCTGTTTCGGGATTCTCAATCATGCCGATGGTACCGCCGGTATAAATCAATAATACTGAAGGGCAATCTGCTGTTTTCATTTCGCATTCCGTTGTTTGGGGTGAATGATGACGCAAAGATACGGATTTATTCAAAGATATACAATTCTTCCGATGACCGGGGAATGTTCAGGTGGGTATTTGGGCATTGTATTTGGACAGGTTTTCGTTGCAGGTATGCTTCAAAAGACATATCTTTGCAGGGAGGGCGAACCAATCGTCCTTCCCGGATGTTGTACAACTACATTGAATTGAAAGATATGAAAGGATTGAATTATTCATTGATGCGCATCATTTGCGCTTTGATTATCGGACTGTTGCTGGTCCTGTTCCCGGTACAGGCAGGCGAGTATCTGGTGATTACCATCGGTGTGGTCTTTCTGGTGCCTTCACTCATCAGTCTGATCGGTTATCTGGTACAGAAGGCCGAGCTGCGCCGTCGGTTTCCTGTAGAGGGATTGGGCAGTCTGCTCTTCGGCTTATGGCTGGTTGTCATGCCCGGCTTCTTTGCCGATCTGCTGACCTTTGTATTGGGCTTTATCCTGATGATGGGAGGTGTCCAGCAGATGGCTTCGCTCATGGCGGCACGAAGCTGGATGAAGGTGCCCGGCGGATTTTATGTGGTGCCGTTGCTGATTCTGATAGCTGGCATTGTGACCTTGTTCAACCCCACGGGGGTACGTTCGACGGCCTTTATCATTATTGGTGCCACGTGTCTTGTCTATGCCTTGTCCGAACTGGTGAACTGGATGAAGTTTACCCGCCATCGTCCGCAGCCCCGAGACGTGGAAGCTTTGAAGGATCATGCGGAGGATGCTGAAATCTTGAACTGATCAGAAAGAGACGATAAAAAAATCAGGAGGCTATATCAAGAAGGTACGGACATTCTGTCATCCCGCACTTGATGCGGGATTCACATTCCGCCGGTTACTTGTGCGGCAATGGATCCCGGCTCAAGGCCGGGATGACGTTATATCTTTTCCCTTTTCTATTTTGATACAGTCTCCTGATTTTTTAAGGTATGTCTTTAGAGTGCAAGCTCCTCGTAAGGCAGGCCGAAGACATCGGCTACAGCCTTGTAGACCACTTTGCCGCCGGCTACGTTTACGCCGAGTGCCAGGGCGGGGTTGTCCTTGCAGGCCTTCTGCCAGCCCTTGTCTGCCAGTGCGATGGTGTAGGGCAGGGTCGCGTTGGTCAGTGCCATGGTCGAGGTGAAGGGTACGGCGCCGGGGATGTTGGCTACAGCATAGTGTACGATGCCGTCCACGACGTACGTCGGGTCGCTGTGTGTGGTGGGGTGCGACGTCTCGAAGCAACCGCCCTGGTCGATGGCTACGTCGACGAGCACCGTGCCGGGCTTCATCAGGCGGAGCATGTCGCGGGTGATGAGGTGCGGTGTCTTGTCGCCGGGGATGAGGACGGAGCCGATAACCAGGTCGATGGTGGGCAGCTCCTGGCGGATGTTGTGTTCCGAGGAGTATAGAGTCTTCACGTTCTTGGGCAGCACTTCACTGAGGTAGCGCAGGCGGGGCAGGTTGATGTCCGTAATCATTACCTCGGCACCCATGCCGGCAGCCATCTGTGCGGCGTTGCATCCCACGATGCCTCCACCCAATATCAGTACGCGGGCAGGGCGTACGCCCGGCACGCCTCCCAGCAGTTTGCCCTTGCCGCCCTGAGGCTTTTCAAGGAAACGGGCACCTTCCTGTACGGCCATGCGGCCGGCCACTTCGCTCATGGGGATGAGCAGAGGCAGCGAGCGGTCGGGCAGCTCGACGGTTTCGTAGGCGATGCAGATGCCTCCGCTTGCTATCATGGCTTCGGTCAGGGCACGGTCGGCGGCAAAGTGGAAGTAAGTGAATACCACCTGTCCGCGGCGGATAAGTTTGTATTCGGGGGCGATGGGCTCCTTGACCTTGATAATCATTTCGGCGGCTGCATAGACTTCTTCGATGGTGGGCAGCATCCGTGCGCCTGCATTCACGTAGTCTTCATCGGCAAATCCACTGTTGGCGCCTGCCGTTTGCTGCACGTATACGGTGTGTCCATGTTTGACGAGTTCGGCCACTCCGGCCGGCGTCATGCCGACACGATTCTCATTATTTTTTATTTCTTTCGGTACACCAATAACCATAATGTAAAGTGTTAGGGGTTAAACATGGCGCAATATAGTGAAAAAGCTGACAGAATGTCTTTGTCCGGTGTATGTTTTGCAGCATTTCCGGTCATCTTTCTTACGCTTCCAGTTCCCCTTCTTCCGGCTGGCGAGGAGACGCTTCTCCAGAGGCTGCTGGGGGAAAGGCGATTCTTTTGCCTGCATGCGAAGTAAAAAGTCTGAAAACGTTGTTTTCGTTTTTTGTACTTCTCTCGGTTTGCACTATCTTTGCCATACAATATAGATGGGCCATGATAAAGTGTTATATATCCTTATTACTATGCGCCGGATGGCTGTGCGGGGTTGCTTCGCTGGAGGCGGCGGTACCGGCCGATTCGGTGTCTTTTGCCAATCCTTTTGCTCATCCCATCACGTTCAGCGGGAACTTTGGGGAGCTGAGGGCCAACCACTTCCACGGAGGACTCGACTTCAAGACGGGAGGGGTGACGGGCAAGCCGGTGCGGGCCTTGGCCGACGGCTACATCTCGCGCATCCGTGTGACGCACGGTTCGGGCTATGTGCTCGACGTGGTCTACAACAACGGCTATTCCACCATCAACCGTCACCTGGAAGCCTTTGCGGGCGACATTGCTCGGAGGGTGGAAAACCTGCAATACGAGCAGGAGAGCTGGGAGGTGGAGATTGTGCCCGAAGCGGGAGAATACCCCGTCCGCCGCGGACAGGTCATCGCCTATAGTGGCAATACGGGCTACTCGTTCGGGCCGCATCTGCATCTGGACGTCATCGAGACGGCCACCGACGACTATGTGGATCCGTTGCCTTTCTTTGCCGGGCAGGTAAAGGACCACACGGCACCGCGGGCACAGGGCATCATGCTCTTCCCGCAGGCAGGTCGGGGCGTGGTGAACGGCAAGACAACGAGGCAGACTTTCGGCTTGAACCGGACGGCGGGCATCACGGCCTGGGGTGAGATAGGGGCGGGCATCCGTGCCTACGATTACATGGACGGGGTTCACAACCGTTACGGCGTGCATACGGTCATCCTCGAAGTGGACGGGAAGGAAGTGTTCCGCAGCGTGGTAGACCGCTTTGCCTACGAAGAAAACCGCTATATCAACTCCTGGACCTACGGGCAATACATGAAGTCATTCATCGACCCCGGCAACCGCCTCCGCCTGCTGCACGCCTCCAACGGCAACCGTGGGCTGGTGACCATCAACGAAGAGCGTCCCTACCGCTTTGTCTATACGCTGCGCGATGCCTTGGGCAACGAGTCGAAGGTGCGCTTCACCGTGCAGGGCCGTCGGAGCGATATTCCTGCGGTGGAGCATCGCGAGAAGTATCATTTCCGTTGGGACAAGGTGAACTACCTGCAGGAACCCGGCCTGGAACTGGTGCTGCCCCGCGGTGTGCTCTACGAAGATGCTTACCTGAATTATGCCGTCCGTGCCGACAGCGGCGACATTGCCTTCACCTATCAGCTGAACGACCGAAACATTCCCCTGCACAAGGCGTGCAACCTGCGCATCGGGCTGCGCCGCCGTCCGCTGGCCGACAGCACGAAGTACTACGTGGCCAGCGTCAGTGCCAACGGTCGCAAGTACAACATGGGTGGCCGCTATGTGGACGGCTACATGGAGGTGAAGGTGCGCGACCTGGCTACTTATACCGTGGCCATCGACACCGTGCCACCCGTATTGACCCCTGTCGGCCAGGCAGGCTGGGGACGTTCGGGCCGCATCGTCTTCAAGGCAAAGGATGCGCAGACAGGCATTGCGTCCTATCGCGGTACCATCGACGGGCAGTATGCCCTCTTCGGCAAGCCGAACTCCGTAAAGGGAGAACTGGTGTGCCGGCTCGACCCGCGTCACGTGAAGAAGGGCGGCCGCCACGTACTGGTGATGAGCGTTACCGACGGTTGCGGCAACGTCACCACCCGCCAGTACCGCTTTGTGTGGTAAAAATGATAAATGTAAAAGATAAATTCTCTATTAATAAAAATATCGATTATGAAGATTAGAAGATTGACCCTTGCCGTCGTTTGCATGGCGGCAGCTGTGGCCGATGCTTTGGCCTGTACCAACCTCATTGTAGGCAAGAACGTATCGGCCGACGGTTCGACCATCATTTCCTATTCGGCCGACTCCTACTCCTTGTTCGGCGAGTTGTATCACTATCCCGCAGGCATGCACAAGAAGGGGACGATGATCAACGTCTACGAGTGGGACACGGGCAAGTACCTGGGACAGATAGAACAGGCGCGCCAGACGTACAACGTGGTGGGCAACATGAACGAATTCCAGTTGACCATCGGCGAGACGACCTTCGGCGGGCGTCCCGAGCTGGTGGACACGACGGGCGTCATCGACTACGGCAGCCTGATTTATCTGGGTTTGCAGCGTTCGCGTACGGCACGCGAGGCCATCAAGGTGATGACCGACCTGGTGCAGGAATACGGCTATTGCAGCAGTGGCGAGTCCTTCACCATCGCCGACCCCAATGAAGTGTGGATCATGGAAATGATTGGCAAAGGCCCCGGTGTTCGCGGTGCCGTGTGGGTGGCTGTCCGTGTGCCCGACGACTGCATTTCGGCCCACGCCAACCATAGCCGCATCCATCAGTTTGACACGAGCGACAAGGAGAACTGCATGTATGCGCCCGATGTCATTTCCTTTGCCCGCGAGAAGGGTTACTTCAACGGAGTGAACAAGGACTTCAGCTTCTCCAAAGCCTATGCGCCGCTCGATTTCGGAGCCCGCCGCTATTGCGAGGCCCGTGTGTGGAGTTACTTCAACATGTTCACCGACCGTGGCGAGGAGCTGCTGCCCTATATCCAGGGAACGACCGACGAGCCGATGCCGCTCTATGTGAAGCCGAACCGTAAAATCTCCGTGCAGGACGTGAAGAACGCCATGCGCGACCACTACGAAGGCACGGCGCTCGACATCACGAAGGACTTCGGTGCCGGTCCCTATCACACACCCTACCGCCTCTCACCGCTGGAGTTTGAGGTAAACGGACAGAAATACTTCAACGAACGCCCCATCTCCACCCAGCAGAGCGGCTTCGTATTTGTGGCACAGATGCGTGAGAGCCTGCCGGACGCTGTGGGCGGCGTGTTGTGGTTCGGCCTGGACGATGCCAACATGACGGTGTTCACGCCCGTTTACTGCTGCGCCACCCGTGTGCCCGAATGCTACACCCGTGTGGACGGTGCCGACTACATCACCTTCTCGTGGAAATCTTCCTTCTGGGTGTTCAACTGGATTGCCAACATGGTATATCCGCGTTACGACTTGATGATAGACGATGTTCGGGCCGTGCAGACCGAGATTGAAACCACTTTCAACCAGGCACAGGAAGGCATCGAGGCCGTTGCCGTCAAGATGCTGGAAACCGATCCGGACAAGGCCAAGGAATTCCTGACGAACTATACCGTGATGACGGCGCAGAGCACACACGACGCCTGGAAGCGGCTGGGCGAATTCCTGATTGTCAAGTATAATGACGGTGTAGTGAAGCGCGTGAAGGACGGCAAGTTCGAACGCAATGCCATCGGCCAGCCGGCCGGTGTTATCCGTCCGGGCTATCCGAAGGAATTTCTCGAGGAATATGTTAAACAGACGGGCGACCGATATAAAATTCCTGAATAATTGGCCGGTTCGTTTTATCTTTTTATCTTTGTCGGAAGTAAGAACGAACAGAATGTGAAGTATTCATCTTTAATATAATAATAGATTATGGAAAATCAAGAACTGATCAAACAAGTGACCGCGAAAGCCCAGGAGTGGCTGGGACCGGCCTTCGATGCCGAAACTCAGGCAGAAGTGAAGCGCATGCTGGAGAGTGACGACAAGACGGAGCTGATAGAGAGCTTCTACAAGGACTTGGAGTTCGGTACGGGCGGTCTGCGCGGCATCATGGGTGCCGGCAGCAACCGCATGAACATCTATACCGTAGGCGCCGCTACGCAGGGATTGGCCAACTATCTGAACAAATGCTTTGCCGGTCAGCCTATATCGGTAGTCGTAGGTCATGACTGCCGCAACAACAGCCGCAAGTTTGCCGAGATATCGGCCGACATCTTCTCGGCCAACGGCATCAAGGTCTATCTGTTCGACGACCTGCGTCCTACGCCCGAAGTGTCTTTTGCCATCCGTCATCTGGGTTGCCAGAGCGGTATCAACATTACTGCCAGCCACAATCCGCGTGAGTACAACGGCTACAAGGCCTATTGGGACGACGGCGCACAGGTGCTGGCTCCGCACGACACGGCCATCATCGACGAGGTGAACAAGGTGAAGGTGGCCGACATCAAGTTCCACGGTAACAAGGAACTCATCCAGATTATCGGCGAGGATGTAGACAAGGTTTATCTGGAAAAGGTACATACTATCTCTATCGACCCCGAAGTCATCAAGCGCCAGAAGGACTTGAGCATTGTCTACACGCCACTCCACGGCGCCGGACGTGCGCTCATCCCTGCTTCGCTGAAGCTGTGGGGCTTCGAGAACGTACATTGCGTGGAGTCGCAGATGGTGAAGGACGGTAACTTCCCGACGGTGGTTTCGCCCAATCCCGAGAATGCCGAAGCGCTGACGCTGGCCATCAAGCTGGCCAAGGAAATCGATGCCGACATCGTGATGGCCAGTGACCCCGATGCCGACCGTGTGGGCATGGCCTGCAAGAACGACAAGGGCGAATGGGTGCTCATCAACGGCAACCAGACTTGTCTGATTTTCCTCTATTACATCATCAAGAACCGTCTGGCTACGGGCAAGATGCAGCCGGGCGACTTCATCGTGAAGACTATCGTGACCACCGAACTCATCAAGGCCGTGGCTGACAAGAACCATGTCGAGATGCTCGACTGCTACACGGGTTTCAAGTGGATTGCCCGCGAAATCCGTCTGCGCGAAGGCAAGCAGCAGTACATCGGTGGCGGTGAAGAGAGCTACGGCTTCCTGGCTGAAGACTTCGTGCGCGACAAGGATGCCGTTTCGGCCTGCTCGCTGCTGGCTGAAATCTGTGCCTGGGCCAAGGATCAGGGCAAGACGCTCTACGACGTGCTGATGGGCATCTACGTGGAATATGGCTTCTCGAAAGAGACGACCGTCAACGTGGTGAAGCCGGGCAAGAGCGGTGCCGAGGAAATCAAGGCCATGATGGACAACTTCCGTGCCAACCCGCCGAAGGAAATCGGAGGCTCGAAGGTATGCGTGGTGAAGGACTACAAGACACTGAAGATGACCGACGCAGCCGGTCACGTCAGCGACCTGCACATGCCCGAACCCTCAAATGTGCTCCAGTACTTCACGGAAGACGGTACGAAGATTTCCGTTCGTCCCTCGGGTACGGAACCGAAGATCAAGTTCTACATCGAGGTGAAGGGCCAGATGGGTTGCCCCAAGTGCTACGCCGGAGCCAATGCCGATGCCGAAGAGAAGGTGAAGGCCGTACGTGCGTCGCTGGGCATTTGAGAAGACATATAAATTGAGAGGCTGCCTCAAAATGAAAAAGAACTGATATTCTGTCATCCCGCACTTGATGCGGGATCCATATTCAGCCAGTTGCTTGCATTGCACGGCGATGGATCCCGGCTCAAGGCCGGGATGACGTTGTATTTGCTTCTGTTTTTCTATTTTGAGGCAGCCTCTTTTATGTTCCGGCTTGTGCAAACCGTTTGCCCAGCTTATGCGAATCGTTTGCCCAGCTTGTGCAGGTTGTTTGCCCAGCTTATGCAAGTTGTTTACCCAGCTTATACAGGTTGTTTGCCCAGCTTATTCGGGCGGTTTGCCCGCGTCATGAGGAAACGCAGCCGGGTGTCAGCGGTCCTTGCCTTCCAGCCAGGCATCGATGAGGCGGCGGGCGATGCTCAGCTTGTGCGGCAGTTCGGGCAGATTGTTGCGGTGGTAGAAGGCGCCGGCCGTGAGTTCGTCCTCCTGTAGCTTGATGGTGCCGCTCTCGTAGTCGGCAAAGAAGCCCACCATCAGGCCGCTGGGGTAGGGCCAGGGCTGGCTGTCGAAGTAGGTGATGTTGCGGATGGTGAGTCCTGTTTCTTCCATCACTTCGCGGTGGACGCACTGCTCCAGTGTTTCGCCCGCCTCGAGGAAACCGGCCACAAGGCCATAGAAGGTGCCGCGGAAGTTGCGGGCATGTACCATCAGAATCTCGTCGCCGCGGCGCACCAGTACAATGATGGCGGTGGAGATGGGCGGATAGAGTTCGTTGCCGCAGCGGGGGCACTTCTTCATGATGTCGGTCTTTTGTTCGGTAGGTGTGCCGCAGGCAGGGCAGTAGCGGCTTTGCCGGTCCCAGTAAAGTATCTGGTAGGCCTTACCGGCCGCTTTGTAGTCTGGCAGGGGCAGGTGGTCGAACGAGGCACGCAGGCCGGTCATCATCCATTCGGCAGTCTCGGCCACGGGATAGTCGATGGCAAACGCATAGACCTGCTCGCCCGTAGGCAGGGTGACGCGGTGCACCGTCTGTCCCGTTGCGGGGGCTACGGGCAGGTTCTCGCCTGTGGGCAGGGTGCAGGTGCCGTCGGGGTGTTTCTGCATCAGCAGGTTGTCCTTGAAGAAGATGCACCGGCGGGCGGTGCGGTCACATTCCAGTTCGTTCATCATTTCAGTAGCTTGTAGGGGTCAGAAGTTCACGTGTACACCTCCCATGAAGGTGGCCTTCGGCATGGGATAGCCCGCGTTGATTTCGTAACGCTGTGCCAGCAGGTTCTCGCCTTTCACGAAGAGGCTTGCAAAGTTACACAGGCGGTAGCTGATATTCAAATTCCAGAGCACGAAAGTTTCCTGCTTTTCCTGTCCCTGCGTCACGGAGGTGTAGAGTCCGCGTATGTATTGTATGCCGCTGGCGGTTGTCCACCGTCCCTGCTGGTAGTTGGCGCCGACGTACAGCTTATGTTCGGGGGCAGCCAGTACGGGGTGTCCCATGTGCAGCCAGCTGTAGTTGGCGTCGGCCTGCCAGCGGGCGTTGAAGCGGTAGGCCACGGTGGCCTCCGTGCCCCAGTTCTCGATGTGGCCCGTGTTCACGTTCTTGCGCTGGGCGGGGTCCACCTGGATGATGTTCTTCCCGTTGATGTAGTAGAGGTTGAGTCCGTAAGTCAGACTATTGTCACACAGGCGCTGCGTGTAGGCCAGTTCGTAGCTGACGAGGCTCTCGGGCAGCAGGTCGGGGTTCTTGGAGAACATGAACAGCTCGCGGATGGTGGGGTTGCGGAAGCCCTTGCTTACCATGGCTTTCAGTTCGGCCTGGCGGGGCAGGTGGAAGGCCAGTCCGCCTTGGGGTATCCACTCCGTGCCCGTGTGCGAATGATGGTCCACGCGCAGGCCGGCATCGAGCGACAGCCAGCTGCCGATGTTCTGCCGGAAGTCCACGTATCCGGCCAGCTCGTCCAGCTGCTTGTCTACCTGCGGCTGCTTCTCGCCCGTGGCCAGTACCTTGTACCACGACTCGCCGCCGAAGTGCTGGTAGTCGAAGCCGGCGGTGATGCGGTTGCCTTCGAAGAGCGAGGCGCTCTGGTACCACGAGATTCCCATCATGCGGTCCTTGGAGTTGAAGTGGGCCGTCTGCGGTTCTTCGCCCGGGTGATAACCGTCGTTTATCTTGTGTCGGCCCCAGTTGTAGAAGAAGCTCAGAGCGGCCGAGGTCCGCCGGTAGTGGTTCTCGAGGGCGGCCGACGCCATGCCGCGGGTGATGCGCGAGTCGTTGTCGATGTAGGGAGCTGCGACCGTGCCAGGGTTGGAGGCGTTGAAGTGGGTCACGTTGACGTCGCCCCACAGTTTCCACCGGTCATTGAAGTCATAGCCCAGCTTGGCATAGCCGCCATACTGCTCGAAGTTCATGTCGGGCCGGTGTCCGTCGCTGCGGTTGTACGAGCCGGTGACGATGCTGCTGAAGCGTCCGCGCTTCAGGCGGTTGGTCACCTCGGTTTGCAGGGTGTTGTAGGAACCGTAGGTGGCCTGTATGTCGGTCTTAGACCCCTCTTCCTTCATCTGCCGGGTGACGATGTTGATGACGCCGCCCATGGCGTTCGAGCCGTAGAGCACCGAGGCAGGGCCGCGCAGCACTTCCACCCGTTCGGTCATCATCGTCTGGTAGGCGTCGGCGATGGGATGGCCCATCAGACCCATGTACTGCGGATGGCCGTCGATGAGCACCAGCAGGCCGGCCGTAGGACTGCCGCCGATGCCGCGCAGGCTCATGCCTCCGGCAGCGCCGGTCGACACGCCGTAGCCCATGATGCCACGGCTGGTGGTGAAGAGGCCGGGCACCTGTTCGGTCAGGGTGGGCAGTACGGAGGGTTGGTAGTTACTTTCCAACTGCTTCCGGCCCACGACGGAGATGGTCATGGGCAGGTGTCGGATGTCTGTTTCATTGCGGGTGCCGGTCACCACCACCTCGTCGGTGGTCAGGTTGCGGGCAATGCGTACGCTGTCCTCCTGTCCGCGGGCAGCAGGTACGGTCAGCAGCAGGAGGGCCAGCAGGCCTCCTGTCAGGTTTCGTTCTTTCATGCGTTTTTTCTCTGGTTGGCGATAAATGTTTCGATAACTGGGAAAATCTCTTTGGCCGAGTGGAGGTCGCGGCTGGCCTGCTCCAGCGGGCACCAGCCCGTGTGGTCGCGGTTGATGATGTGGTCCACCACTTCGTCGCAGCTCACTGCGACACCCGCTTCCTGCAACAGCCGGAGGGCGGGACGGCTGATGATGTGGGTGTACACTTCGTGTACGCCGCCCAGCACCATGAGCGAGGCGGCGGCCTTGCCGATGACCTTGTCGGCTACGGACGCTCCGTGCAGGAAGGCGGGTTCCTGTACCAGCAGGTCGTAAAGGTCGGCCACACCCCGCCGTGTGAACGTGCGGGTGCGGTCACCGTTGGCTATCACGCAGGAGTATCCTCCTGCGTGAAGCATGTCTATGAGTTCTTTCATTCTTGTTTTCCGGGGTTACAGCGTTCCTTGCTTGAGTTGTTCTACATATCGGTCGATGCGGTGCAGCTCTTCGGGGATGTCGATGCTCTGCGGGCAGTGGGACACGCACTGGCGGCATCCGATGCAGTGGCTGGCCTGCCGCAGGCGGGGCACGCTGCGGTCATAGCCCACGAGGAAGGCGCGCCGTGCCTCGCGGTAGTTGGCATGTTCCTGCGAGGTGGGCAGGTTGCCTTCGTTCACGCACTTGTTGTAGTGTACCAGTATGGCGGGGATGTCGATGCCGTAGGGGCAGGGCATGCAGTACTTGCAGTCGTTGCACGGGATGGTGGGGTACTGCTTCATCAGGTCGGCCGTCTCTTGCAGGAACTCCAGGTCGTCTTCCGTGAGCGGCACCAGCGGCGAGTAGGTGCGCAGGTTGTCCTGCAGGTGCTCCATGTAGGTCATGCCGCTCAGTACGGTCAGCACGTCGGGGAACGAGCCGGCAAAGCGGAAGGCCCATGAGGCGACGCTCGCTTCAGGCCCGCGCTGCTTGAGGCGTGCCACGAGGTGTTCGGGCAGCTTGGACAGGCGTCCGCCCAGCAGCGGTTCCATGATGATGGCCGGTATGTGGCGTTTCTCCAGTTCGGCATACAGGTAGTCGGCATTGACGTTGTTGCCTGAAGCATATTTCCAGTCGGCATAGTTCAGCTGGATTTGCACGAAATCCCAGTGCACCTGGTCGTGCATGGCCAGCACTTCGTCGAACACTTCCTTCGTGCCGTGGAAGGAGAAGCCCAGGTTGCGGATGCGGCCGGCTTCGCGTTCCTTCATCAGGAAGTCTATCATGCCGTTCTCGATGTAGCGGGCGCGGAAGGTCTCGATGCCGCCGTTGCCGATGGAGTGGAGCAGGTAGTAGTCGATGTAGTCCACCTGCAGCTCCTGGAACGAGCGGTTGTACATGGCGATGGAGTTCTCGCGCGTGTAGTTGGAGAAGTTGGACAGCTTGGTGGCCACGAAGAACTTCTCGCGCGGATGGCGTTTCAGGGCGATGCCTGTCGAGCGTTCCGACCATCCCTGCACGTAGACGGGCGACGTGTCGTAGTAGTTCACACCGTGGGCCATGGCGTAGTCTATCAGTTCGTTCACGGCATCCTGGTCGATGACGTTGCCGCCCTTTTCGGGAGCGGGCAGGGTGGGCCAGCGCATGCAGCCGTAGCCCAGCAGGGATACTTTTTCTTTCGTTTTCGGGTTCTCGCGCAGGGTCATCTTGTCGGTGGGGACTTCTCCCTGTGCCTGCAGCGAGCCGGAGGCCGAGTCTTTCGGTCCGCATCCCGCCAATACCGCGGTTGTGGTGGCTGTGCTGATGCCCACAATCTTCAGGAACTCGCGGCGGGAGATATCGTTGGAATGATGTTGGTTATTCATAAGGAAGTTATAGTAGTTAAAGGAGTTATAGAAGTTATGGAGAGTGAGGGTAAGGAGGGAAACCGGTTGCCCTGCTTGCCCCTCACCGTTTACCGTTCACCGCTCTCAGATGATCCGGTGCCGTTCGTGCCCTTCCACATAGATGGCGCTGAAGGGACGGGCCGGGCAGAGGTTCTCGCAGGCGCCGCAGCCGATGCAGCGTTCGGTGTCGACGGCCGGGAACTTGAGCGAGTCGGGGTTGTTGGGGTCCGACGGTACCATGGTGATGGCTCCCGTGGGGCAGTGGCGGGCGCAGTTGCCGCACTCCACTTGGTCGGTATTCACCACGCAATTGCGCTTGATCCACACGGCATGTCCTATCTGGATGGACGACTTGTCGGCCACGGTGATGGGCTTGATGGCTCCCGTGGGGCAGACTTCCGAACACTTGGTGCACTCGGGACGGCAGTAGCCGCGTTCGTACGAGGAGAAAGGCTGCATCAGCGTCATCAGTCCGGTCGAGGGGCGCAGCACTTCGTTGGGGCATACCGACACGCAGAGCTGGCAGGCCGTACAGTGCTGGGCAAAGTGGCGGGCACCTTGGGCTCCCGGCGGCAGGATGGGAGTCTTTCGGTTGGGGATTTTCTTGTCTTCGATGGTAGCCAGTCCGCCGTCCACTTTCATCTCCTGGGCCTTCAGTACGGCAGCCGAGGCCGCCAGTGCCGTCGATGCCAGAAAGGCGCGGCGGGAGTTGCTTCCCTCAGCCTGCTGTCCGGCCGGTTCGGCCTTGACTTTGGTGGGGTGGGTATAGTGCAGCGCCTGGTGCTTGCACTTGTCCAGGCAATCCATGCAGGCTACGCAGCGGCTGTAGTCTATCCGGTGGTTCTTGATGTCGATGCACGAGGCTTTGCAGTTGCGTGCGCAGAGGTTGCAGTTGACGCACTTGTCAGTGTCGATGACCGGCTTCAGGTAAGCATACTTCGACAGGAAGCCCAGCACGGTACCTACGGGGCAGATGGTGTTGCAGTACGTGCGTCCGCCGCGCCAGGCCAGTACGACGAGCACCACCAGCGTGACGGCGGCGATGACGAAGGTGGGCAGACTCTTCAGCCAGACGGTAGTGTCATAGAAAGCATAGCTGTCGGCCCGCTCGGCCAGGTAGGCCAGCAGGTTGTTGCCCCATTGGTAGACGGGGGCGAACAGGTTGCTTGCGATGCGTCCGTACGAGCTGTAGGGGGCCAGCAGGGCCACAAACGAGTGTACGCCTGCCACCAGTGCGATGACGAACACGCCCAGCACGCCGTAGCGCAGCCACAACAGGGCAGGCGAATAGCGGTAGCGGTTCTTCTTGCTCTTCTTCGAGAACCAGGCAATGATGTCCTGGAAGACGCCCAGCGGGCAGATGACGGAACAATAGACGCGTCCCAGCAGCAGGGTGAGAATCACCAGTGCCAGTACCACTCCCACGTTGAGCGCCAGCACGGCAGGGAGGAATTGAATTTTGGCCATCCAGCCGAACCATGCGTGCAGCGTCCCCGTGAAGTCGAGGAACAGCAGGGTGATCAGCGTAAAGAATACGATGGCCAGGGTCAGTCTGATTTTACGTAACATAATAAGGATGCCTGTTTTAATTAAGGGTAAAATTGTCGTGTATCATTTTTCGAGTGATACGCTGCAAAAATAAGAAGAATTTTGGATAACGGCTATACCCGAATTACGGATATTTGCCGTTCTCCGTTTTTTTCGGGCAAAGTGTCCGACGGAGACGTTTGAAGGGGATGCGCATGATGAGGCTCTGATGCAGTGCTTCGTGGGGTTCTGACGAAGTGCTTCATGAGGGTCCGACGAAGTGCTTCGTCAGGTGGTCATGCAGTGCTTCCTTAGGGGGTGACGAAGCACTGCATGAGAGGGTCACGAAGCACTTCGTCGCGACGGGTCGGTGCGGAAGCGTCTTCCGGGCCGTCAGGAAGCCTGTCATTGCATGGCCGAAGCGTCGAACGAGAGGGGCAGCAGGTCGCCCACCTTCTCCACTTCGTAGATGCCCTTGCGACCGTAGAGCAGGATGCGCATGGACTGCCGGTAGCGTACTTCCGTTTCGAGCATCACCTGGCGGCAGGCACCGCACGGCGGGATGGGGTCGTCCAGAAACTCGCCCCGTTCGTTGCGGGCGGCGATGGCCAGTGTCGTCACGGCCTGGTCGGGGTAGCGCGAGTTGGCGTAGAACAGGGTAGTACGTTCGGCACAGAGTCCCGACGGATAGGCGGCGTTTTCCTGATTGCTGCCGCAGACGACGGTGTTGTCCGCCAGTCGGGCGGCGGCTCCTACCGAGAAGTGGGAGTAGGGGGCATAGCTGCGGTGTGTGGCTTCGCGGGCGGCGTCTATCAGTTCGCGGTCGGCAGCATCCAGTTCTTCGTATGTATAGATGCGGATGCCGATGTGGAGGTTCAGTTCTTTCATGAGGTGGGTTTTATGTATGAATAGGTTGATTTCGTGACAATCGGATTGAACATTTCAGACTTTTCGTATGCCTAACGCTTTCAATACCTTTTCACGGTCGGATGATAACAGAAAATAATCTGTGATTACATCATAGTTTTCTTTGTCCGTCAGGTATGGAGCGAATATTTTGATGATTTTAAATTTGTCGTCGTCAAAAGTGAAAAGAGACATCATGCGCGCACATTGTTTGCATGTGAATCGTTTGTTCTTTACACCTGAACGGATGAATTGCATTTGTTCGCTTTTGAATGTATACGACTTTGCGTTATCATAAAATTCTTCGAAACGATTGTCTGACATCGGCGGCCCTATGGGACTTGACGGGCGTTCGATTCCAATAACGACCGGAGAAGGTGGGGGAGGAGTGACGGATGCGACGGGCGTTTGCGGCTGTCGTTCCCTTGCTTTGAATGAGTCCAGATATATCAGTCGTTCGTTTTCGAACCGTATGATGATGACTGTCTCCTCGCTGTCCAGAAAATTGAGCTTTTTTCTGTATTCCCATTCTTCTATATCATAATCCAGACGGCGGTATTCGGGTTTTCCCAACAGTTGGGTAATTTCTTGGGGAGACATACCTTGTTTTATTTGTCCCAATACATTGGATGAGGAATAGAATGCATTGGAACAGGACACTTGTAATAACAGGTACAAGGCGGCTGCCACTATGCTGATATAATGCTTATATTTCATTCCGGTTTTCAAAATTTAGGTTCACAGGTTTCAAATGTAGTCAATTTAGCCTATTTATACAGCATCCGGTAGCTAATAAAAAGTAAAAGGATTGTTTTTTTCAATTCTTTTGCAGATTTTTGTGCCCGAATCAATGATAACGACATGAAATATACGTCCCGACTGCTGGTCATTATGGCCTTTCTGATGCTGCTTCTGCCTGCCCATGCACAGCGCAGGAACTCCCGTTACAACGAATACATCAAGCAATATGCCCCCATTGCGGTGGAGCAGATGAAGCTGCACAAGATACCTGCCAGCATCACCTTGGCCCAGGGACTGCTGGAAAGCGGTGCCGGGCAGAGCCAGCTGGCCCGCAAGAGCAACAATCACTTCGGCATCAAGTGCCACAACACCTGGAAAGGACGCCGGGTCTATCACGACGACGACGCCAGGGGCGAATGTTTCCGTGCCTATCGCAATGCGCGCGACTCCTACGAGGACCACTCCAAATTTCTGAAGAGCGGTGCGCGCTATGCTTTCCTGTTCAAGTTGAAGATTACCGATTACAAGGGCTGGGCCCGCGGCTTGAAGAAAGCCGGCTATGCCACCGACCCTTCGTATGCCAACCGACTGATAACGATTATCGAGGATTACGACCTGTATAAGTACGACAACGAGGGAATGGGCCGTCGCGAGGCCCGCAAGTGGGAGAAGGAACTCAAGAAGAAACCGTGGTTGCTCCATCCTCACCAGGTGTATATAGCCAACGGGCTGGCCTATGTCGTGGCCCGTGACGGCGACAGCTTCGAACTGCTGGGCGGAGAGTTTGGCATCAGTTGGAAGAAGCTGGTCAGCTACAATGACCTGCACCGTGAGTACACCCTCGAGGCGGGCGACATCATCTATCTGAAGAAGAAGAACAAGAAGGCGCAGAAGCCTTACACCGTCCACATCGTGCGCGACGGCGACTCCATGCACAGCATCTCGCAGAAGTATGGTATCCGCCTGAAGAACCTCTACAAGATGAACCGCAAGGACATGGAAGAATATGTGCCCGAGGTAGGCGACCGCCTGCGGCTGCGGTAAGACTTATATATAAATAAGGTTTGATTTTTCGGATTTATGCTATCTTTGGATAAGACAGGATGCGGCTCGGGAGAATGAAATTGAAATTTTCAATTTCATTTGCTTCTCCTCTCGCCTTTCACTATCTTTTCATAAGATAGGATGCGGCTCGGGAGAATCAAATTGAAAATTCTCTTTTTCATTTGCTTCTCCTCTCGCCTTTCGCTATCTTTGCAAGTAGATTAATCATTGCTTCTATGATGAATTTCGACCAATTGAACTTTGTGACCTTTTGTGTAGGCAGTCTGGCCGATGCGCTGAAAATGAGTGCAGGGAGTGTTTACAGACTGTTGCGTTCATCGGGTATACTGACGGGATACCTGCTCCCGGGATATGACGTATTGCATACCTTCAGTAAGGAATATCTTGTGGAAGATTTGATTTCGTACATGAAAGAGAAAGGGGTGTTGGTATGAAGCTGTATCATGCATCTCCTCTGGTTATAGAGCATCCGGACGTATATCATTCACGAGAGTATCTGGATTTCGGCAAAGGCTTTTATCTGACGTCTATGTATAGTCAGGCTGAGAAATATGCGCAGCGTTTTCTGCTCAGAGGCAAGCAGGCTTTTGTCAATGAATATTGGTTGGACGATGATTTGACCGACTGCCGGGTGAAAGTCTTTGCGAGATACGATGAAGAATGGTTGGATTATGTAGGGAAATGTCGTAAAGGAATGTGTGAGGCAGCTTATGACATCGTTGAAGGTGGAATAGCCAATGATAAGGTATTCAATACGATAGATTTATATTTTTCCGGGACAATGAGTAAAGATGATGCGTTGGGCCGGCTTGCTTTTGAGCATCCGAACCATCAGTTATGTATCTTGAATCAGAATGTCCTGGGGCGGCATCTGCACTTTGTGGATGCTAAAGAAGTGAAATTGGGAGGAGTGGAAGATGCAGGCTGACAAAACCATTTTACAGATGAAGTACGCGCGTATTGTACGCTTGTTTGCCGATAAGCTGCAATTGTCATACGAGGATGCGCTCGGATTCTTTTATGATTCTGAGACGTATAGACTGGTCAGTAATGGAGTGGCGGATATGCATTGCCTGAGTGATGAATACCTTGCCGATGAATTGCTTATGGAATGGAATGAGCAGCGAAGGAATTCGGGAAGCAATGGCTGCCTGGACATGCATTTTGTTAACTGAAGTCAAGAACTTTTTCCGTTGTTCCGCCTCATCTGCATGGGCGACATCCCCGTCTGTTTCCGGAAGAAGGTGCCGAAGTAGGAAGCGTTGGGGAAGTTCAGTTCCTCGGATATCTCGAGCACGGTCTTCTGCGTGTTCTTCAGCAGCGAGATGGCTTCGCGGACAATGGCTTTGAATACCAGTTCCTGTACCGTATAGCCGCTGACCGACTTCGACAGGTTGGAGAGGTATTTGGGTGACAGGCACAGCTTGTCGGCATAGAACTCCACGCCCCGTTCACGCCTGTAGTTCTGCTCGATGAGGCCGATGAGGCGGATGAAGGTCTCGTCCTTGTGTCCCACGGTGTCGCGGCGGTTCACGAGCTTCCGGCTGTAGATGCCGCAGAGGCGGTAGGTCAGTCCGATGAGCAGCAGTTTCTGTTCGAACGAATTGAACAGCTCCTTACCATGTTTCAGGGTGTCGTCCAGCAGGGCGATGTATTTCAGCAGTTCTTCTTCCTCGTCCGTATGCCATACGTAGCAGGTTTCGGCCGTCAGCTCCGTGTAGGGGTACATGGACAGGGCCAGGTTGCCCATGATGTCGCGTATCGGCTCGATGAGGTAGAAGAAGATGTTTACCTCCACGGCGGGCGAGGTTTCCAATATTTCGAACACCGCATTTTCGGGGATGAACAGCGTTTGCCCTTCGCGAGCGTCAAACTCCCGGTTGTTCAAGCGGAAGCGGAACTGGCCTTTGCGGCAGAGCAGTAGGCCCAGGCCGCCTACGCGGTAGGACTTGCACAGGGAGGAAGGGAAGGAGGTGAGACTTCCTTCCGAACTGCAGATGGTTTCGTTGGCACGCAGGGCCGCTTCGAGTCTTTTCAGGCGTTCTTCTTCGTTCATGGGGCGGATGGCTTTCGGTTTCATGGGTTAATTCGGGAGCTAAGTTAATGAAATATTCGGTATTCACCACTGAGAACACAGCGTTTCACGGAGTTTTTTATTTTTACCACAGATTACACGGATTGACACAGATGAGTTGTGACATATGTATAATCTGTGTCAATCCGTGTAATCTGTGGTGCACATCAATAGTTTCCTCTGTGTTACTCTGTGGTGACTATTCTCTTGCGGTAAGGTATCAGCAGTACGAACAGGGCGCAGCCCAGACAGGCATAGAGCGTCCAGCCCGACATTTCCTTGACCGATGCCAGCGTAGCCTGTACCTGCACCTTGCCTTTGGTGGAGAGTGCGGCCATCTGTTCGGCTTCTAGGCGGCTCTTGCCCTGGTACATCATACCTTGGACGGTGCCCGTGTAGCTGGCGGCCGTTTCGGGAGTGAGCAGGTCTGTGTCGTGCGCCAGACGGGTGATGTAGTGCTGCTGGCGGTGCTGCATCACGTTGGTGTAGAGGGCCGTACCGATGGCGGGCCCCAGCATCATGCGTACGGTGAGCATGATGCAGATCCACGTGGACAGGTAGCGGTAGGGCATGCGCTGGTTGGCCAGTACGGCGGTGAGCGAGAAGAGCAGCATCATGCCCATGGCACGGCTGATGACGGGGTACTTCATGCGCTCGTACAGGCCGGCGGTCTGTACCTCGAAGTACATGAACAGGGCCGACAGACCGATGAAGACAAAGCCCAGGGCGAAGAGATACTTCAGGTGTACGCCCCGCTTGCCCAACGCGATGGCTATGACGGCTCCGATGAAGTAGCCCAGGATGGCCCAGTTGTTCAGTGCGGCGTTCTGCCAGTTGTCTATCTTCATGCCCACACCTGTAAACACATTGACGAACAGGGCGCTGGAGTTCAACACCATCAGCAGCAGGAAGAGGATAATGCCCAGGTTGATGGTGCGCAGGCGGAACACGTCCATCAGGAAGTAGGGCGAGCGGTGCGTGGCCTCCATATAGACGAACAGGCCGGTGAACAGGAGGGCGGCCGCCGTGGCCCAGCGGATGGTGGGGTCGTCGTACCAGTCGAGCACCTTGCCATAGACCAGCACATAGACCACCGACGTACACATGGCACAGAAGATGACCACGCTGCCGAACTTGCGGAAGTTGACGGGGAAGCGGCGGCCGGGATAGCGGTGGTAGGGCATGGTGACGAAGATGACGAGGACGGCAACCAGCGTGGTGGCCATCATGTAGTAATAGACATACTGCCATTCGTATTCATAGGCCAGCCAGGCGGTGAGCGAGGTACCTATCTGTCCCAGTATCATGAAGAACAGGTAGATGGTGGGCATGCTGACACTCTTCTCGCTGTCCAGTCGGTCCCATCCTTCGGCATCGCGGGGCTCGTTGCCGGGCGTGATGTTGAGGGTGGTCTCCATGCCGAAGGCATACTTGATGAGGGTAAAGAGGTTCACCCTCATCAGCACCATGCGCAGGAAGCCCATGACGAGGCTGCACAGGGCCAGGAGGAAGATGCTGTCGGTCTTGGCGCACACGTAGCTCAGGGCGTACATCACGGCAAACCCGCCGAGGCACATCATCTTCTCGCGGCGGATGCACACCAGTTCGAAGAAGAAGGGCGAGAAGGCAGCCATGCCGATGGAGGTGAGGAAGCCGACAAACTGGATGTGCTCCGACTGGATGCCCAGTCCGCTCATCATCTCGCCGCTGTTGGCGGTATAGACACCGCCCACGGTGAGGATGGGAATGAAGAGCAGTACCAGTATCAGGATGCCCAGCGGTTTGGGCACCCAGTTGTAGAACGGATAGTTTTTGGGATAGGAAGCCATAGGGAAAATGAAAAAATGATGAATGAAAAATGAAGAATCATTTTATAGTTCGTACCACCACCATCATGCCGGCAGCCAGGCGTTCGTTTTCCTCGCGGCTCAGGTCGTCGAAGTCGATGCGGACGGGGATGCGCTGCTGTATCTTCACGAAGTTGCCGGCCGAGTTGTCCGTAGGTACGAGCGAGTACTTGGAACCGGTGGCTCCCGAGATGGCTGTGATGCGTCCCGTGAATTCCCTGTCCTTGATGGCGTCTACGCTGATGCGTACCTGCTGGCCGATGGCAAGATTCTCAACCTGTGTTTCCTTATAGTTGGCCACAATCCATTTCTGTGTGTCGGGCAGGATGTAGGTGATGGTCTGTCCGGCACCGATGAACTGTCCTTCTTCCAGGGCACGGCGTCCCAGCTTGCCGTCGCAGGGGGCAGTCACCACGCAGTACGACAGGTTGAGGCGGGCCATGTCGAGGGCAGCCTGTGCGCGCTGGATGGAGGCTTCGATGTTCTGCCGGCGTTGCGACACTTCGTTCACACCCGAACGGGCAGCCTTCTGCTGTCGTTTCAGGGCATCGAGCTTTTTGCAGGTGGCTTCGTATTCGGTTTCAATCTGTTCCAGCTGGATGGGGGTGGCGGCGTTCCGCTTCAGCAGATTGGTGTAGCGCTGGCGGTCTTTCTCCAGCTTGGCCAGGCGGATTTCGACTTCGGCGATGGAGGCTTCGAATACCGATGCATTGTTCCGGGTGGTCTGCAGGGTGGCATCCATGACGGTGGCACCGGCCATGGCATCCTTCAGGGCAGCTTCGGCTTCCATCACGCGGATGCGGTATTCGCGGTCGTCGAGCACCAGCAGGGTGTCGCCCTTGTGTACGTTCTGATGTTCGGTGAAGCAGATTTTCTGGATATAGCCCGAAGCCCGCAAGTTGACGGGCGAGATATACTGTTCCACCTGGGCGTCGTTGCTGGTCTCGGTGTTCTTGTAGTCCAGGAAGAGGAAGGCTGCCTGCACCACTCCCCAGGCGAGGACGGCGATGCCCAGCAGGCTGGCTATACGTTGGCGACGGCGCATCTTGCGCAGTTTCTTGGCTTGTTCTTGTAAGGTGTTATTTGTTTCCATAACTGTTTATATTTATTAGAAGGTGATATTGATTATTTCAGCAAACTTTCCGTCTGTCCCGTCAGTTTCAGCAGGGCCAGGTTGGTGACGCGGTAGTTGTAGTGGGCGTTGATGTAGTTGTTCTGTGCCTCGCTCATGCGCATCTCGTCCTGCAGGACCTCCGTCATCGAGGCGATGCCTTCGCGGTAGCGGTCCGTGGTCACTTCGTAGACGTTCTCGGCCAGCTGGTAGTTATCTTTCTGTTTCAGGAAAGTACGTTGATTGTTCATCAGGTCGTTCGTGGCGTTCAGGTACTGCGTCTCGAGGTTCTTCTGCATGTTCTCCTGGTTCAGGCGGATGTTTTCGATGTCAATCTTTGCTTTCCGCAGCTTCGAGCGTTTGTCCAGTCCGTCGAAGAGAGGGATGCGCAGCGTCAGGCCGATGCCGTTGGAGTTGTACCAGTGGTTGGAGGGGCCGGAGTGGAACCAGTTCCGGGCCTTGTCCGTATAGGCCGAGTACATCCAGTTGGCGGTCAGGCTGAGCGAGGGCAGATAGCCCTGGCTGATCATCCGTTTCTGCCGTTCGGCCAGCTCGCCCTGCGATTGCAGCAGTTGCAGTTCGTACTGGTTGGCGTCCAGTCCGGTCAGTTCGACGGTCTGGATGTTTTCGGTGTCTACGGGTTCCAGGGCGATGTCGGCGTCGGCCGGATAGTCCATGACATACTTCAGCAGATTGAGCTGCTGGGTCAGCATGGCCTGGGCATTGTCGTATTGCACCTGCATGTTCTCCAGGTTGATGTTGACGCGCTTCAGGTCCACTTCCATCGCCAAACCGTTGTCGTAGAAGGCCTGGGTGATGTCGCGCAGTTCGCGCAGGCGGTCGATGTTCTCGCGGACGATGCCAATCTGTTCGGCGGTGCTTTGTCCCAAGTAGTACATCTTGGCAATCTGCAGGATGAGGTCTTCGCGGGCCTTTTCATAGGTGAGGCGGTTGATGTTGTCCAGTGTGCGGGCAATGTCCACTGCCGTGTAGGCTGTCTGGTTGTAGAGCGGCATCTGGAGCTGTAGGCCTGCGCTGGCGTTGTATTGCAGGGTCTTCGTCACGTTGTATGGGTTGCCGTAGGCCGATCCGTCGGTCACCGATACCGGTGGGTTGAAGTTGTCGTTGAAAGAGGCTACGGCATTGATTTGCGGCAACAGCTTGGCGCGGTTCTCGCTGATGGCATGCTTGCCTTTGCGTACTTCGTTCTGTTGGGCCTGCAGGCCGAGGTTGTTTTCGATGCCTGTCTTCAGGCATTGGCTCAGCGAAAGCACTTCCTGTGCTCCTGCGCTGCCCATCAACAGACAGGCGAATGTGAATGTGAACAATTTCTTTATCATAGCTTTCTTTTGTTATTTGCCGCAAAGATAGAGGGTTGTTGCGGAATGGTGCTGTCTACATTTCTTCGACTGATGTTCACTTTTTCGCTTTTGTTCATATTTTCCTGTATTTTCTCTGTGAGAAGGGGAAATGAAGGACTGGAAACGTGCTTTCTGTAGCATTCCTTTGCCGGATGTGTCCGGCTTCGATTATCCGAAAATGTACACAGTGTCCGATATCGGACACTCTTTGTTTTGCTCTTTTCATTGATTATAAACGATTTGCATTTTTGGCACGGATTTCGCATATAGATAAGGTGAAGTTCGTTCGGGTGTCCGTTTTCAGCACGGAGATGCGGCGGGCGAAGAAGTGAAGAAAATATAAACATTAAGAACAGATATCTATGGATAGAGAAATTCCGAAAGAGGTGCGCCGCAAGGAGCGCAACAAGAAGTGGATCCGTTACGGCATCATAGCCGCTTCGGGTATCGTGGTCATCAGTGTCCTCATCTCGCTGATGCGGACGGGAGTGAAAGAAAAGGACCTTGTCTTCTCGCAGGTCGATCAGGGAACGATTGAGGTCAGTGTCAGTGCTTCGGGCAAGGTGGTGCCGGCATTCGAGGAAATCATCAATTCGCCCATCAATACCCGCATCCTTGAGGTGTACAAGAAGGGGGGCGACAGTGTGGACGTAGGTACCCCCATCCTAAAACTGGACCTGCAGAGTGCCGAGACCGAATACAAGAAGCAGCTCGACGAAGAGCAGATGCGTACCTATAAGCTCCAGCAGTTGAAGGTGAACAACGAAACCAAACTGAAGGACCTGGCCATGCAGATCAAGGTGTCCGAAATGAAGCTGAACCGCATGAAGGTGGAGCTGCGCAACGAGCAGTATCTGGACAGCCTCGGCTCGGGTACGACCGACAAGGTTCGTCAGGCCGAACTGAGCGTCAACGTGGCCCAGCTGGAACTGGAACAGCTCCGCCAGCAGTATGAGAACGAGCAGGAGGTGCTGGCTGCCGAATACAAGGTGCAGGAACTCGACCTGAGCATCTTCCGCAAGAGTCTGGCCGAGACCAAGCGTACGCTGGACGACGCACAGGTGCGCTCGCCCCGCAAGGCCATCCTTACCTATATCAACAATCAGATAGGTGTGCAGGTGGGTGAGGGCACGCAGATTGCCGTCATCAGCGACCTGAGCCACTTCAAGGTGGAGGGCGAGATAGCCGATACCTACGGCGACCGCGTGGCGGCCGGCGGACGGGCCATCGTGAAGATAGGCAGCGAGAAGCTGGAAGGGCAGGTGAGCAGCGTCACCCCGCTTTCGAAGAACGGTGTCATCTCCTTCACCGTGCAGCTGGAGGACGACAGCAACCGCCGCCTGCGTTCGGGCCTGAAGACCGATGTCTATGTGATGAATTCCGTCAAGGAAGACGTGATGCGGCTGGCCAATGCCAGTTACTACGTGGGCCGTGGCGAGTACGAACTCTTTGTGCGCGACGGCGAAGGCCAGCTTGTGAAGCGCAAGGTGCAGTTGGGCGACTCCAACTTCGAGTACGTCGAAGTGGTTTCGGGCCTCAAACCTGGTGACCAGGTAGTCGTAAGCGACATGAGCCAATATAAGAATAAGAACAAGCTGAAACTGAAGAAATGAGAATTGCTCACTACAGAGTACACAGAGGAAATATGTGCATGATGCACCACGGATTACACAGATTATCACAGATTCGCGCAACGTATTTGTATAGTCTGTATAATTTGAGGTGAACCAAGAAATCACAGATAATCACACAATCTGTGCCAATCTGTGTAATCTGTGGTGAACTCAATAAAAACTCTGCGCCCTCTCTGTGGTGAAACAAACAAGAAATAGCTATGCTGAAGAATTATTTCAAACAAGCCTGGACCCTGATGCGGCAGAACCGCCTCTTTACAGGCATCTACGTGGTGGGTACGGGCCTGTCCATCGCGCTGGTGATGACGTTGTTCATCATCTTCTATGTCAAGTTCGGCCCCGTCTATCCCGAGTATAACCGCGACCGCACGCTGGTGCTGAAGCCGATAAAGCGCTACCCGAAGGGAAAGCCCGAGAGCTGGACCATCAACGGTGGCGTGGCCTATTATGTGGTGGACCAGATGCTGCCGGGACTGCCTCATGTGGAGCAGGTGGCGGGCAGTATAATTGATTTTTGGGGAGATTATCAGGTGTCTGCCGCAGACGTAAAGCCCTTCAAGGTTACTCCCCGTTTTGCCAACGGCGCTTTCTGGAAAGTCTTTTCCTTCCGTTTTGTTGACGGCCAGCCATTCACGCAGGAAGATGTGGAGGCCAAGGCGCAAGTGGCTGTCATCGGTGAGTCGCTGGCCAAGCGGTTGTTTGCCGCCACCGAGGGAGTGGAGGGCCGGCACTTCGCCTTTAACGGACGCGACTACCGCGTGTGCGGCGTGGTGCGGGATGTTTCCAATGCTACGCCCGAGACGGCAGGCGACCTGTGGCTGCCCTTGCTCAATGCGCAGTATATCTCCAAAGAACTGGATCGGTTCGGTTTGCTGGGCAATGTGTATGCCTCTTTGCTGGTAGACGATGCGGAGAATCTCGAAACGGTACGCAGCGAGGTGCAGGATGTGTTCCGACGCTATACCTTGCAGGACAAGGACTATGAATACGACCTGATGGGGCAGCCCGATCCTTACTGGCTCAGTACATTCCGCCAGGATGTAGAGAAGGCACCCGACACGATGGAACTGGTCAAGGATTTCCTCTACATCCTGCTGGCCCTGCTCTTCATCCCTGCCTTGAACCTGAGCGGCATGATTTCCTCGCGCATGGACAGCCGCATTGCCGAGCTGGGCATTCGTAAGGCCTATGGGGCTACGCGCCGCCGCCTGCTGGAGCAGGTGCTCTGCGAGAACCTGTTGCTCACGTTGCTGGGCGGTCTGGCAGGCCTGTTGTTCTCCTACCTGATTGTGCTGACGGCCAGCGACTGGATTCTGACGCTGTTCGACAAGAACATCTACGACACTTCGCTCTCCACGTCGCTCACGCCCGAGATGCTGTTCAATCCCGCCGTGTTCGGCTGCGCGCTGGCCGTGTGCGTGGTGCTCAATGTGGTGTCGGCCCTTGTGCCTGCACTGGGGGCAATGCGCCACCCGATTATGGAATCGTTGAATACGAAAAGATAAAATGCTATGCTTCAAACCATCTTACACCAACTATGGAACCAGCGTCGTCAGAACGCCTGGATATTCCTGGAACTGCTGGTCGTCAGTTTCTTTCTTTGGACCGTTATCGACCCTATCTATGTATTGACCGCCAATCGTGCCATTGACCGGGGATACAATCCCGAAGGGCTTTACGTGATAAACATCGGCATGTACGACGAGACGAACGGCAACTTCGACCCCGACATGGCTTCCGATTCGATGAATCTGGTGGCCTACACGCGCATTGCCCGCATCGTGCGCGAGCAGCCCGAGGTGGAGTGCTGGACCATCTCCGGCAATCAAAGTTTCCCTTGTAGCAACTCGTGGAGCGGTACGGGAGTCTTTGCCGATACCGCCTCTTTGCACAAAAGGGAAGGTTTCGTACATGCCCAGGCTTATAGTTTTGTGGCAACCGATGGCAGCAATATGCTTCATACCTATGGCATGAAGGATGCCCGTACAGGCGGTGACATCCAGGTGCCTGAACAGGTGGAAGACAAGGCATTCATCTCCGAACGGTTGGCTCAGCGCCTGTTTGGTACGGCCGATGCCGTAGGGAAGAAAGTCTACCAGGGCGAGGACGCTTTGGAGGTAGCGGGCGTATTCCGTGACTTCAAGCACCGCGACTACGAGCAGCCCTATCCGCTCATTGTCACCATGTACAGCGAAATGTATGGAAGCCAGTATATGCCGTGGTGGTACAATTTTGTCATCCGTCTGAAGCCGGGTGTGGACGTGTCGGCCTTCAAGCAGCGTTTCCAGCAGGAAGTGGCGCCGCAGCTCTCCGTCGGCAACTTCTACTTCGACAGCCTGAAGGAGTTTTCGGAGCTGAGCGAGGCCTATGCCATGAAGAGCGGTGTCACCAACAAGCTCCGCCTGCAATACGCCCTGACGGGTTTCGCCCTGCTCTGCATCTTCCTGGGCATGGTGGGCACCTTCTGGATACGCAGCAACGCCCGTCGCGGCGAGATTGGAGTGATGCGCAGCATGGGCGCTTCGCAAGGGTGCATCGTGCGGCAGTTCCTCCTCGAGGCCTGGCTGTTGCTGACGATAGCCTTCGTGCTGGTCATCCCCTTCCTGTTCTATCATGCACACGCCAACGGCCTGTACACGGTAGAGATGAATGACAAGTTCGTGCCCAATCCCGCCTACGGGCAAAACCGTTTCGGTTTCCACTTCACCGTGGTGCTGGCACTCAGTTACATTATTCTGATGCTGATAGCGCTGGTCGGGACGTATATCCCTGTACGCCGTGCGGCCCGTACGCTGCCGGTGGAGGCATTGAGAGAAGAATAAATAACCGGCTGACGGTCAGTGATTTGATACTTTATTTTGCTTTGCTGATTTTAAAGCGTCGCTTTATCAGTGTTAAAGCATCGCTTTACTGGTATTAAAGCAGTGCTTTAAAGGCGTTAAAGTATCGCTTTAATGAGACTGAAGTATCACTTTATTGGGTATCAACAGAAAATAAAGTGCTATATGCTTTATCCATATATAGTTAGATAGATTTGTTATGATGCTGAAGACCTATTTCAAACAAGCCCTTGCGTTGTTCAGGCAGAACCGCCTGTTCAGTACGCTCTACATTGCCGGCACGGGGCTGGCCATTGCCATGACGGTGATTGTGGCGGTAGTTTACTATGTGAAGCTGGCGCCTGTCTATCCCGAGATGAACCGTGGAAACACGTATTACCTGTCGGGGACGTCTTTCGAGCGGAACAAGGACGGGCGTTTCCAGTCGTGGAGCTATGCTTATTCGTACAGGGCGTTGCAGGAATGGTTCTATCCGTTGAAGAACGCCCGTGAGGTGAGTGCTTCCACCTTCGGGGCGGTGAAGTACATCCAGCCTTCCGACCGTAGCGGTGATTTTGCGGTGCAGATTGTAGAAACCGATCCGGCTTATTTCCGTATCTATGCCTTCCGCTTTTTCGAGGGGCAGCCTTTTACGCAGGCCGATCTGGAGAGCGGCATCTGCAAGGCGGTGATTACCGACAAGCTGGCCCGTCGTCTGTTCGGCGGAGAGCAGGGAGTCATCGGTCGTCAGTTCCTGCTGGATTACGAAGCCTATCAGGTTTGCGGGGTGGTCCGCGGGGCCAGTTATCTGACAAACCGCTCGTATGCCGACCTGTATGTACCTTATAGCACGATGGAGGGATACCGCGATGCCGCCTATCCCGAAGTGCCTTATTGCGGTCCCTTCCAGGTGACGGTATGGGTAGAAGACGGAAAACAGGGTGAGGCTCTGTGCGACGAAGTTCACGAAATTGTGCGGAAGCAGAATCTGCTGCACCAGGCCGACGGGCTGAAGATGAACATCGGTGACGATCCGGTTTCCCATCTGCATGCGTCTCTGATGACGTCGGTCGGTGGAGGAGGGGGCGACTGGTGGAGGGCCGTCCGCTATCTGTTGTTCATCCTGCTGGCTTTGTTGCTGGTGCCCGCCCTGAACCTGAGCGGCCTGATAGCCAGCCGCATGGAGAGCCGCCTGCCCGAGATGGGCATCCGCAAGGCTTTTGGAGGCGGGCGGAACAGGCTGCTCTCGCAAGTGTTGTGGGAAAATTTCCTGCTGACCCTGGCCGGTGGAGTATTGGGGCTGGTGGCAGCCTGGATTGCCTTGTACGGCTGCAGGGAGTGGGTGTTCCGCGTGTTCGACCGCTATGCGTGGCTGGTACCCGACGGGACCGATGTCTACGTCTCGGGCGAAATGCTGTTTGCGCCTGCTGTTTTCCTGATAACCCTGCTGTTCTGCCTGGTGCTGAACACGCTTTCGGCCCTCCTGCCGGCATGGCTGTCCCTACGCAACCCGATTGTATATTCACTTTATGAGAAAAGATAAGAATCATGTTTAAACTCATTCTTAAAACCTTATGGTCCCGTCGCCGCCGCAACGGCTGGCTGCTGGCCGAGCTGATTGTTGTGTGCATCGTGTCGTGGGCGATATTCGACCCGGTGATAGTCGTGACGCACGACCGGATGATTCCCTTGGGCTATGATGCCGACCGCCTCTGCCTGGTGTCGCTGAACATGTACCGCCCCAATGCGCCCGGCTACGACGGGCAGGCCACCGACTCGGCCTCGCTGATGCAGGCCTACGACAACCTCGTGCAGCGGGTGCGCAACTATCCCGAAGTGGAGCATGCCACTCCTCTGTTAGGCTGGCTGTATCCCAACTCGCAAGGGCAGGGAACCATGACCCGGATGCCGGCTGGCGACACCACCGTCTGCCACATGCGCTACATCGAGTTCCTGCCCCATACGCAGTTCTTCGAAACCTATGGCTTCCGTCCGGCCCAGGGACTGACGCCGGCAGAGCTTTCCGATTATCCTTATAAGGACGGCGATCTGGTACTGACGGAGAATACGCTGGAAACTTTCTTCCATACGGACAATCCTCAGGGGCGCCGTTTCTGGATACCCCGCAACCAGGACACGCTGTACACGGACGTAGTAGGCGCGACAGCCACTTTCCGCATGTATAGCGACTGGCAACCCATACCGGTGGCTTTTGTCCCGATGCGTACCGTCGACCTGAATTATTTCCCCAACGATGTCAAGATATTGGTCCGGCTGGAAAAGGGTGTCGGCATGGAGCGCTTTCTGCACCGCTTTCACCCGTGGATGGTGCGCGAACTGCGTGCGGGCAATCTGTATGCGCAGAAGGTGGAGCCCTACCGGCAACTGATAGCCCGACGCGAGTATGCGGGAACGACAACGCTGTATCAGCGCAACGTGGCGATGGCGGTGTTTTTCCTCGTCAATCTTTGCCTGGGCGTGGCCGGAACCTTCTGGGTGCAGACACGCACCCGCCGCGAGGAGGTGGGCGTCATGCTGTCCTACGGCGCCACGCCGGGAAGCATTGTCCGTTTCCTGTTGGGCGAAGGGGTCGTGCTGACCACCGCTTCTACTCTGATAGGCTGCTTCCTCTATTTCCAGTATGCAGTCAGTGAAGGGCTGGCCAAGGGACAGACGGGCATGGAAACCACCGGCTCTTACTGGGTGCAGAACTTCGGACAGCATTTCTGCATCGTGTCGCTCATCGTCTACCTCGTGTTGCTGACCGTGGTGCTGGTAGGTATTTACATCCCGGCCCGCCGCATCAGCAGCATCCCGCCGACCGAGGCGCTGAGGGACGAGTGAGTTGGGTAGACAAGTTGACGATTTGACATTTATAATAAAAGAATACGTATGCTAAAGACCTATTTCAAACAAGCCCTTGCGTTGTTCAGGCAGAACCGCCTGTTCAGTACGCTCTACATTGCCGGCACGGGGCTGGCCATTGCCATGACGGTTGTGATGGCGCTGGTTTATTACGTGAAGCTGGCACCTGTATATCCCGAGGAGAACCGGGCAAACACCTTGTACCTCACCAGTGCCAGTTTCCATTCGGAGGAACAGAAGTCGACGTGGCAGTCCGGCTTGTCCTATCAAGCTCTTCAGGACTGGGTGTATCCGCTGAAAAACGTCGTGGCCGTGTCGGCCCGGTTGGACAGCTACACATCGGAAACCTGCTATATCCAGCCTGCCGACCGTAGCGGTGATTTCCGTCCGGCATTGAAGCTGGTGGACCCCGCTTTCTTCCGCATTTATCCGCTCCGCTTCCTGGAGGGGCATCCGTTTACCGATTCCGACCTGGAGAGCGGCATCCATACGGCCGTCATCTCCGACGACTTGGCCCGCCGCCTGTTCGGCACCGTGGAGGGAGTCGTGGGGCGTTCGTTCTCGCTGGAGTATGTGAACTATCGGGTGTGCGGCGTGGTGCGCGGTGCCAGCTATCTCACCACGGAATCGTATGCGCAGGTCTATCTGCCCTATTCAACCCTTCCGAATTATAAGAGCCCCAGCACCGATATGTTTCCGTATTGCGGGCAATATCATGTTACTTTCCTTGTGAAGGATGCGGCGCAGGCCGATGCCCTGCGGGCGGAAATCAAGGACGTGACGAGGCGGCTGAACCTGCAAAACAAGGGGAAGTGGGAGATGGAGTTGTGGAATCAGCCCACTTCGCACTGGCTCAGCGTCTTTCAGAACCATCCGTCGAATACCGGCTTCAATCTCTGGAAAACGGTGGGCTATCTGGTTGTGGTGGTGCTGGTGCTCCTGCTGGTGCCTGCCCTCAACCTGAGCGGCCTCATTGCCAGCCGCATGGAGAGCCGTCTGGCCGAGATGGGCGTGCGCAAGTCGTTCGGTGCTGGGCGGAGCATGCTGCTCTCGCAAGTGATGTGGGAGAACTTCTTCCTGACCTTGGCGGGCGGTTTGCTGGGACTGGTACTGGCTTGGACGAGTGTCTACCTGGGCCGTGAATGGATCTTCACGCTGCTTGACGAATGGGCGGTAGCAGCCCCGCAGGATGCCAACGTCTACGTGTCGGGCGAGATGCTTTTCGCGCCTGCCGTCTTTGTCATCGCCTTCCTGCTCTGCCTGGCACTGAACCTTCTGTCGGCCCTTCTGCCGGCGTGGCTGTCGCTCCGCAAACCGATTGTGTATTCACTGTATGAAAAAAGATAAGCATTATGTTCAGACTCATTCTTAAAACCCTATGGACCCGCCGGCGCCGCAACGGCTGGCTGCTGGCCGAACTGATACTGGTCGCTGTCCTTTCCTGGATTATCTTCGATCCTGTTATTGTGGTGACCTACGACCGTCACCTTCCGCTTGGCTACGATGCCGACCGCCTCTGCATGGTGTCCGTCGGTATGTTGCAACCGCAGGCGCCGGGCTATGATGCCCAGGCTACCGACTCTGCTTCGCTGATGCAGGCGTATCTGAATATCGTGGAACGTGCCCGCCAGCATCCCGATGTAGAGCAGGCCACTCCCGTACTTTCTTTCATATATCCCGGTTCGCAAGGAAGCAGTACTTCCACCCTGATGGCAGAAGGTGATACAGTGGGACTCGACCTTATGTATGTTGAGTTTCTGCCACATACCCATTTCTTTGAAACATTCGGCTTCAGGCCCGTGCAGGGCAGCATGACGCCCGAAGAATTGTCGGACCATACGTATGGCGGGATGAATGTTGTATTGAGTGAGTATGCACAGGAAGCCTTGTTTCACACCCGTGTTTACAACAAGAATCTGCGTTGCTGGATGACGAATGAGACGGATACGCTCTATTTGCCCGTTGTGGTAGGTGCGGTAGGAACTTTCAAGTACACCAATGACTGTCGTCCTGTTCCTGTCGCCTTCGAGCCGATATTGCATCCCGATATTCTTTCCAGTGTGAGTGATATGCATGTAGTTATCCGTTTGAAGGAGGGCGTCAGCATGGACCGCTTCCTGCATGAGTTCCGTCCGTGGATGCTTCGCGAGATGCGGGTGGGCAACCTCTATGCCCGTGAGCTTCAGTCGTACGACGACCTCATTTCTTCAGGTGAGTTCTATAGCTCCACTTCGCTCTATCGCCGCAACCTGAGCGTGGCCCTGTTCTTCCTCGTCAACCTTTGTCTGGGTGTCATCGGCACCTTCTGGCTGCAGACCCGCACACGGCGCGAGGAGGTGGGCATCATGCTGTCCTACGGTGCTACGCCGCGCCGCATCCGGCTCCAGTTGCTGGGCGAAGGTGTGGTGCTCACGACGATAGCTACCCTGATAGGCTGCTTCCTCTACCTGCAATACGGGCTCAGCGAGGGGCTGAGCAAGGGCAGCGCCTGGATGAAGAGTACCATGCCCTGCTGGGTAGCCCACTTCGGGCAGCACTTTGCCATCGTGTCGCTCATCATCTACCTCATTCTGCTGGTTGTGGTGCTGGTGGGTATTTATATCCCGGCCCGCCGCATCAGCAGCATTGCTCCCACCGAAGCGCTGAGGGACGAGTGAAAGCGTCCGCCAAAATCGGACAGAGTGTTCATTTTCGGACACTCTGCTTTTGGCTAAAGTGCAGATAATCAGTGGCAGCTGATTTTGGCACGACTTTTGAATTAAGTTCACCACAGATTACACAGATGGGCACAGATTTAAATTGTCATCTGTGTTCATCTGAGTAATCTGTGGTAAAACAGAGAACTCTGTGTCCTCTGTGGTGAAAACAAAGAATACAATAACTATAAACAACATACAATTATGGACATGATCAAATTAACTGGTATCAACAAGATTTACCGTACAGACGAGATTGAAACACAAGCGTTGGAAAATGTAAACCTGACTGTAGAGAAGGGTGAATTCCTCAGTATCATGGGGCCTTCGGGCTGTGGCAAGTCTACCTTGCTCAACATCATGGGCCTGCTCGACACGCCTACCAGCGGTACCATCGAGATTGCCGGTACCCGTGTGGAAGGCATGAAGGACAAGGAACTGGCAGCCTTCCGTAACAAGACACTGGGCTTCGTCTTCCAGTCGTTCCATCTGATCAACTCGCTCAACGTGCTGGACAACGTGGAACTGCCGTTGCTCTACCGCAAGGTGTCGGCCAAGGAACGCCGCCGCCTGGCCGAAGAGGTGCTCGAAAAGGTAGGTATGACGCATCGTATGCGCCACATGCCCACACAGCTCTCCGGTGGTCAATGCCAGCGTGTGGCCATTGCCCGTGCCATTATCGGTAATCCCGAAATCATCCTGGCCGACGAACCGACCGGTAACCTGGACTCGAAGATGGGTGCCGAAGTCATGGAACTGCTGCACCAGTTGAACTACAATGACGGACGTACCATCGTGATGGTAACGCACAACGGCGAGCAGGCCAAACTGACCAGCCGCACCGTTCAGTTCTTCGACGGTCGTCAGATAGGATAAGACAGGTTATGGTTGAACAAAACTACAGAAGAATGAAAACAAACATCATAGGGATTATCGTTGCACTGGTCCTGGCTTTTGCCGGAGCGGTCGGTGCGTTGGCACAAAATGAACAAGTGAGCGAAGTGCGCAAGGTGGACGATTTCTCATCTATCAGGATAACGTCGGTAGCCAATGTCATTTTCACGCAGGGCGATGACTGTTCGCTCCGCCTGGAGGGCAAGGAGAAATGGGTGAAGCTCACCACCACTGAGGTGAAGAACGGCTACTTGGTTATCAGTTTCAAGAAGGGAGAAAAGTCCGTCAAGAACATAAACAGCCTGAAGCTCTATGTCACCGCTCCCACGCTGGAGGCAGTTGAGCTGACTGGTGTGGGTAGCCTGGAGTGTAAGGAACCCTTGAAGTTGGACGACTTCACGCTTCGCATCAATGGTGTAGGCTCTGCCGAGGTGGCCGACCTGACCTGCCACCGCTTCACCGTCAGCCTGAACGGAGTGGGCGATGCCGAGGTGAACGTCGATTGCGACTACCTGAAAGCCCGTATGGGTGGCGTAGGCAGCCTGGAACTGAGAGGCAGTGCCGGTGAGGCCGATGTGTCGCGCAGCGGCATCGGCAGTTTGAATACGAAACGATTAAAAATTAAGAATGAAGAATGAGGAATGAAGAATCGGGGCTACCGATGCTTCCTTTCTTATCCATAATTCTTCATTCTTCATTCATAATTCTTCATTAAAAAGATGATCAAACAATATTTTCAACAAGCTTGGGCACAGCTCCGCCAGCAGCCGCTCATCAGCGGGGTGACGGTGGCGGGTACGGCCCTTTCCATCTTCCTCATCATGCTGGTAGTGATGATGCAGCAGGTGCAAATCGAGCCTTTTGCGCCCGAAAGCAACCGCGACCGCTTCCTGCACGTGAAGTGGGGCAGCATCACCAACGAAGCGTGGGGAGACAATAACAGCAACGGTCCGTGGAGTGCAGCTTCGCTGAAAGAAATCTACGGCAAGCTGACGACGCCCGAGGCCATCACCATTTATAAGGTTTATGCTATGCCCCAGCCGGTCAGCCTGCCCGGCCAGCCCGCTACGGCGGTCGATGTGCGCGAGACGGACAGCCAGTTCTGGACGGTGTTCGACTTCGCCTTTACCGACGGCAAGCCTTTCGACCAGGCCACGTTCGATGCCGGTCGGCCGGTGGCGGTCATTACCGAAAGCGTGGCGCGCCTGCTGTTCGGCACGACGAAGGCAGCGGGAAAAGAATTCCTGCTGGCCCATGCGCCCTATCGGGTGTGCGGCGTGGTGAAGGACGTATCGACGCTGGCTTCGACGGCCTATGCGCAGGTGTGGATTCCCTATACTTCGACCGACCAGGTGAACAATACGTGGTGCAACGGCCTGATGGGTGACATGAGTTGCACCATCCTGGCGCGCGACCGCAGCGACTTCCCCGCCATCCGCGAGGAGGCCGGTCGCCGGTTGGACGAATTCAATAAGGTGATAGACGAGAACGGTTATCAAATCATCAACCGCAACCGTCCCTACGACCAGGAGAAGAATGCCCTGACAGCCGGTGCCAATGTAGAGCCGGATGTGACGGCTGCCCGCCGGACGCGTTTCATCATCTTCCTCATCCTGCTCATCGTGCCTGCCATCAACCTGAGCAGCATGACACAGAGCCGCCTGCGCCGCCGCGTGGCGGAGATCGGGGTGCGCCGTGCCTTCGGCTGTACGCGCATGGAGCTGCTGGGACAGATATTAAGCGAAAACTTCATCGTCACCCTGCTGGCCGGCGTGTTGGGGCTGATAATCAGCCTGCTTTTTGCCTTTCTGTTCGGTGATACCCTCTTTGCGCAGGACTGGACAACTTCGCTCAATCCGCCTGTGGTCGATGCTTCCATCCTGATACATGCCTCTACCTTCGGCTGGGCGTTGCTCTTCTGCTTCGTGCTCAACCTGCTCAGTACCGGCATTCCTGCCTGGCGGGCGTCGCGGATGAATATTGTGGAGGCGATTAACGGGAAGTCACATTAATCAAGTGGATAAGAAAAAAGAAAATATGAACAAGAAACTATTTACCCAAATACGAAACGAATGGCGCAGCAATCTGTGGCTGGCGCTGGAGTTGCTGGTGGTGAGCGTGGTGATGTGGTACATCATCGACCTGCTCTACTGCCGCCTGGCCACCTATCTGGAGCCACGCGGCTTCGACACGGAGCATTGCTACCTGATCAATATGGGCGTGCTCACCGACAAGAGTCCTGATTATACACCCTATAGCGATACCCACAAGCAAAGCGACGAGGTACGTGAACTGGTGGAGCGCTTGCGCCGCCGCCCCGAGGTAGAGGTGGTGAGCCTGTCACAAAGCTCTTATCCTTATAATGGGAGCAATGGGACAGAAGTAGTGCGTTGTGATACCATGACTTCTCCCTACTGGACTATCCGCCGCATTGTGACGCCCGACTTCGTGCGTGTGTTTCGCTACCGGGGGGCGCGTGGCGAGACGCCTGAACAGCTGGCTGAAATATTGGAGCGGGGCGACTTCCTGGCTTCGGACAACCTGTTGAGCAAGTACGGCATTTCGATGACATCGTTGGTAGGCAAGAATGAATTTCACCTGTTCGGGGACACAACTCAGACGTATCGGCTGGGGGCTGCCTTGCAAAATGTGCGTTACGACGATTACAGCCAGGCATCTTTCAGTTATTCCATGGTATATAATATGAATATGTTTGGCGATGTGTGGTGGAGCGCCGACCGCGAGCTCTGCGTCCGCGTCCGTGCCGACCGGGACCAGAACTTTATGGAGAACCTGAAGGCCGACAGCGAGAAACAGTTCCGCATAGGCAATCTCTACATCAGTGACATCAAGAGCTTCAGGAACATCCGCCACAGTTATCAGAAATATTATGCCAGCGAGATGCGCAACTTCTTCGTGGGCATGGGCTTCCTGCTGCTCAACATCTTCCTGGGGCTGCTCGGCACCTTCTGGTTCCGCACGCAGCAACGGCGCGGCGAGATTGCCCTGCACAAGGCGATGGGTGCCACGGACGGTGCGGTGTTCGGCCGACTGATGAGCGAAGGCATCTTCCTGTTGCTGATCGTCACCGTGCCTGCCGTCATTATCGACATCGTGATGGCCCACTTCGAGTTGAACAGCTGGCGCAACGGCACTACGTTGGAGTGGTCGCGTCTGGCCTTCTGTGTCGCCGCTACGTTTGTCCTCATCGCTGCCATGATAGGCATCGGCATTGGGCTTCCTGCCCGCCGTGCCATGAAGGTACAGCCGGCGGAGGCGTTGCACGATGAGTAAGAAGCCATGAGCAGTTTATTTTGGTTTAGTGTGGATAAACTGTCAGTTTAATACGGATAAACTGATGGTTTAAAACGGGTAAACTGATGGTTTAAAACGGGTAAACTGATAGTTTAATACGAGTAAACTGGTTGTTTAATACGAGTAAACCAAAAATAAACTGCTTTGTTGTTGCTTGTCAATTGCGTAAGAGGTGACAGAACCGCCGTCTTGAACGAGTGAAAATTGAGTGATTCACATAATGAAACGTGTAAAATGAAACAAACTTTCCATACTTCCCGCCTTCCTCTTTTCTTGGGAGAAGGGGCGAGGATGAGGCTCTACTTCCAACAGGCCCTTTACCACCTGCGCGAGAATCCTGTTATCAGCTGGATATCCGTGTTGGGCACAGCGTCGTCCATCTGCATGATTATGGTCATCGTCATCACCCTGCGGGTACGGGTGGCCGACTGCGAGCCGGAGGTGAACCGCAGCCGTTCGCTCTACGTGCCCAACATGTCCTACCGCGCCAAGGGCGACCTGAGCGGCAGTTCCGCCAATTCGAGCATGTCGGTGCAGACCGGCCGCGAATGCTTCAAGACGCTGACTACGGCCGAGGCTGTCACGCTGGTATCGAATCCAGGCAAGGTACGTGTCTCGCTGCCTGCCGGTGCCAAGATGACGGCCGACAGGGTGCAGACCGACGAAGACTTCTGGCGGGTGTTTCAGTTCCGCTTCCTCGACGGCAAACCTTTCACGGCGGCCGACCTGCGTAGCGGCCTGCCCCGTGCCGTCATTGCCGCTTCGGTGGCCCGCCGCCTGTTCGGGCGGACGGACGTCAGCGGACAGCACGTGGAGCTGAACCACGTGGACTTTCAGGTGTGTGGCGTGGTGGCCGATGTCTCCATGCTGGCCACGGACGCTTATGCCCAGGTGTGGATACCCTACACGGCCGGCGATGCCGAAGCCAACACCTGGGGATATAATCTGATGGGGCCGATGCGCGCCGTCATCCTGGCACATAGCCGCGCCGATTTCCCCGCCATCCGCGAGGAATGTGAACGCTTGCGGCAGAAGTACAACGATGCACAGGATGGGGTAGAGGTGTTCTACCGCGGACAGCCCGACACGCAGTTCACCCACCTCTACCGCACGTGGAGCCAGGAGCCCGACGTGCAGGGCGTAGTGTTGCGCTACGTGATGGTGATGCTCATCCTGCTCATCGTGCCTGCCATCAACCTGAGCAGCATGACCCTGTCGCGGATGCGGAAGCGGATGGCTGAAATCGGGGTGCGCAAGGCCTTCGGTGCCACGGCCAACGAACTGATGCGCCAGGTGTTTCTGGAGAACCTGCTGCTGACCTGCCTGGCAGGCCTGTTGGGGCTGGCGCTGAGCTATGCCGCCACCTTCGTGCTGAACGGCTTCCTCTTCGGCAACTCTACCAACGCCTATCTGTCCGGCGAGACCAGTCTGACGGCCGGCGAACTGCTCAGCCCGTGGATTTTCCTGGCCGCTTTTGCCTTCTGCCTGCTGATGAACCTGCTCAGTGCGGGTATCCCCGCCTGGAGGGCATCGCGGATGAACATAGTGGAGGCCATCAATGGAAGGGAAGGATAAGGATGTATAGAAGGAAAACACAATCATGATGGAAAAGAAAATATTTACTCAAATACGAAATGAATGGCGGAGCAACTTCTTCCTCGCCTTGGAACTGTTGGTTGTCTTCGTGGTGTTGTGGTACATCGTGGACTGGTGCTGCACGACGGCCCGTGTCTATTTCGCCCCGATGGGGTTCGATACGGAACATTGCTATAACCTGACGGTGAACCGGCTGACTCCCAACTCCGCCTTATACGACCCCAATCTCACCATCGAAGACGACATGGACGCCCTGCTGGAGATAGCCGAGCGTCTGCGTCATCGTCCCGGCGTGGAAGCGGTGGCCATCTCACAGAACTGCATCCCCTACGGTGACGGCAGCAACGGCATTGAAGTCTTCGTGGATACGGTGTCCGTCCACATCATGCACCGACTGGCTCAGTCCGACTACCTGCGCCTGTTCCGCATTCAAGGGGTAGCCGTGCAGGATGCCGACGGGCGGACGGTGCGCACCACGAGCTCCGACTCGCTGGCCGCTGTGCTAAAGCCGGGTACGATGATCCTGTCGCGTAATGCAGTTGCAAAATACGAATCCTTGGGCATGCCCGACGCCACGGCGTTGCTGGGTCGTCAGTTGCCCCTGTGGAACCCGGACAGTGACAACCGCCTGCGCGTTACCGGCATAGCCGAGCCCACGCGCTGGAACCACTTTGAGACTGCCGACCAGTGGGGCGGGCCCTTCATCGCCACCGACTTTCCGCGCGAAGTGATGATGCAGTTCGAGAACACGGCCTACCTGCAACTGAGCTTGCGCGTGTCGCCTGACGCCGACCACGGTTTCATGGATGCGCTCATGGCCGATGCCGACCGCCTCTACCGTGTGGGCAATACCTACCTGCTTGACATACAGCCATTCAGCCAGTTGCGCTATGTCAACGAGCTGGAGAATGTGAATGAAGTCAAGACGCAGCTCTGCATCCTGGGCTTCCTGCTGCTCAATATCTTCCTGGGTGTAATCGGTACCTTCTGGTTCCGCACGCAGCACCGCCGCAAGGAGGTGGCCCTCCGCATGGCGATGGGCAGTACGCGCCGGGGCATTTTTGTGCGTCTGATTGCCGAGGGACTGTTGCTGTTGACACTGGCCGCCGTGCCCGCTGCCATCATCGCGATGAATATCGGCGTGGCCGAGCTGGTGGACGTGACACAGCTTCCTTTCGATACTTCCCGCTTTTTCCTCGCCCTTGTACTCTCGTGGCTGCTGATGGCCGTGATGATTGTGGTGGGCGTATGGTATCCGGCCCGCCGTGCCATGAAGATACAGCCGGCGGAGGCGTTGCACGATGAGTGATATGTAGTGGTTAGCGGTGAGTGGTGAGCGGTTAGTATTCCATCCGGATGATTGCTGACCGCTAACCATTAACCGCTAACCGTTAACCACTAACCACTAAATAAAATGAAACATTCTTTGCTACACAACTTGCATTCCTACTTCCGCCTGCTGGGCCAGCACCGCTTCTATACCACGGTGTGTGTGGTAGGTACGGCGGTGACCATCGCCTTCATCATGGTGGTGGTGATGGTCTACGACTTCCGTACGGCCAACGTGGCTCCGGAAACGAGGCGCAGCCGGCTGATTTACAACGACGGCACCCAGTGCATGCGTCCCGATGGTACCAACATGTGGGGCTACCGTGGGCTGGGCCCCACCGCTTTCCATGCTCTCCTGGACTCGCTGCCCGGCGTGGACGAGCTTACCTTTCATGGTGGACTCAGCAACGCCCTGTGCTCCTTGCCCGCCTCCTCGGACCGGCATTCCGTGCTGCTGCGCCCCGTTGCCGCCAACTGGTTCGACTTTTTCAGCTACCACTTTGTGGCGGGCCGACCGTTCACCCGGTCCGAGTACGATGCCGGCCAGGCTGCTTTCGAACCGGCCGATGACGAGTGGCGGGAGACACGCAGCCGTAACGACGGCGTGATACGCCGCTTCATCGTCATCAGCGAGCACTTGGCCCGCCAACTGTTTGGCGGGGCCGATGAGGCGGTAGGCAAGCAGTTGTTGCTCGACTTTCAGCAGGCACGCGTGGTAGGGGTCGTGAGCGATGTCAGCTCCATCTTCCAGACGGCCTATGCCGATGTGTGGGAGCCGTTCACCCTGACCAACGAAGAAAACCTCAGTCCGGCCACCGATACCGGCGGCCTGATTGGATACCGCTACTCCGTACTCCACCTGTCGCCTGGTACCTCGGCCGCCCGGGTGCGTGCTGAGGTAAACCGCCGGATGGAACAGCTGAACAGCCAAGGATTGGAGTACGTGCTGAAAGATCCGCGTCTGTACACGCATACGGAGTACACCTTTTTCCGCGGCAGCAGTATCGATGCGCGGCTGGTCTATGCCTTGCTGCTGATTGTGCTGCTGGTGGTGCCGGCCGTGGGTATCTCGGGGCTGGTCCATGCGCAGATGCAGAGCCGGTTGGGCGAGATAGCCATCCGCAAGGCTTACGGAGCTTCCAATGCCAACATCATCGGCCACCTCTTTGCCGAGAGTCTGGGCACGACCCTGATAGGTGGCGTGCTGGGCTATGCCCTGTCGTGTCTGCTGGTAGTGGCCGGCAGCACCTGGCTCTTCGGCATGGGTGGAGTCCGAATCGAAGGCATTGCCTTGGGCGGTGACCTGTTGCTGCGTCCGGGCCTGTTTCTGGTAGTGCTGGCGGTTTGCGTGGTATTCAACGCGCTTTCGACCCTGCTGCCTGCCTGGATGGCCGTTCACCGCAGCATTTCTTATACATTAACGGGAGGAGAATAAACCATGTGGAAACAGATTTTCAGTCAGATATGGAACCAGCGTCGCGCCAATGCGTGGCTTTGGATCGAATTGTCAATCGTAACCGTACTGTTGTGGTATGGTGTCGACCTGGTATACAACTATGAGGGAGCAGCCCGTCAGCCCAAGGGGTATGACACTTCGTGCGTGTTCGACCTGACCGTGGGAACGAAGCCGCTGGAAGTCATCAATGACGCCGACAACCGGCAGGCAGGCGAGGACTTCACCTACCTGTACAACCTGATCAAGGACTATCCCGGCGTAGAGGAGGTGTGCAGCTACTACGGCAGTGTTCCCTACACCGACGAGTCCATGTTCGAAGGCTATGCTTCGCATACCGATTCCACGCATACGGTAGACTGCTTCGTGCGCTATGTTTCGGCCTCCTATTTCAAGGTGTTCCGTGTGAAACCGCTGGCCGGACAACTGGACGAGGCTCACTGGTCGCCTGCCGAATATCCCGTGCCGGTACTGATGAGTGCCGACCTGGCCGACTCCGTCTACCACCTGCCTCGGGTGGCCGATGCTGTGGGCAAGACCTGCTTCAATCCTTATTACCTGAAGTCGGCCCGTCCGGTGACCAATTATCGGGTAACCGCCGTCCTGCCCCGGCAGAAGCTGGATGACTTTGCCCGCTACCAGCCCCTCCTCTACCAACCCATCGAACGCCCCCTTTTCTGGCAACATGTGGCCCTGCGGGTGTCGCCCGATCATGTGGCAGGCTTTGCCGAACGCTTCCGCGAAGACATGCAGTCGGTATTCGACCGCGGCATCTTCTATCTGGACCACATCCGTTCGTACGACGACATGAAGGTGGCCTACGACTTGCAGCAGGGTACGGTGAACTACCTGAACACGGTGTATGCCGTGGCAGCCTTCTTCTTGTTCAATGTATTCCTGTGTGTATTTGCTACCTTCTGGTACCGCACCCGCAAGCGCCGTTGCGAGGTGGCGATCCGCATGGCCATGGGCAGCAGCCGCCGGAAGGTGATGGTTTATTTCCTGTCGGAAGGGATTATGCTTTTGCTGATGGCCGCCGTGCCGGCCTTGGTGGTGGCTTTCAATATCCAGGTGGCCGACCTCACCGTCCATACACTGATGGACGTGACAGGGGGACGTTTTGCAGGATGTTTCGTGGCAGCCTTGTTGTTGCTGGGACTGGTTATCGTGGCCGGTATCTGGTATCCCGCCAGCAGGGCCATGAAGATACAGCCTGCCGCGGCGCTGCACGATGAGTGATGTTTAGTGGTAAACGGTTAGCGGTTAGTGGTTAGTATGCCATCCGGATGGTCACTAACCGTTCACCACTCACCGCTAACCACTCACCGCTAACCACTCACCGCTAACCGTTCACCGCTTACCGCTAAATCCCTCTCATTCTGTCCGCTTGCAGGCATTGACCTGGAAGAATTCGTTGAAGACGGTTTCGTAATTGCCGTGGAGCAGGATGTGGTGGTTGCCCAAGGGGTTCCTCAGGAAGTAGTCGGCCGGCGAGTTGAGGCGGACGCGTACTTGGGTGCGGCACATGTTGAGGTAGTTTGTGTTTTCCGTCAGTGTGCCGGTGGTCAGGTAATATTCGTCCAGACATTCGCCGCCACACTTCACGAGAGTCACGTCGCCCGTAGGGAGCAGTCCCTGGATGCCGATGCTCAGATTGGTTTCGAAGTGGCTGCGCAGGATGAATTTCTCTGTCTGCTTCAGGCCGATGGTGCAATGGGCCAGTACGATTTCGTTGGTGCGGGCGTTGATCATCGACGGGTTGGCCATGAAGGACGACTGGGCCGTCAGCGTCTTGACTACCAGCATGGTGAAGACCGACTGGAGGTCGCCCTCGCATCCGGCAATGATGCCTTCATCGTTCAGCAGCGACAGGGCCAGACAGCCTGTGGTGCCGGTCAGCTCGATCAGGCGGAAGCAGCTCAGCGTCAGGGCCGACAGCTTTTCTTCTTCGGCTATCCGCTTGAGTGCCCGGTAGACTTTCATCGCCTTCAGCATGTCGTCGGGAGTCGCTTCGCGGCAGGCAAGGGCCTGTCCGGCCAGCTGGGCGGAGGCGTCGCCCACCTCTTCGTCCGAGATGGCGTTGTAATACTCTACAACGCGTTCGAGCGGCACGTCTATGTATTCCACACCCCAGCGCCGCTTGGCCAGCAGATAGTCCACATTGCTGGCGATGAGCCAGCTGGAGGGCGTACCGATGACGCCGATGCGCGAACCCGATATCTGACGTTGCGCCTTGAAGTTGTTGTACATCACGAACAGCCGTTTGATGATTTCCGTCAGTTCGCCGTGCAGAATTTCACTCTTCATGCCCCGGGCTCGCAGCCACGACGAGATTTCGAGCGCCGAAGCCAGTGAGTTCTGCATGCCGTCGGCCAGGAGGATGGCAGGGCGGGGCAGCTGTTCGAAGTGCTGGATGACCAGCCTCTCCACTCCGCCGGTAGCGATGAACAGGATGCTGAAATCGTCGGGGGTGAGCCGGCTCATTTGCTGGTAATCCACCAGGTGGACGGTGAAATATTTTTCCAGCTCTGCCAGGATGGTTTCGTGCGAACTGCGCACGGATGCCTGCTTGTGGAGCAGTGAGGCGAATGTTATGAGATTGATGACCATGATAGTATAATTGACGTTTTCATATATTCAAAGGTACGAGTTTCTTTCCATATGACATAACGTTTTTAATATAGATAAGGTTTTTAAAGTTTTTATGCCATGCGTTCCTGTGGTATCAAATAAATCGCTACATTTGCAGTTCCTGAAAGATTGGGATTGAAAGTATCAGCAAATGCAAACCTCTAAACTGTAAAAAGGAAAGACTCATGCCGAAAATATCTATCCGGGGAACGGAGATGCCCGCATCCCCCATCCGCAAGCTGGCTCCGCTGGCCGATGCCGCCAAACAGAGGGGCATCCATGTATTCCACCTGAACATCGGACAGCCCGACCTGCCCACGCCCCAAGTGGCTCTTGATGCAATCCGTAACGTCGACCGCAAGGTGCTGGAGTATAGTCCCAGTGCAGGCTATCGCAGTTACCGCGAGAAGCTGGTGGGCTACTATGCGAAGTATAACATCCACTTGACGGCAGACGACATCATCGTGACTTCGGGCGGCTCGGAAGCGGTACTCTTTTCCTTTATGGCCTGCCTGAACCCGGGTGACGAAATCATCGTGCCCGAACCGGCCTATGCCAACTACATGGCTTTCGCCATCTCGGCCGGTGCCAAGATACGCACCATCGCTACCACCATCGAGGAAGGCTTCTCGTTGCCCAAGGTAGAGAAGTTCGAGGAACTGATCAACGAGCGCACCCGTGCCATCCTCATCTGCAACCCCAACAATCCGACGGGTTACCTCTATACCCGCCGCGAGATGAACCAGATACGCGACCTGGTGAAGAAGTACGACCTCTTCCTCTTCTCGGACGAGGTGTATCGCGAGTTCATCTATACCGGCTCGCCCTACATCTCGGCCTGCCACCTGGAGGGCATCGAGCAGAACGTGGTGCTCATCGACTCTGTGTCGAAGCGTTATTCGGAGTGCGGCATCCGCATCGGGGCACTGATTACGAAGAACAAGGAAATCCGCGATGCCGTGATGAAGTTCTGCCAGGCGCGCCTCAGTCCTCCTTTGATTGGACAGATTGCAGCCGAGGCCTCGCTCGAAGCAGGTGAGGACTATCTGCGCGACACGTACGACGAATATGTGGAGCGCCGCAAGTGCCTCATCGACGGGCTGAACCGCATTCCCGGCGTCTATTCGCCCATTCCGATGGGAGCTTTCTATACCGTGGCCAAACTGCCGGTGGACGATTCCGACGAGTTCTGTGCCTGGTGCCTTTCCGACTTCGAGTACGAGGGGCAGACGGTGTTCATGGCACCTGCTTCGGGCTTCTACACCACGCCCGGTGCCGGACGCAACGAGGTGCGCATCGCCTACGTGTTGAAGAAGGAAGACTTGACGCGCGCCCTCTTTGTCCTGCAGAAGGCTTTGGAGGCATATCCTGGAAGAACAGAATAAAACATGAACCTGCCTTTATTCATCGCCCATCGCATCTATCGTGACAACGACCCCGGCCGACAAGTATCGCGGCCGGCGGTGCTGATAGCCATGACCGGCATCGCCATCGGACTGGCGGTGATGATTGTGGCCGTCTCTGTCATTGTGGGCTTCAAGAAGGAGGTGCGCGACAAGATTGCCGGTTTCGGCGCCCATATCCAGATAACCAACCTCGATGCCGGTTCCCTCTACGAGTCGCTGCCCGTCTCCATGACCGCGGCTGAGCTCGACTCTCTTCGTGCCCTTTCCTACATCCGCCACGTGCAGCGCTATTCGCTCAAGGCGGGCATGATCAAGACCGATGAGGCTTTTCAGGGCATGTTGCTCAAGGGTGTCGGACCGGACTATGACACGGAGTTCTTCCGCCGCCACCTGCTGGAGGGTGAGATGCCCCAGTTCAGCGACACGGCTTCGTCCAACCGGGTGGTCATCTCCCGCTCGCTGGCCGACAAGCTGAAACTGAAGCTGGGCGACAAGATGGACACGTACTTCATTCAGGACGACATCCGCGCCCGCCGCTTCGTCATTGCCGGCATCTATCAGACCAATCTGACGGAGTTCGACAACCTGTACCTGCTGACCGACCTCTATACGGTAAACCGCCTGAACCGCTGGGAAGCCGACCGCTTCAGCGGGCTGGATCTGACGGTGACCGACTACAGCCGGCTGGAGGACATCACGTGGGAGATTGCTTCCGCCTTGGAGGGCAAGACGGACCGTTACGGGCAGGAGTTCTGTGCCCGCAACATCGAGCAGCTCAATCCCGGCATCTTTGCCTGGCTCGGCATTCTGGACGTCAACATCTGGGTGATTCTGGTGCTGATGATCGGTGTGGCGGGCTTCACCATGATATCGGGACTGCTCATCATCATCATCGAGCGTACGTCAATGATCGGTGTGCTGAAGTCGCTCGGCGCCGACAACCGCACCATCCGCCACCTGTTCCTGTGGTTTTCCGTTTTCCTCATCGGCAAGGGGATGTTGTGGGGCAACGTCATCGGACTGGCTTTCTACGTCGTGCAGCGCTTCTTCGGCCTCTTCAAGCTCGATCCTGCTACGTATTATATGGACACCGTTCCCGTCTCTTTCAACCTGTGGATATTCCTGCTGCTCAACGCAGGCACTCTGCTGGCATCGGTACTGATGCTGGTCGGCCCGTCCTATCTTATTACTCGCATCCGTCCGGCCGACTCCATGCGTTACGAATAAACGGATTATACCGTCAGTACTTCTATTTCTGTTTTTAGCTTTCCTTTTATTCGTGTGCCCGATAGTAGGCTTCGGCCTGAGCCAGCGTTTCGGGCTTGCCTACGTCGAACCATCCTTCGGTGTCGATGGGGTAGCACTGTATGCGGGCCTGGCAGCAGATGTCGATGTAGAAGGGTATGATGGAGAACTTGCCGGTCCACCGTCCGCGGCCCATGTAGCCGAAGACCGAGGGCGAGAGCACGTGTACGCAGCCGAAGGCCAGTTCGTTGTAGCGGCCTTCTTCGTAGAGGGTGCCGGGGGGCAGTGTTTCGCCGGTCGACTTGTTGACCCATCCGCACAAGCGGTTGCTGCTGTCGGCCAGCAGATAGCGGGCTGTCTGTCGGTGGTTGGTCAGCAGGGTGGCGTCGGCTCCGCTCTCCACGTGGTGGCGATAGAAGGCGGCCAGGTCGATGTGTGTCAGGATGTCGGCGTTGTGGATGAGGAAGGGCTCGCCATCGTCCAGCAGGGGGCGGGCCTTCAGGATGCCCCCACCCGTGTCGAGCAGTTCGCCCCGCTCGTCGCTGATGCGGATACGGACGCCGAAGTTGTCGTTCGCCTTCAGGAAGTCGAGTATCTGTTCTCCGAAGTGATGGATGTTGATGACGATGTCGTCGAATCCGGCCTCCTTCAGACGCAGTATCACGCGTTGCAACATGGGGATGCCGGCCACGGGTACCAGGGCCTTTGGCATGTGGTCGGTGAGCGGACGCAGGCGGGTGCCCAGTCCGGCGGCAAATATCATGGCTTTCATGTCAGTTACGGGCGCTGAAGGTTTGTTCGATGTTCTGTTCGCGGTGCATCAGGTTGACCTGTACGCCGAACTTCTGGTTCAGGTGCTCGGCCAGATGCTGGGCCGAGTAGACAGAGCGGTGCTGGCCGCCCGTACAGCCGAAGCAGACGGACAGGCTGGTGAAACCGCGCTCCATGTAGCGCTTCACCGAAGCGTCGACCAGGGCATAGACGTGTTCCAGAAAGGTGGTGATTTCGCCGTCGTCTTCCAGGAAGCGGATGACGGGTTCGTCCAGTCCCGTGAAGGGCTTGTAGCGTTCGTACTTGCCGGGGTTGTTCACGGCTCGGCAGTCGAAGACGAAACCTCCGCCGTTGCCCGAGGGGTCCTCGGGAATGCCTTTCTTGTAGGCAAAGCTGGTGACCTTTACCACGAGGCGGCGCTTCTGCAGGTCGTCGGTGAATTGTTTCAGCTGGGTCAGTTCGGTCAGTACCTGGCACAGGTAGGGATATTCGGGGTAGGGCTCGCGCAGCAGCTGGCGCAGGTTCTCGATGGCAAAAGGAACGCTCTGGATGAAGTGGGGCTTCTTCTCGAAATAGCCGCGGAAACCGTAGGCACCGAGCACCTGCATGGTGCGGAACAGTACGAAGTGGCGTAGCTGGGCCATGAAATAAGCTTCGTCCACAGGCTGGTACTTGCGCAGGGCGTCGATGTACTCGTGCAGCAGTTCCTGGCGGAGGCTGTCGGGGTAGTTGGCCTTGGCCTGCCACAGGAAAGAGGCCACATCGTAGTAGACGGGGCCCTTGCGCCCGCCTTGGAAGTCGATGAGCCACGGCTCGCCGTCCTTGATCATGACGTTGCGACTCTGGAAGTCACGGTACATGAAGGTGGCCGAACTGCTGCGGAGCAATACGTCGGCCATCTTCTGGAAGTCGTCCTCGAGGCGGTCTTCCTGGAAGTCGAGTCCGGTAGCCTTGAGGAAGCAGTACTTGAAGTAGTTCAGGTCCCACAGAATGCTGCGGCGGTTGAACTCAGCTTGCGGATAGCAGTAGGAGAAGTCCATGCCTTCGGCTCCGGCAAACTGGACGGCGGGCAGCAGGCGGAGCGTCTTGCGCAGCAGCTGCTTCTCGTCCTCGCCGAAGACGCTGGTCTTTCGTCCTTTCTCGATGGCGTTGAAGAGCAGTGTATCGCCCAGGTCTTCCTGCAGGTAATAGATGTCGTTGTCCGACTTGATGAAGACTTGCGGCACGGGAAGCCCCTGGCGGCGGAAGTGCTCGGCCATGTAGAGGAAGGCACGGTTTTCCTCGATGCTTTCGCCGCTCACCCCAATCAGGCTGGGGGTGCCTTTCAGGCGGAAGTAACGGCGGTTGGAGCCCGATGCGGGCATCTCGTCAATGGATTCCGGCTCGTGTCCGGTGTAGGCTATATATAGCTTTTTCAGTTCTTCTGTAATCATGGTGTGTATCATTTTGGCAGCTAAGATAAGGTTTTCTGTTCAGATATGGTTATCTTTGCCCGAAATAAATGCAGGAAAAATGACAAAAAGCATTCCCCAATTTCTGATTGCCGCCCCCACGTCGGGCAGCGGAAAGACAACGGTGAGCCGCGGGCTGATGGCTTTGCTGAAGGGCAGAGGCCTGAAGGTGCAGCCCTACAAGTGTGGCCCCGACTACATCGACACGAAGTTTCACGAGCGTGCCTGCGGCCGTCCGTCGGTCAATCTCGACCTGTTCATGGCCTCGGCCGCCCATGTGGCGCAGGTCTATGCCCGTTATGCTTCTGATGCCGATGTATGTGTGGTGGAAGGCATGATGGGGATGTTTGACGGCTACAGCCGCGACCGCGGTTCGTCGGCCGAGGTGGCCCGTCTGCTCCACCTGCCCGTGGTGCTGGTGGTCGATACCCGTTCGGCGGCCTATTCATTGGCTCCGCTGTTGCAGGGGTTCCTGCATTTCCGGCAGGACATCCGTTTTGCGGGTGTCATCTTCAACCGGGTGGGTTCGCCCCGTCATTTCGACATGTTGAGGGAGGTGTGTGAGGACCTTCAGGTGGAATGCCTGGGCTACCTGCCCAAGGATCCTTTGCTGGAACAGGGTTCCCGCTACCTGGGACTGGACTTCAGCGAGCGGGAGACGGACGAGGCCGGCCGTCGTCTGTTGGCCCAACTGGAAGCGCATGTCGACATCGGCCGTCTGCTGGAAGCCGTAGACAGCCCTTTGCCTGCAAGCCGTGTGGAACAAAATGAAGCGAAGGGGAACGGAGTTGTAGCCGTAGCCCGCAACGACGAGTCGTTTTCTTTCCTATATACCGAACATCTGGATTTGCTCAGGAGCTATGGCGAAGTGGTGTTTTTCGACCCCGAGCAATCGGAACCGTTACCTGCCAGTACCCGTTTGCTCTATCTGCCCGGCGGCTATCCCGAGAAGCATACCGAAGCTCTGGGAGCGGCAACCGCAACACTGGAGTCGGTCCGCCGATACATCGCAGGGGGTGGGCGGACGTTGGCCGAGTGCGGAGGGATGATTTATCTGTCGCAGGGTGTCTGTCTGGACGGACAACCCGATTTCCGGCCGCTGGCAGGTGTACTGCCATTTTCCATTTCCAACCGGAAGGAACACCGCAAGCTGAGCTTGGGATACCGGCGCTTCGACTACAACGGGCAGGCGTTGCGGGGACACGAATTCCATTACACCCAGTTTGTAGAGAGGGCGGGAGAGCATCTGTGGCCGTCGGCAGCACAGGTGTACAACGCCAAGGGACAGCCGGTGGACACGCCAGTGTTCCGGTACAAGAACCTGCTGGCCAGCTATACCCACCTGTATTGGGGAGAAACCAATTTGGACAAACTTTTTGAAAACGAACTATGAAACGGATCTATACAAAGACCGGTGACAAGGGAATGACCGGCATTCATGGAGGGGAGCGGGTGCCCAAAGATGACATCCGCATTGAGGCCAACGGCTGTCTGGACGAGCTGAATGCCGTGATAGGCATCGTCCGTTCCTTGCTGCCTGCCGATGACGGCTGGCAGTCCCTGCTACACGAGGTACAGAAGGAACTGATGGTGGTGATGAGCCATGTGGCTACGCCGCCGCACAAAGTGAATCCCAACGAACTGCATGCTGCCGAACTGACCCTCCGTTGTGAGCAGGAGATGGACCGTCTGACGGAACAGTTGGCAGACCACGGTTATTTCCTGTTGCCCGGCGGAACACCTGTATCGGCCCAGCTGCATTTCGCGCGTACGGTAGCCCGGCGGGCCGAGCGGCGCTTGTGGACGCTCCACCGCCAGTCACCGTTGGACGAAGATATCCTGGTTCTGGTCAACCGCCTGTCCGACCTCTTCTTCGTCATGGCACGCATGGAGATGCAGCGTCAGAACTGGCCGGAAGAGAAATGGCAGGAATTTGCCTACAAACGCAAGCGGCGGCCGGCAGATGGTGCTCAGACCAGTTGCAATTCGTAGAGGCAGGCTTTCACCTCTTCGCTGCTGCCCAGATGTTTTCCTTCGTCGTCGGACAGCTTGACGCATTCGCGCCATTCCTGATGGGGATTCATGCGGCAGCGGGTCAGCTTCATCACGATGTTTGCGGGCTTGAAGCCGGTATCGTTGGTCAGGTTGGTGCCGATGCCGAAAGCACAGCGGATGCGTCCTTCGCAGAACCGCTGGATGTCGAGCGCTTTCGGGAAGTCGAGCGCATTGCTGAAAATGATGGTCTTGGTGGTGGGGTCGATGCCGAATTCCTGGTAGCGGGCTATCAGGCGGTCGGTGAATTCGAACTCGTTGCCCGAGTCGCAGCGTACTCCGTCGAACAGCTTGGCCTGCTTGCGGCTGAGGTTGCTCAGGAAGGCATCGGTTGTGTAGGTGTCGGACAGGGCTGTGCCCAGGTCGCCGTCATACACGTTGACCCAATTCTCCAGCGCCATGTAGTTGGCATGCTTGTAGCCGAACTGCGCGCCGTGGAACATGAACCATTCGTGCGGATGCGTACCCATGGGGCGCATGCCGTATTTCATGGCAAAGTAGCAGTTGGAAGTTCCCGTGCAGTATTGTGCATGCTGTTTCAGATAGCCGATGACGGTGTCGTGTACCTCGAACGAGAAACGGCGCCGGGTGCCGAACTCCGAGAACGACAGGTGATGGCGGTTGGAAAGTGCCACCTTGTCTACCAGGCGGGCAGTTACCTCGGCCGGGTCGGGGACGTTGCCCGAAACCTGGTTCTTCACTTCGGATACCAGGGCCAGCAAGGGTACTTCATACAAGGTCACTTTGTACATATAGTCCGTAACCTCCATATGCAGATGCTTTTCATCGTCGAGGCTGATTTTTACTTTTTCCGGCTGGAAGCGGAACGAAGACAACCATTCCCAATAGACACGGGGCAGGAAGCGGCAACTTTGGGTCATGTATTCCAGTTCGTCACCAGTCAGCGCAATCCGTTGCATGTTGTCGATGGCATCCTTGAGCTCTGCGAGGAAGCGGTCGGAGTAGACCGTGTGGTCGCGGTCGGTAAAAGTGAATGTGCCCTGCGCATTGGGAAACAGCTTGATGTAGGCGTACGAGGTGGTAAACTTATAGAGATCAGTATCGAGGATGGAATAAATCATAATGGTACTATTTTTGTTCAGGCTGTGAAGTTACGCACTTTATTCAAGTTTCGCAAACCTATGGCTTACTATTTATTTGTTAACAAGATGATATAGAGTTTAAACCGTGTTATAATATAATATTTTTCATGCCATTCTTTTGGAAGTTTCAGAGAAATGCCTACCTTTGCAATGTGTTTTTCATAGTATTAGATTTAAGGTTAACAAAAGATTGGCTGTCTGGGAAGATAGCCTTTTTTTTTGCCCTTCTTCCCGGACTTTTTTACTACCTTTGCGTCCGCAAAAAACGAAACGTATGAAATCATTATATCCCCTCATGCTGGCCGGTACCGGAAGCGATGTAGGCAAGAGTATTCTTGCAGCCGCTTTTTGCCGCATCTTCAAGCAGGACGGTTATCATCCGGCTCCGTTCAAGGCCCAGAATATGGCACTCAATTCCTTTGCCACTCCCGATGGTCTGGAGATAGGGCGGGCACAGGCCGTGCAGGCCGAAGCTGCCGGCATCCCTTGCCATACGGACATGAATCCGCTCTTGTTGAAACCGCAAAGCGACCATACTTCCCAGGTGGTACTGAACGGCCGTCCCATGGGCAACCGCAATGCTTACGACTATTTCCGCAAGGAAGGGCGCGAGGAACTCCGCCGGGAGGTGTGTGCTGCTTATGACCGCCTGGCTGCCCGTTACAATCCCATTGTGCTGGAAGGAGCCGGAAGCATCTCTGAAATCAATCTGCGTGACAGTGATCTGGTCAACCTGCCCATGGCCCTGCATGCAGGAGCCAAAGTGATTTTGGTGGGTGATATCGACCGGGGTGGGGTGTTTGCCAGCGTATATGGCTCGCTGATGCTGCTGAGGCCTCACGAAAGGGCATGCATCAAGGGAATCCTGATCAACAAGTTCCGCGGTGACATCCGTCTTTTTGAGTCGGGCGTCAAGATGCTGGAGGAGCTTTGTGGCATACCGGTCGTAGGGGTGGTGCCTTACTATAAAGATATATATATAGAGGAAGAAGACAGCGTGTCGCTTGCGGCCAAGTCCATGCAGGCCGAACAGGGCAAGGTCAATATAGCCGTGGTGCTGCTGCGCCATCTCAGCAATTTTACCGACTTCAATGTCTTGGAGCGCGATCCCCGTGTCCATCTCTTTTATACCAACAATACGGAAGAAATAGCCAAGGCGGACATCATTTTGCTGCCCGGCTCCAAGAGTACGCTGGATGATCTGTACGAGCTGAGGCGCAACGGGGTGGCGCAGGCCATTGTCCGGGCGCGGCGTGACGGAAAGACGGTGATGGGTATCTGTGGCGGCTATCAGATGATGGGGCAGGAGGTGCTCGATCCGGACCACGTAGAGGGTGATATGGAGCGGCTTCCCGGCCTTGGACTGCTCCCGGTAAGTACCCGCATGACAGGCAAGAAGGTGACACGTCAGGTGCATTTTGACTTTGCCGGTGGGGTAGGCCGTTCGGCCGAAGGCATGACCGGTTACGAGATTCACATGGGTACTACGACAGGAATTGCCGGAGAAGGCTATCAGCCGCTGACCCGTCTGGAAGATGGACAGCCGGACGGTTGTCTGGTGGACCGTACCTGTATGGGGACTTACGTTCACGGCATACTGGACAATGCGGCTTTCATTGACTTCCTGCTCGAGCCTTTTGCGGACAAGCTGAAGGAACGCAGTACGTTTGACTATCAGGCATTCAAAGAACAACAATACGACAAACTGGCCGACCACGTGCGCCGTCACGTCAATCTGCCGCTTGTCTATCAAATATTGACGGAACATGATTGAAGGACATGGAGACGACTCCTATAAATACAGCAGGCCGATAACGGCCAATTTCAGTTCGAATGTATACGGACACCCCGACCTTTCGGGACTGTTGGAGCACTTGGCGCAATGTGTACGCGGCGACGGTGGACGGAGGAGTTTGGTCTCTTCTTATCCCGAACCCGAGCCCTATACGCTGGAAGCAGAACTGGCCCGGCTGATGCGGCTGGAGCCGGCTTCGGTGTGTGTCACCAACGGGGCTACCGAAGCCATCTATTTGATCGCACAGACGTTCGGCGGTACTCGTACCGCCATTCTGCAGCCCACGTTCAGCGAGTATGCCGATGCGTGTGTGATGCACGGTCATCGCGTCTCTTCGCTCTACAGCCTGCCTTCGGAGCGGGAACGCTTTCTGCTTCCCGAAGACGTACGGATGCTGTGGTTGTGCAATCCCAACAATCCGACAGGCTCTGTTACCGACAAGGGGTGGTTGGAGACCCTCATCGAATGCAATCCGCAGGTCTGCTTTGTCATCGATCAGTCGTACGAACACTTTACCAGGCGGCTTTTGTTTTCGGCGGCCGAGGCGGCACGCTATCCTAATGTACTGTTGCTGCATTCTCTGACCAAACATTATGCCATACCGGGCTTGCGGTTGGGATTCATTACAGGTAATGAGGGGTTGCTGGCCCGCATACGCACACACCGCATGCCCTGGTCGGTCAACGCCTTTGCCATTGAGGCCGGGCTGTATCTGGCTTCCAAGGGAATGCCCGATCCGGTCCGTCTGGATGAGTGCCTGAAGGAAACGGCCCGTTTGCGGGAGCGGCTTGAACAGCTGGGGGCTTTGGAGGTATGGGATACAGATACACATTTCATGCTGGTGCGTCTGCGTTTCGGCAGGGCTTCGGCATTGAAGGAATATTTGGCTGAAAAATATGGTGTCCTGATACGCGATGCCTCGAATTTTGAAGGCTTGGATGAGCATTTCTTTCGCATTGCGACCCAAACGCCTGGTGAAAACAACCGTTTGGTGGAGGCTATTGCCGAATGGCTGCAGGAATAATGGACGATAAAATCAATTGGAATTGGAACAACTGTTGGTTATACTTTATTTGTGCCTGCCTTTGTTGGCGGCTTGGGGACTCGACCGCTGGTTGGGTGATCCCCTGTGGATGCCCCATCCGGTCGTAGCTTTTGGAAAAGCTATTGCGTGGGGCGAGCATAGGCTGAACAAGGGACGCTTCCGCTTCTGGAAAGGAGCGGCCATGAGTGCGATAGGAGTGTCGGCTGTCTTTGTACTGACGCTTTATCTGTTGCGGGGTGCAGCCCTGGTTTCACCGGGATTGTTGCTGGTGCTGCAAGTGCTGTTGATCTTCTATTGCCTGGCGGGCACTACGCTGGTCCGTGAAGTCCGTATGGTGTTCGAGGCAACAGACCGTTCGCTGGAGGCAGGACGCCGGCAGGTGGCACGCATTGTGGGGCGCGATACATCGGAGTTGTCTGCGCAGGAGGTTCGTACGGCAGCGCTGGAAACGCTGGCCGAGAACTTGAGTGACGGTGTGGTGGCTCCATTGTTCTGGTATGCCTTGCTGGGCGTACCGGGTATGCTGGCCTACAAGATGGTGAACACGCTCGATTCCATGATCGGATATCGCAACGAGCGATACCGCCAGTTTGGTTGTTTTGCCGCCCGTCTGGACGATGTGGCCAACTATATACCGGCCCGTCTGACGGCTTTGCTGATGGTATTGGCGTCTGGACGATTGTCGCTGCTGGCGTTTGTGGCCCGATATGGCAGCCGGCACGCCAGCCCCAATTCCGGTTACCCGGAATCTGCGTTGGCCGGTATCTTGGACTGTCGTTTCGGAGGACCTCACATCTACTTTGGTGAGGAAGTGTGGAAACCGTTTATCGGACAGAACAATCGTCTGTTGACGACTCGGGACATGCAGGTGGCTATCCGCATCAACCGCCGTGCTGAGGCGCTGATGATTCTGCTTGTTGTGCTTACGCTGGCAGCCCGGCTGTTGGTCTGAGGTACGGGTTATACCGTTACCCGGATCATGCCTCCGTAAGGGGTCAGGGAGCTGAAGGCTTCTTCGGCCTTAATGAGTCCTGCATAAATCTGTGCACAAATCAGTACGCCACCGTGGGCGAAGAGGAGGACACGTTGCCAGGGCTTTTGTTTTAATTCGTCCAGAAAATGACTGACTCTTTCGTATTGCATGGCAAACGATTCGCCTCCGGTAGCGGCCACGTTCAGGTAGTCGGCATACCACTCCTGCAATCTTGGGTCGTCGTTATGATCAAACGGCTTCATTTCCCAGGCACCGAAATTGATTTCCATGATGCGCCGGTCACGTTCGGCATCGGGATAACCGCAGTACTCGGCCAGACGGACACAGCGAGTCAGTGGGCTGGTATAAATGTGGTCGGGCATTTTTCCGTCAGACAGTATGCCATTCAGGTTGGCAAGTGTTATCTCAGCTTCTTGTTCGAAAGTCGATTTCAAGGGCACATCGGTCTGCCCGTAACATACACCCGGCGGTACGTCGACCGAGGTGTGGCGTATCAATATAAGTTCCATATTACTACAGCACAAAGATAAAAGGATAATTCACACAACAGGAACATGGCTCCGCAGCAATCTCCTGTATAGCCTTGCAACCGTTTCTTCAGCAGGCGGAGTATCAGCAGAAAAGCGAACATCGGCGCTACCGTGGCCGGCCATGCATGCAGCGGAAGCAGGAAAAGCAGTGGTAGAATGCCACTGACAAAGGCCGTGATGAGTTCGCCCCGGCTCATGCCGCTGTACACGACCTTAGCCTTGCTTTCGGCTTCAGGTCTGGCATAGGGCAGGTAGTTGATGATCTGGGAGGCACAGAACTTGCTCCAGCAGTCGCCGCAAAGTGCCAGTGCGCACAATACGGGGAACGGAAGGGATAGCGGTAATTGCCACAACAGCAGGAAGTAAAAGATAAGCCCTGCCACGCCGTAGGTGCCGATGTGGGAATCTTTCATGATGGCCAGGATGCGTTCGCGTGTGGTTCCGCCGCCAAAACCGTCGAAGAAGTCGGCCAGTCCGTCTTCGTGCAGACAACCGGTTACCAGCAGGCGGGCTACGATGGCCACCAACCAGGCTTGGGGCAAGGGCAATACTTGGGTGGCCAACCAAAGCACACCCGCCATGATGCCTCCCGTAAGCCATCCTACCAAAGGCCAGTAAGGCACTACATGCTTGAAGCATTCGGCCGGTACTTCCTTGATTTTCCAGAAGGGCAGGCGTGTAAAGAATATCAGTGCAGCCAGAAAATTCATCGTTTAGAAATATTTGGTGATGGATGCATGGGCAAAGTTGTCCATTTCGTTGATCATGCGTACAGCGGAGTCCACAATGGGATAAGCGCAGATGGCACCAGTCCCTTCGCCCAGTCTCAATCCTAAATTCAACAAAGGTTTGGCTTGCAGATAATCCAATACCAGTTTATGCCCGGTTTCGTCGCCGCAATGTCCGAAGATGGCATAGTCCATGACTTCCGGATACAGCCGGCTGGCGGCCAGTATGCAGTTGGTCATGATGAAGCCGTCCACCAGGATCAGCATCTTCAGTTCGGCTGCCTGCAGCATGGCACCGACAGCCATGACCATTTCCAGTCCGCCGAAATAGCGCAGGATGTCGCGTGTCGAACCATCGCCGTGGTAGTTTTCCATGCTTTTTTTCAATACCTCATATTTGTGTCGGATACCTGCACGGTCCAGCCCGCTGCCGGCACCGACGCATTCTTCCAAGGGGATGCCGGTGAAGTAGGTCATCCACATGGAGGAAGAAGAAGTGTTGCCGATACCCATTTCGCCGAAACTCAGGACATTGCTTCCTTCTTCGTGGCAGCGACGTACGACTTCGGCTCCGCGTTCCAGACAAAGTTCCATTTCGGCTTCCGTCATGGCTGCTTCATGGAGGTAGTTGGCAGTACCGCGGCGTACTTTCATGTTGATGATGCCTTGTTCGTAGGGCAGGTCATAATCCACTCCCGCATCGACCAGTTTCAATTGGAACCCGTGTTGGCGGCAGAGAAAGTTCACTCCGGCTCCTCCATGCAGAAAGTTGCTCAGTTGTTGCCAGGTCACTTCTTTGGGCGACAGACTGACACCTTCCTCTACAATGCCGTGGTCGGCGGCAAAGATGATGTTCTGCGGTTTCTGTAACGTGGGTGTCAGGGTCTGCTGAATCAGTGCCACTTGCAAGGCTATTTCTTCCAGCCGTCCCAACGAGCCTTTCGGCTTCGTCAGGTTATTGATTTTGTCTACAATGGCCGGGCGCATCTGGTCGTCCGGACTTACAATTTGAAAAGTCTTCATACAATATCTTGTTCTATTTTATTTTTACAGGAATTCCCGATACCATCAGCATCACTTCATCGGCTTTCGAGGCGATGTATTGGTTCACCCAACCTTGCAGGTCGGTGAACTTGCGCTGGATTTCGTTCTCCGAAGTTCCGCCGCATCCTATTTCGTTGGTGACGAACAGGAACGTGGCATCTTGTCGGGTCAGTCGGTCAAATTCTTCACGGACTGCCTGAAGGGCCGCATCCACATCGCTGTTCAGGGCAAAAAAGAAGTTGGTACACCACAGGGTCACACAGTCTATCAGGACGACTCTTCCTTCTACCCGATGACGGCTCAATTCCTTTTCTTCCTCAATGTTGGTCCATTCGGGACCTCTTCGTTGTTGATGCCGTATGACTCGTTGTCTGAATTCTTCGTCCCAGATATGTGCTGTAGCCATATAAACGGGTGTAGGAGAGAGAGATAATGCCATCTTCTCCGCATAACTGCTTTTGCCCGAACGGGCTCCTCCCGTAATCAAAACAATCCGTTTCATAAGTTTTATTTCTATAACGGGAAACAAAAATACAAGATTTTATGAATACAGCTATTGCTTTTCACAAAAAAGTATCTATCTTTGCCTCCGCTTTGTGAAAAGATCTGTTTGTAAAGACAAAGATTTCGACAGGCGGCAGTAGCTCAGTTGGTAGAGCATCAGCTTCCCAAGCTGAGGGTCACGGGTTCGAGTCCCGCTTGCCGCTCTTATTGATAATCAGAGATTTACGTGATGTAAATCTCTGATTTTTTTTGTGAAGTAATTGAGGATGGTACTTGCAGGTAGATACAGTTTCTGTCAAGTCCCTCAAACGGGATGTTGTCAAGGTTCAGTTACCGCGGTAGGTAGAGTAACCATAGGGTGACAAGGTAATGGGGACATGATAATGCTTGTTGTCCTTTATTTCGAAGACCACTTCAATGAACGGGTAGAAGGACGATTGGTGCAGGGACTCAAAATAAGGGCTGATGTGGTAGGTCAGCTTGTAGATACCCCGATGGTCGGTAGTCCCTTCTTTCAGGAAGTCTTTGACCCTTCCATTTTCATCCGTCAGCTTTTCGTCTATCATCTGCCAGGTGTGGTTGTCCTGTAGTTTGGAGAGGCTGATTTTGACTCCAGAGGCCGGTTGTCCCCGGTTGATGTCCAGTATGTGACTGGAAAGTTGATAGTTTGCTTGTTGGGCGATGGCGGTTGCCGAACATGTCCATGCAACCAATAGAATCCAAATGATTTTTTTCATGTCTTGACTTGTTAATGGATGAATAATATATTGTAATCGTTACAAATATGAAGATTGTTTCTGAAATAGGCAATAGCAGGAAGGTTATGGAGTGGATATTTGAGGCTTATTAACGAAAAAATGAAGAGGGAAGATAGCCCTCACGGCCGCCTTCCCTCTTGCTAACTTAAAACAACTAATAAAGAAAATCAAGTTTTCTATCGGATAAACAACAGCTCTCTGTATTTGGGCAGTGTCCACATCTGATTGTCAACTATCAATTCAAGTTTGTCGATGTGATAGCGGATTTCTTCCATCATCGGCACGATGTAATCGTGGTAAGCCACTGCTTTCGAACGCTCGTTGTCCAGCTTGTTGGCCACCTTGCGGGATTCAATCATGGCATCGACATGTTCCTTGATGAAGGCAGTGCGGTCGGCAATTTCCTCGATAAGTTCCAGGTTCTTGGCCGAGAGTTTGGCAGCCTTTTCGGCAGGGAACAATCCGTTCATCTTATATACGTTGTCCACCAGTTCCGTCTGATATTGTGTGGCAACAGGGATGATATGGTTCATGGCAAGGTCGCCCAATACACGTGCCTCAATCTGAATCTTCTTGGTATACATTTCCCACTTCACTTCGTTGCGGGCTTCAAGCTCCTTGCGGGTCATGACGCCTGTCTTTTCGAACATGGCGATGCTGTCTTCCTTCAGGTAGTTGTCGAAGATGACAGGTACGCTGGTTTCGCAGTCCAGACCGCGGCGGGCAGCTTCGGCCTTCCATTCTTCGCTATAACCGTTGCCGTCGAAGTGGATGGGCTTGCAGATTTTCAGGTCACGACGGATTACGTCGAGGATAGCCGACACTTTGTCTTCACCTTTCTCGATAAGGGCATCCACGTCGTGCTTGAAGTCGGTGAGCTGTTCGGCCAGGGCCGCGTTGAGGGCGATCATCGCGCTGGCGCAGTTGGCTTCCGAACCTACGGCACGGAACTCAAAGCGGTTGCCGGTGAAGGCGAAGGGACTCGTACGGTTACGGTCGGTATTGTCGATGAGCAGTTCGGGAATCTGCGGAATGTCCAATTTCATGCCCTGCTTGCCGCTCAGGCTGATAAGTTCGTCCTTGTCGCTCTCCTCGATATGGGCCAGTACCTGTGAAAGCTGCTTGCCCAGGAAAGAAGAGATGATTGCGGGAGGTGCTTCGTTGGCGCCCAGACGATGGGCGTTGGTAGCGCTGGAGATGCTGGCCTTCAACAAACCGTTGTGACGGTAGACGGCCATCAGTGTGTTCACGATAAAGGTGATGAAACGCAGATTGTCTTCAGCAGTCTTGCCCGGCGCCATCAGCAGTATGCCGGTATCGGTACCCAGAGACCAGTTGTTGTGCTTGCCGCTACCGTTGACTCCCTTGAAGGGTTTCTCGTGAAGCAGTACGCGGAAGCCGTGGTTACGGGCAATCTTACGCATCAGGGCCATGATAAGCATGTTGTGGTCAACTGCCAGGTTACATTCTTCGTAGATAGGTGCCAGCTCAAACTGATTGGGAGCTACCTCGTTGTGGCGGGTCTTGACAGGGATACCCAGCTTGAGGGCTTCGATTTCAAGTTCTTTCATGAAGGCAGCCACGCGGGGAGGAATGGCGCCGAAGTAGTGGTCTTCCAGCTGCTGGTTCTTGGCAGAGTCGTGTCCGGTCAGTGTACGGCCGGTCATCAGCAGGTCGGGGCGGGCGGCGTAGAGGCCTTCATCTACCAGGAAGTATTCCTGTTCCCAGCCCAAGTAGGCATTGACCTTCTTGACGTCGGGATTGAAATAGTGGCAGACATCGGTTGCTGCTTTGTCAACGGCGCGCAAGGCTTTGAGCAGCGGAGCCTTGTAGTCAAGCGATTCACCCGTATACGCGATGAAGATGGTCGGGATACACAGTGTGTCGTCTACGATAAAGGCTGGTGAGGAAGGATCCCAGGCCGAATAGCCGCGTGCTTCGAACGTGTTGCGGATACCGCCGTTGGGGAAGCTGGATGCATCAGGTTCCTGCTGGACGAGCAGTTTGCCGGTAAACTCTTCCATCATGCCGCCCTTGCCGTCGTGTTCCACGAATGCATCGTGCTTTTCGGCCGTACCTTCGGTCAACGGATGGAACCAGTGGGTGTAGTGGGTGGCTCCCATTTCGATGGCCCACTTCTTCATGCCGGCAGCTACTTCATCAGCGATGCTACGGTCCAGCGGGGCACCGTTGTCAATAACGTCCACCAGTTTGTCATATACCTTGCTGGGCAGGTATCTGAACATTTTTTCCCGGTTGAATACATACTTTGCGAAGTATTCCGACGGACGTTCTTTGGGAATCTCTACGGGAACGGGCTTCTTTTTGAAGGCCGTTTCCACTACTCTAAATCTTAACTTTGACATAATTACTTGTTTCTTTATTGGTTTGAAATAGTAAGTGTTGGTTTTCTGTTTTTATTCGTTCTTAATTTATTTGTTCTTTACCCGGTTCCGCAAGCGGCCTTGTTGTCTGTCTGCTTGTGGAACCGGATGTGTTTGGATTAGTTGTAGGCCGACTCTCCGTGTTCGTAGATGTCAAGGCCTTCTTCCTCAACGCGTGCCGGAACTCGCAGGCCGTGTATCTTGTCGAGCAGCTTGAAGATGATGTAGCCCATCGCTGCAGCCCAGGCTCCTACGACCAGGGCACCGAAAAGCTGTGCACCGAGGAATCCCCAGCCGGCACCGTAGAACAGACCTTCGCTGGTCGAGAAGAGTCCTGTCAGGATGGTACCTGTGAAGCCGCATACACCGTGTACGGAGCTGGCACCAACGGGATCGTCTATTTTCAAGACCTTGTCGATGAACTCTACTGCAAAGATCATCAGTATGCCACAGATAAGTCCGATGATGGCGGCACCTCCTGCCGATACACAGTCGCAACCGGCCGTGACGCCGACCAGACCGGCCAAAATGCCGTTCAGGGTGAGTGAGAGCGACGGTTTGCGGTATTTGATCCAGCTGGTGACGAGGGCGGCGAAACCACCGGCGCAAGCTGCAAGGTTGGTCGTCAGGAAGACGTGCGAGATGGCTGTCTGGTCATTGGTTGTCGAAGCAGCCAGCTGTGAGCCGGGGTTGAAGCCGAACCAGCCGAACCAGAGGATGAATACACCCAGCGCGGCAATCGTGAGGTTGTGGCCGGGAATGGCTTTGGAACGGCCGTCTTTTCCGTATTTCCCGATACGGGGACCCAGGATAGCGGCGCCTACGAGGGCAATCCATCCGCCTACGGAATGAACCACCGTAGATCCGGCAAAGTCGTGGAACGTGGTGCCGAACAGATTCATCATGAACGAACCCTCTTCACCATTGGTCAGCCAGCCGCCTCCCCAGGTCCAATGACCGGAAACGGGATAAATCAATACGCTGATGGCGATGGTGTAGACCACGTACATGGAGAATTTGGTGCGTTCGGCCATGGCACCCGATACGATGGTGGCCGAAGTGGCGCAGAAGACGGTCTGGAAAATCAGGAATCCTTCGCGGGGAAGTCGGGTGTCCAGAAACGAAAGGTCGAAGAAATGGGGCATTCCAATAAATCCGCCGGCTCCGAACATCAGTCCGAAACCGATGAACCAGAAGAGCAACGAACCCAGCATGAAGTCTACGAAGTTCTTCATCAGGATGTTGCCGGTGTTTTTGGTGCGTGTAAATCCGGCTTCGACCAGTGCGAAGCCTGGCTGCATGAAGAATACGAGCATGGCTGCCAGAAGCATCCAAACGGTATCGATACCTGTGGCCAGTTCGGCCATCGTGTCGGTGGTTGCGGCTTCGTCCGCTTCGCCTGCAAAGGCAGCTGTGCTGCCCAGCAGCAGGCATATGGTGAGGGCTGTGCTTAGCCAGGAACGGCGGCACTTTCTGTAAGTTTTCATACGTCTGTGAGTTTTATTTTTCTTGTTCTGCGTTAAATAATGCGATGTCGCCGCGTTCGGCCGTACGGATGCGGATAGCGTCCTCGATGGGGACGATAAAGATGCGTCCGTCGCCTATTTCACCTGTCCAGGCGGCTTTCTGGATGGCATTCACCGTCTTTTCCACATTCTTGTCGCGCACCACGATGGATACGAGGATGCGTTCGATGGAACTGGTGTCATACATCACGCCTCGGTAGATGCGTGCCTGCCTGGACTTTCCGATGCCTCTTACGTCATAGTAAGAGAACCATTCGATGTCCGCTTCGAGGAGTGCTTCCTTCACGTCCTCGAATTTTGTCTTACGGATGATTGCTTCAATCTTTTTCATACCTATTATACTTGTTAGTGTGTTTGTAATGTGTCCTATAAACTCAGTCCGAATACGAAGTAGGCTCCTTGCGTATAGGGATTGAACACCACCTGTGCGAAGAGCGGGAGTGAGAACTTCTTGGTGACAGGGAGTTCTTTCGACGCTTTCAGCGAAAGGTTGGTCACGTTGAACTTGTCGGCGTAGGCTCCTTCCCAGGGCGTCAGTCCCACTTCGGCATTCCAGTCGAGGCCTGCCAGTTTGAAGGGAGCCGTCAGGGCGATGTAGGTGGAGTAGGAGCGTTTGCCGTCGGCGTTGTGATAGTCCGACCCTGCAAAGTTCGTGTTCCAGCTGATGCCCATGACGCCGAAGTCATATCCGGCTGTTATTTCAAAAACGTGTTGTGTGTTGTGGGCGGCATACTTGAAGTAGCCGATCTGTTGGCTCTCGTCCGAAGGAAAGAACCAGTAGTCCGTCAGGGCCAGGCTCAGTCCGCCGTGGGTATAGCCGAGGATGAAGTCCATCTCTTTCGTGTCTTCCGCATTGAGTCCGACCGACCCCCAGGCTCCCAGTGAGAAACCTTTGTAGGCAACCGACAGATGGGGTTGGATGCTGATTCCGCCGCAATCGGTGCCTCGCCAGATGTAACTGCTGACGATGTCGCCGCCTGCCGATGCTTTCACTTTGTCTTGTGCGTTGGCCATGGATGGAATCCCGGCCGCGAGCAGAGCTGCAATGGTGAAGCTCTTGCTCCAGTTGATCTTCGTTTTCATTGCCGTTTCTAATTGAATGAATAAATCTGGGTGGCTTCCGGTTGATCGGGCCGGAAGCCGTTCGTTATAGTAGTCGCGCTATACTCTTATTCACTCATTGACTGTGCGGATGTGGCGGGACCGTTCGGTCAGGCCATCCATTTGCGGATGCGCTTCATGGCTTCCACGCAGTCGTCGTGCCGGCCGAAGGCGGTCAGGCGGATAAAGCCTTCGCCGCTGGGGCCGAAACCTACGCCCGGCGTACCCACCACGTTGGCCTCGTAGAGCATCTGTTCGAAGAAGCGCC